>DATGNX010000082.1:0-31945 GCA_035306485.1 Burkholderiaceae bacterium
TTGATCTCGGGCAATGTGGAGTTACTTCGGAACGCCGCCGCGCGCGGGCTCGGCATAGCACTGCTGCCGGAACACAACTGCCTAGACGATTTCAAATCGGGCCGCCTCACACAGGTGTTTCCGGACTGGAGCTCGGGCTGCGGCACGATCTACGCGGTGTTCTCCTCCCGCCGGGGCCTCAACCCCGCCGTCCGAGCGCTCATTGATTTTCTTGCCGAAGCCGTGCCCCGGTTCACTACACCGCTCTGACGCGGCGGCCGAATGCTTCGACGACAGTCGCAGTGTTGCGCTAATCAGGAGGCGGCAACCGTTAGCTCGTCATGGGACCCGAAACGGCGCTCGATTTCCCGTAGCCATATAAGATTGGACGTCGCGTCAGCAACCGTGGTCAGCGCCTCGCGCTCCTGCGGACTCAAAGTTCGCGGCACCACATCGATGATACAAGTGGATCCCAACGCAAAGCCCAGCGGGTCGCGTACCGGGGCGCCCGCATAAAACCGAAAGCCAAATGGTTCGGCAAGGGCCGGATTATCGGAGAACGACTCCACTTGAGAGAGATCCTCGATCACAGTGAATTCGTTCGCAAACAGCGTTTCATTGCAGAACGCCCAATCTCTGGGCGTGGCGACACCGTCGAATCCAACCCGCGATTTGAACCATTGCTCCTCTTGCGCAATGAGCGTGAACATGGCGATGGGGGAGTGAGTCGCGTGGGCAGCCAAACGCACTAGCCGATCGAATTCCTCTTCGGGTTCCGAACGGAGGAGGCCCGATCGCCGGACGGCTTCAAGGCGCGCGGACTCATTCCACGGTAAGCGGTAGGACACGGCTGCTTTGGCTTCGCTATCCGTTTGCTGCAGGCTGGCGATGACGGCAGCACTCGCCGATGCGACGTCGGCAGCCATCTTCAGATGCAAGTGTCTGGGCCGGCCTGCAGCCGTAGCGACTTCTCCCTTGGCCGTCATGCTGACCAACACGGTCTGGCGGAAACGCGGGTCGTGGGCCAGTGATGCTGTCAGACTCTTACGCTCGGGCTGGTCCGCATCTTCGACCACCACCACCATGGGAGGCGCCATGGCCAGCCATTCCCGCGCGATGGGAACGTCTTCTGTGACATCCAGCAGCAGCCCCGAACCGGGCAGCCCCGTCTGGCGCCATTGCGAACCTCGGCCTTTCCCGGCGACTACGATGGCATGGGCCCGCAAGTGCACATGCTCTTGAATCGGGTTTTCGATCAAGCTCAGAACGGCCTGTCGTGGAATGCGCCGATGTCCTCCAGGCGTCTTCCACGACGGCAGCTGTCCGCTTTCCACCCATAACTGGACGGTACGCGTGGATACGCCCAACAACTGGGCGGCTTTCGCCGTTGTGAGAACTGCGTTCGAATCGCCCACTTTTGTGGATCACCTTATCGTAAAAGTGCGAGCAACAACGGCCCGCCGTAGGCGGCGCCGTCTTGTGCAGATTAGCATAACGTCGACATCGATCCTCTCCTTGTCGCGATGAATATGCGCCTGAGTTAACTATGGATTAGATCGGCTCCATCAAAGGGCCATAGGCCCGCTGATACAGGAGATTCCCAGCGAAGCGCAGAAGTGTGTTCCGCAGCGGGCCGGGAAAGCGCCGCATCTTGTCACGCGCCGCGCACTGCCTGTGAACCCAATCGATACGGCTCTTTCGACGAGCTTCGTAGCGATGCAGCGCATTCTCCACGTTGTACGTCGTGGCGAGCTCCTCGGCGAGCACCAGCGCATCTTCCACTGCCAAACCGGCGCCCTGAGCCATGCTGGGCGGAGAAGCGTGTGCCGCGTCTCCAACCAGAACCACCCGTCCTCGGTGATAACTGTCCAGCCGCAGCCGCATCAACTTCCCGTAATGAACTTGAGCGCCGGCCGTGGCGTCGAGCACATTCAAAAATGGACCGGCAACATCGCGGAACAGCGGCATCAGAGGGGTGTTCGCCGAAAAGAACGCGGTTCGTTCATTAGAGACCGACATGTCGGCATAGACGTAGACCTCGCTCGCGGAGACTGGCTTGATCAACAGACTCTTGCGCCTACCCAGCATGACCACCCAGTCTGTCGCGCCCACTCTGTTCGGGACAATACTTCGCCAGCAAACGTTACCCACATATTCCGGGTGGGGCGCCTCGGGAAAAACGAAGTTCCGAACGGTGGAGTTGAGACCATCGGCGGCAATGACGAGGTCATACTCGCGCACACCGTCCTCAAAAGCCACCTCACAATGCGTCGGCCGACTGATCACGTTCACGACGCGGCGATATTGAATCGCTTCATCGGGAATGTCCGCTCGGAGCAGCTCCCACAAAACGGAGCGTTTGATCGCCCGACACGGCGCCACTCCCCTCCAGAAAATGCTGGTGTCGATTGCGTTTAACAAGCTGCCCTTCTCGTCGCAAAAATGCTGCCACCGGATGGGATGCGAGTGATCGAGGACGGCATGGCGTACGCCGAGCTCGGCCAACGCTCGTATGCCGTTTCCTGGGAGATAGAGCCCTGCCCCGCCCACTCCCGCGTGAAGGTTACGCTCCACAATGCTGGCATCCAGACCCCGCAGCGATAATGCCCGGTAGGTGGCGAGCCCGGCGATGCCTGCACCAACGATAAGTATCTTCATTTGGCTTCCCCGCTCAAATCCTTCAAAAAATCCGAGAGAAGAAGATTGACGCGTTCCGGGGCATCCCAGTAGGGTGAGTGCGAGGAATTTGGCATCCGAAAGCACTTGCCCCGCCACAGCTTGGCGTAGGGTACACGGTCAACGTAATCGAGGTTGACCATGGAATCGAACTCGCCATTCACGATGGCGGTCGGCACGTGAGTGAGCGCCAGCGCGTTACGCTGGTTGACGCCGACATGTCGCCGAGCAGCAGCAAAGAGCGTGCTTCGGAAGTTCGTATCGGTCTGTTCGATTGCCGTCTGCATGAAGGGCTCGACATTGGCACCGAACACGGCGCGAGCGAACCTTTCCGTCTCCTCCATAGAGAGCTTGGACTGCGAGAACAGGCCGTACATTGGGTTCTCGACAAAGCCTTCTGCCATGTCGGGGCCGACGGCGGGTGCCCCCATGAGAAAAACGCCGCGAGGGATCGTCGAGCGAGCGAGCAGTTCAATGGCGATATGACCGCCCAGCGATGCGCCAACGATGGCGGCTTCGTCCACATCTAACTCGACCAGCAACTCTTGGAGCAGATCGCATAGTCCCGGAAGGGCGTAGGTGCGTGACGGCTCGGTTGCGTCGGCAGAATCGCCGTGCCCCGGCAGATCAAAAGTGATCAGGCGGTAGCCCTCCAGCAGCGGGGAGGCCGTCTGCTTGCGAAATACGTGACGGCACGCCGAATTTCCGTGCACAAACACTACCGGAAAGCCCCGCCCCTTTATTTCGACGGCGATCCGGCAATGCGAAGTCTGAACATCGTGATGAACCTTCATTGTTTGGAGTCCCCTGCCGCCCCGGTCAACCGGGGCGTGATGTCGTTGATGGGAGAAGATCAGGCCGCCACGCTCTGGGCGGCGTGTCGTGGCTGCAAGAGGCCATGTTCGCGGCGAATGAGGTCCGCGGCGCGTTCGCCAATCACTACGCATGGCGCCATCGTGTTGCCGGTCGTGATTTTTGGCATGATCGACGCATCGGCGACGCGCAGTCCATCGATGCCATAGACCTTGAGCTGAGAGTCCACCACCGCCATGCCGTCGCGCCCCATCTTTGCCGTACCTGCTTGGTGCCAATATGTGACGGCCGACTTGCGAATGAAGTCGATCATCCCGGCGCGGTCGCGGGCTCCGGGAGCGGTTTCCTGTTGCACCAGCGAAGTGAAAGGCAGGCTGTTGCCGAGATCACGGCACAGTTCCACAGCTGCTACGGCGGCAGCTAGATCTTCAGGTTCACTGAGCGAGTTCGGTTGAATGAGCAAAGGATCGTGTGGATGCGCGCCCGACAGGCTCAGCCAACCACGACTCTTGGGTTGCGCAAGCCCCGCAAACATCGTCCACCCGTGCTCCGGGGTGTCCAAGCCTGTCTCGACCGGCGAGGGCACCGGAAATTCAAGCTGGCATTGAAGGATGTCCGGCTGGGTGAGTCGGGAATCGCTCTTCCAATAGAGCGTGGCTTCGCAACCGCCCCCGCCCACCCCTTCTGGCTTGCGATAGGCCCAGGTGCAGCCAAAGGCTAGGTGATCCTGGTGATTGCGACCGACGCCGGGCAAATGCTGAACCACGCGAATGCCATGAGGCCTCAACTCGTCTTCCGGACCAATCCCAGACTGCATGAGCACCTTGGGACTTTGGACCGCCCCCAGCGAAAGAATTGTCTCGCACCGTGCATAGACGTGGCGCAGCCGCCCGTCGACCTCGACCTCCACGCCAATTACCCTGCGCCCCTGAAATAATAGCCGCGTGACAAGGGCGTGCGTCAGCACCGTGAGATTGGGTTTTCCCAACAAAGGACGGACATAAGACTCAAACACCGATTGGCGCTTTCCGTCCCTGATTCGCAATTCGGCGATCGAGGCCCCGCCCTCGCTTTCCATCATTTCCCCGTTTGGCGTGTCGAAAATGGGGATATGCATCAGAGCCGCTGCATCGACCATCGCCTGGGCAATCGGCTGCGGCGCTTCGGGCTGGGCCACGTGGACAGGTCCTCCGCTACCCCGGCGCAGCAGGTCCGGGCTGCCCTTCCAGTCTTCGATTCGGCGGTAATAGCCAAGTACGGCGTCATAACCCCAAGCGGGATCGCCCGATTCCGCAGCGAAATGATTCCAGTCTTCCTTGTGACCGCGCGCCCACACCATGACGTTGATGCTCGATCCGCCCCCCAGGCCCTTGCCCATGCTAAGTGGTAGTCGACGGCCCCCCAGCTCAGGCGTCGGCTCCCCGACGAACCCCCAGTCACGCTCCGTCCCCAGGTTCAAGGGCCAGCGGGCGGGGTCCAGGACGTTCTCATGCAGATCATCACTACCTGCTTCGAGCAGCAATACGCGCGCATTACCGTCTTCAGCAAGGCGGGCGGCCACGACCGAGCCGCTGGAACCGGCTCCACACACGATGAAATCAAAATCCGTCTGTCGTTCCTGCGTGATGCCGCAGGTCTCGAACGACGCTTCAGCGGGTCCAGCGAGAGGAATGGTCTGGTTCATTCGGTCCACCTTTCATCAAGTATTAAGGAAAACCGACTTTACTTTGCGCGAGTTTCAATAACAACAGATTTATCAATTCTATCAATTTCAGATGTAAGAGAACCGTTACCGGCAGGAATGCCTGATGGGTTGGCAATATCTGATATCTTTAGGTTCGCGCGCATGCGCGGCGGCCGCGAGAACTGCGGACCGTAAACAGAATTTATGGGAACCCGATGCAATTCGACGACACATCAGAGTCGCTCAGCGCCACGCTGGCACGCACCATCGACGGCATACAGGGCGAGACGGTGACCTTGCGCGAGCTGATGGCGGCAATCGGCGAACAAGGCTTGCTGCTTCTGTGCGCGCTGGCCACCCTGCCCTTCCTGATCCCGGTCTCCATACCCGGGGTGTCTACCGTGTTCGGCGCCGCCATCGTTCTGCTGGCCGTGGCCATTACGCTGAACCGGCTGCCCTGGCTGCCTGATCGCATTCTGGATCGGCGGCTAGACGCCGCGAAACTTGTGCCCGCGCTGCACAAAGGCGTGAAGATCGTGTCCCGCATCGACGGCTGGGTGCGGCCGCGCGCCTTGGCCATGACGACCGGTCGCATGACCATGTTCAACGGCTGTGTTCTTATCTTCGCCGGTCTACTGCTGATGGCGCCCTTCGGTCTGATTCCTTTCTCGAACACCGCCCCAGCCATTGGCATATTGCTCCTGACCATTGGGATGATCCAGCGCGACGGCGTCTTTGTGCTGTTGGGGTATCTGGGAACCGTGGTGACCGTGATCTACTTCGGCGTCTTGTTGTACGCCGCCTGGTGGGCGGGCGGCGCACTAATCGGATAACCGAGGGGGCTCATGAACTGAGCCCCAGTCCGCTTCAGGCTGTGCCGAATCGCCTGATATCCGCCAGGCTTTCCAGCTGCCACAGGATTTTGGCTGCGGCGGCAGTCTTCTCCGCGCCGAGCACAGGCTGCACCAGCTCGTCGAATTTTTCTTGCAGTTCGTCGTCGGTGAGCGCCATGTCAGGATCTCCCTTGCGCGTGGGCTGCAAGAACTCATAGCGTTGCCCGTCCAGCGTTTCGATGCGCACCAAAGCGGCCCGCTGCCCGGGGAACTGCGCGTCCAGCTCCGGATGAACATCCAGTTCAATACGGGCCATGAGCGCACGGATCGACGTATCCGCCAGCCGTTCATCGGAGAACGCGGCAAGCCGTACGCTGCCGTGCAACAAGGCCGTCGCCACCACAAAGGGAATACTGAAGCGTGCTTCGGCTGCCGTACTTGGGTTGGGATTGCCCGCCACAGCCAGCGCGGGGCCGTATGTCGATATGCTCACGCGGGCGATATCCTGGCTGCGAATGTTGTGTCTACGTTGTAGCTCCAGTGCTCCGTCGATCGGGGCAAAGGTATGGCCGCAGCACGCATGATTCTTGAACGTCATCTCGCAGATGTTATGGGTGTCACGGTCTGCCAGCGCGACCCACCAATCCGGGCCGTTGGACATGGCTTTCCCCATACCGAACTCGCCCTCGAACACGTCCAGTGAACCGGTTACGCCGTGCGCCGCGCTCATTGCCGCAAGCACACCGCCTTCCGCCGCTCGCCCGGCATGCAAGGGTTTGGACATCGAATCCAGCTTGAAGGCCTGCTGGAGGCCGGCGGCAAACGTCGCCGACGTTGCCAATGCATGAGCCATGGCGGATTCATCGAGTTCGAGCAACACGCCTGCAGCGGCGGCAGCCCCGAATGTGCCGACTGTGCCGGTGTTATGCCAGTATTTGTAGTGCGTGCGGCCCAGGGTGGCGCCGATACGAGTAGAGACCTCGTATCCGGCAACGACGGCACGCAGAAACTGGAGGCCGCTCGCGCCACGGTGCTGAGCCATGGCCAACGCGGCCGAGATGGTCGGAGCGCCGGGATGATAGATCGCGTGCTTATAGATATCGTCGACTTCAGCGGCATGCGAGGCCGTGCCATTGATCAGCGCTGCGGCCCGAGGCGTCGCCTTGCGACCCAATGCCAGTTGCGCGTCGCCTCGGTCTAGGTCGTCGGCCAGCGCCTTTTCCAGGCAGTGCGCCACCGGCATCACCGCACCGGGAATCAAGGCGGCATACCAATCTACGACCGCGCGCTTGGCGTGGTGCAACACCCGGCCATCCAGCTCTGTGGCGGCGAACTCTGCCGCGTACTGCCCATAGGCCTCGCATACATACATAAAGTGATCTCCTTTCCTTGAATTGCGGAATCTCCCAAGTTGGCATCATTCCACAGCACAGCCGGACCATACGATGAGCATGCCTCGATTAGACATGACCTGGAGGAATCTCTCATCCACTACGCGGCAGGTCTGCTACGGTCAGGAATTGGCCACAATGGCTACATCGATTACTCGCAACTCAGGTAGCCTCATGGATTTCAATCTTTCGGAAGAGCACCGTGCCTTCGCGGACAGCGTAGGCCGATTCGCCAAGGACAAACTCGCTGACGGCGCGCTGGCGCGCGCGCACGACCCCCATTATCCCTGGGAAACCGCACAGCTGCTGGCCGAACAAGGCTTGCTTGGCATCGCCTTCGCGGAAGAAGACGGCGGTCAAGGCGGAACCCTGATGCACGCGGTCCTGGCCATCCAGGAAATCGCGCTGGTGTGCCCGAAGAGCGCGGACATCGTCCAGGCGGGGAACTTCGGCCCGATCCGAACGTTCGTAGAATACGCGACCCCCGAGCAAAAAGCGCGCTTCCTGCCCGACTTGCTCGCCGGTAAGAAACTCATCTCCCTGGGCATGAGCGAGCCGGACGCCGGTTCCGCTGTTACCGAGCTCAAGACCTCGGCCACCCAGGACGGCGACGAGTACATCATCAATGGTAGCAAGGTGTTCTCCACGCACAGCCCGGAAGCGGAACTGTTCCTGATCTACGTGCGCTTCGGCCCCGGGGTCGGCGGTATCGGGTCCGTACTTATCGAACGCGGCACACCCGGCTTTGAAGTTGGTAAGCCTTCAAGCTTTATGAACGGCGAGCAGTGGTCACCGCTGTATTTCGAAAACTGCCGCATTCCCGCGAGCAACGTGTTGTTGGGACCGGGCGGATTCAAGAAGCAGATCTCCGGCTTCAATATTGAACGCCTCGGCAATTCCTCGCGCGCGCTCGCCCTGGGCCGTTATGCCTTCAATCAGGCCCGCGAACACGCCACCGTGCGCAAGCAGTTTGGCCGCGAGCTGTGTGAGTTCCAAGGGCTGCAGTGGAAGTTTGCCGAAATGCACATGAAGCTGGAACAAGCCCAACTGCTGCTTTACAAAGCCGCGCTGGAAGGCGAGCACGGCTTGCCGTCTGCGCAGAGTACCGCCATGGCCAAGCTGGCATGTAACCTGGCCGGCTGGGAAGTCTCGAATGAAGCGCTGCAGATCATGGGCGGCTTGGGCTTCACCCAGGAATCGTTGGTAGAGTACTGCGTCCGGCGCACCCGCGGCTGGATGATTGCCGGCGGTTCGATCGAGATCCTGAAGAACCGCATCGCCGAAGGCATTTTCGGGCGCACTTTCTCGCAACGGCCACCCAAGGCGCAGTAACGGTTGCGCCGCCGTCAACCTGGTCATCGGCACCTGCCGTTGACTAGGCCTGATCAGGCCCGGGGGCTGTATGGCTCACCGGGCGGCTCCAATTCGTAAAGCAGAAAATCGATGAATAACGTTGAATCAGCGACGATCGACTCCTCCCTCTCTCAGGCGCTCCTGAACCCTCGCAGCATTGCGCTGATCGGTGCGTCCGACGACACGAGCAAGACGGGCGGACGCCCGCTCATGTTCCTGCGCAAGTCTGGTTTCAAGGGCAAGATCTATCCCATTAATCCCCGGCGCAGCACCGTACAGGGCGAACAGGCCTGGGCCTCGCTACGCGACCTGCCCGAAGTGCCGGATCATGTTTATGTGCTGACCCCGACTGAGAGCGCGGTCGAAGCGGTGCGCGAATGCGCGGAGCTCGGCGTCAAAGTCGTGACCGTACTGGCCAGCGGCTTTTCGGAAACCGGCCCGGAAGGCGCAGAGCGGGAAGCGGAATTACATCGTATCGCTCAAGGCAGCGGCACCCGGATTATCGGTCCGAGCAGCCTCGGCGTGGTCAACCCGCGTAACGGTCTGATGCTCACCGCCAATGCCGCCTTCGCTGAGCCGGACGTGCCACAAGGCAAGGTCTTCGTGGCGTCGCACAGCGGCAGCATGCTGGGCGCCCTCGTGTCGCGCGGCAAGGCCCGCGGCGTCGGCTTCGCGAGCATGGTGTCGGTAGGCAGCGAGGTGGATCTCAGCATTGGAGAGATCTGCGCCGCCACGCTGGACGATCCGGAAATCGAAGGATACGTACTGTTCCTCGAGAGCATGCGTCACGGCGCCCAACTGAAGGCGTTCGCCGCTGAGGCCGCCAAGCGCGGTAAACCCGTGATTGCCTACAAGCTGGGCCGTTCGGAAGCCGCAGCGGAAATGGCTGCCACGCATACGGGCGCCTTGGCTGGTGAAGACGATGTTGCCGACGCCTTCCTGAAGGACCTGGGCATCGTGCGGGTCGAAATGCTCGAGACGCTGTTTGAGGTTCTGCCGCTGGCGCGCAAGCTGCCCCTGAGCGCCGCTACCAGCGCACCCAAACGCATCGGCGTGGTCACCACCACGGGCGGAGGTGCCGCCATGGTCGTGGACCAACTGGGTGTACGCGGTGTCATCGTAGAGCCGATCTCCGAGGCGACGCAGGCTAAGCTCGCTGCTGCGCAGATTCCTGGCACCGCGAGCCGGGTCCTCGATCTGACCCTGGCCGGCACAAAGTACGAAGTCATGAAAAAGGCGCTGGAGATCTTGCTGGATGCGCCCGAGTTCGACATGGTCGTGGCGGTGGTTGGTTCGTCTGCACGATTCCAGCCCGACCTGGCGGTACGCCCGATTCTCGACAGCGCAGCGCATCCCAAACCCTTGCTCGCGATGCTGGTGCCGGACGCCCCCAATGCGCTCGCACAGCTGACACAAGCCGGTGTGCCCTGCTTCCGCTCGCCCGAGAACTGCGCCGACGCCATTGCAGCGGTGCTGGCGCGTCGTACGCCCGGACCTTCCGCCGGCGTCTCCGAGGTTCCGGAGGGCAATGCACGCCCGCTCAGCGAAGCGCAGGCCTATGAGTTGCTCGACACGCTCGGCGTGCCTCACGCGCCTGCTTTCACGGCACCGCTCGATACGCCGCCGCAAAAGCTTCCGTTCGAGTTTCCCGTGGTGGCAAAGGTCTGCTCCGAAGCCATTCCCCATAAGACAGAAGTAGGCGGTGTGGTGCTGGGTATCCAGGACGAGGAAGGCATCCGTGCCGCATGTGCCACCATCGCGGCCAACCTGCGCGAACGTGCACCCGGAGTCGCATGCAATACCGTGCTCTTCCAACCGATGCGCAAGGGGCTCACCGAGGTCCTGGTCGGCTATCGCGTTGACCCTGAAGCCGGTCCCATGATCATGCTGGCCGCCGGTGGCATCTGGGCCGAGGTGTTGCGCGACCGCAGCATCCGCCTCGCACCGGTAAGCGTGGAAGCTGCGCATGAGATGATTTCGGAGGTGAAGACCCTGAAGACGGTGACGGGCTTGCGCGGTAAGGCCAAGGGCGACCTCGATGCACTAGCCGAAACCATCGCCCGACTCTCGCAGTTAGCGCTGCGCCCTGAGCTGGGTGTGCTGGAGGCGGAGGTCAATCCGTTGATGGTCATGCCCGAAGGCGAAGGGGTGCTCGCTGTGGATGCCCTCGTACTGCGTACGAATACATCGGCATCTTGATAGAACCCGGATCCTTCAGAGCAGTGCGGGAATCTGCCTGCACTGCTCCAGGATCCAGTCACGGAACAGGCGGACCTTGCGGCTTTCGCGCTGCATCTTGGGACGCAGCAAGTAGTAGGACATGCCGGAACGTACGGGAAGACTGAACGGCGCCTCCAGCCTGCCCTCGGCCAAGTCGTCGGCCAGCAGCGCCGTCTGGCCCACCGCCACACCGAGTCCGTCCAACGCAGCCTGCCAGGTCAGCACCGAGCTGCTGAAACTCATTTGCGGCGTCTCAGCGATCTCATCTTCGTAACGTGTCGCCTTCGCCCAGATCTGCCAATCGTTGCGCCGGTAGTGGGATACCAGCAAACGCGTACGCAGCAACGCTTGAGGGAAGCGTCGCTCAGGAGCGTGCTGGCGAAAGAAAGCCGGGCTGCAGACCGGTTCGATGATGTCTTCGAACAGGAAGTCGACATCGGCGCCCTCCCAGGCACCCCGCCCCAGCTGTATGCTGAAATCCACATTGTCCTGCTCGAACTGTACGTCCCGTACTGAATTGACGATCAGCACAGAGAGATCCGGATATTGCTTGTGGAAATCCTCGAGTCGCGGAATGAGCCATTTCGCGGCGAAGGTCGTGTAAGTCTGTACGCGGATTTTCTTATCGTCGCCGCGCTCCATAATGTGCGCGGTGGCGTCGGCGATCAGATTGAAGGCCGGAATGACGCGTTCGGCAAGCTCGTTTCCCATGGGCGTCAGGCTGATGCCGCGACGTTCCCGCCGGAATAGCTCTACACCCAGATATTCTTCGAGCACATTGAGCTGCTTGCTCACCGCCGATTGCCCTACATGCAATTCCCTGGCTGCCCGGGTGAGATTCCTGGTACGAGCGACGACCTCGAATGTCCGTAGCGGATTAAGGGGCGGAATCTTTTTGGACATACGTCGGAATCGGACCTCCAGTTAGGGGCTAAGCAGGCAGTGAGCCCGATTTTACATAGTTCGCGCCCCGTCTTGATATCCGCCCTGGCGCTTGCGCCATGCGACGGACAAAAAAAAAGCATCCAAAAGGATGCTTAAAAACACCGAAGGCCCTTCCGAATCAGGTCACGATGCGGTAAATCACCGGATAGTAGTTCTGGCCGTAGCCCTGGGACACCGCCAGAGACAGGGCATCCGCAGTGGACTGCGACAGCGATTTCGGCCCGCCGACGTGGTCGGCCAACGTAATGGCCAATTTCAGGTCCTTGAGCGCGTACTGTGTGGGGAACATCTTCTCCGGGAAGTCGTCCTTGGCCAGATAATTGGCGCCTGTGAGCTTGAGCGCGAACGAATCGGCCGACCCCAGGCTCAATGCATGGGACAACAAATCCTTGGCCACGCCAGACTTCTCGGCGATCGAGAAGGCTTCCGCCAATGCATGAACGGTGTTGAGAAGCACCTTGTTGTTCATGATCTTGACGACCTGACCGCAGCCGGTGTCGCCGCACAGCAGAACATCCGAGCCCATGCACTTCAGGTAGGGCTCAAGCTCCTTGAAAACCGGCTCGCTGGCCCCGACCGTGATCAGCAGCGTCCCGTTATTCGCTGCCTCACGGCTTCGAGCAACCGGGGCATCCACAAGTGTGATGCCGGCCTCTTGCAGCCGTTGCGCCAACGCACGCGTACGCCCCACGTCGCTGGTGCTCATGTCGACGATCGTCTTCACGGCACCGGCATGGGAAGCAAGACCACCCTCACCGATGCAGACTTGTTCGACTTGGTCGATGGAGGGCAGCGACAAGAAGACGACCGAGCAGCGCTCGCTGATCTCCTTGATGCTGCTGGCGACGGCGCCCGCGGGCTCAACCGCCTTTACATTCTCCGGGTTGAGATCCGAGGCATAGACCCGGCTGCCCGATTTGAGGGCGAGGTTCCGGCACATGCCAGTACCCATCACCCCCACCCCGATAAAGCCCAATGTCGCGCTCACGCGAGGCCTCCTTGACGGATGCACTTCGTGCGGACGAACTCGCGCAGACCTTCGATGCCGCCTTCTGATCCCAGGCCGCTGTCCTTGTATCCACCGAAAGGCGTTTCGGGCAGGGACGCCTGCAGCTCATTGACGCAGACCACGCCGCTTTCAATCTCGTTCGAGAATCGATAAGCCAACTGCATGTTTTGCGTGAAGACATAAGAAGCCAGGCCGAACGGCAGTCGATTAGCTTCTGCGATGGCTTGATCCGCATCCTTCACCGGGATCATGACAGCCACCGGACCGAAGGGTTCGATGCGGCAGACGTCCGCGTTGAGGTCTTTGACCGCAATCACGGTAGGTTCATAGTAGAGCCCAGGTCCGGGAATCTTCTTCCCCCCGGTCAAGACTTGCGCACCGGATTCGCGGGCATTCGCGACTAGCGCCTCGATCGCTGCCAGACGGCGCGGATTCTTGAGCGGACCCACATTGGTGGCCGCGTCGAACGGATCCCCAACCTTGATGCCCTGCGCCTGCTGGGCGAACTTCTCGCAGAACGCCTCGTAGACGCTTTCGTGTACCAGGAAGCGAGTGGGCGAGGTGCAGACCTGACCAGCATTGCGGTACTTGGTCGCCGCCGTCGCCGCCGCGACCTTATCCAGATCCACGTCCGACCAGACAACGACCGGCGCATGTCCGCCGAGTTCCAGCGTCGCGCGCTTCATGTGCGCGGCCGCCTTCGCCCCGAGCGATTTGCCGACATCGGTGCCACCGGTGAACGTGATCATGGCCACATCCGGAGACGTGCACAGAATGTCGGCGATTTCTCCCGGATTGCCGAACACGAGGTTCAGTGTTCCAGCGGGCACACCGGCACGTTGTGCGGCTTGCGCAATGATGAGCGCCACCCCGGCTGTTTCCTCGGAGGGCTTCAGCACGATGGTGCATCCGGCGGCCAGCGCCGCGCTGATCTTGCGGGAAGGCGTAATGGCGGGCGCGTTCCAACCAGCGAACGCCCCAACGACACCCATGGGTTCCAGCGTTGCCGTCTGCACGATACCGTGCGACCTTGCGGGAATGGTGCGACCGTAGAGCCTACGGCATTCCTCCGCGGCCCACTCGAACATCTCCGCCGCGGTGTCCACTTCCTTCTGCGCCTCGGTGTACGGCTTGCCCAGCTCGAGAGAAATTTGCCGAGCCAGCGCGTCGCGATCGGCACGCATCTCGTTGGCGACGTTGCGGAGAATCAGCGAACGCTGATTCGCGCTGGTCCTCTTCCATGCCGGCAAGGCTTGCTTTGCGCTCGCGATCGCGCGCTGCACGTCATCGTGGGAAGCGTAGGGATACGTGCCCAGCACGTCGCCCGTGGAAGGCGACATGACCTCGAACACTTCCTTGCCCGTACCCTGCACGAAGCTGCCATTGATGAATTGAGAGTATTCCATTCAGGTGCTCCCGCTTACTTGTCGACGGAGATGTTCGCATCCGCAACGATCTTGGCCCAGCGCTGCGTCTGTTCAGCGATGTAATCCGTGAAGTATTGCGGAGTACCCGTAAACGCATACTGTTCCATCGAAGCCAGCTTCGCAGTGACCTCGGGATCCTGCATAGCCTCGTTCACCGCGGCATTCAGTTTCTTGACGATGCTGTCAGGCACACCGGCCGGACCCATCAGGCCGTTCCACGGCTCGGCGGAGAAGCCCTTGATCCGGTCCTCGCCGATCGTGAGTACGTTGTCGCCACCGCGGCCGGGCACCGAACTGGCCGAAGCCAGAATCTTCAGTCGCTTGGTTTCCATATGAGGCAACACAGCTGCACCGGCCAGGAATGCGAAGTCCACGCGGCCCGCGATCAGGTCGCTGATGGCGGCGGAGTCACCCTTGTACGGGATGTGCGTGGCGTTGATCTTCGTCTCGGACTTGAACCACTCCCCTGCCAGGTGATTGACCGCGCCGGTGCCAGCCGACGCGTACGTCAGCTGTGCCGAAGGGCTTTTGCCGTGTTCCACCAGTTCGTCGTAGGAATTGAACTGGGAGGTGCCGGGCGTGACCAGGAAGTACGGATAGTTGGCGACCAGCGCGATCGCAGTGAAGTCCTTGATGGGATCGTACTGAACGTCCTTGCGCAAGTTGGGAACGATGGACAGCGTGCTGCTGCTACCCAGCATCAATGTATAGCCATCGGGCTTGGCTTTCTTCACGTAGTTGGCTGCGACCGTTCCGCTGGCGCCCGCCTTGTTGTCGACAACAAAGGTCTGCCCAAACTTGTTCGAAAGCTTGTCGGCAAGAATCCGCGCAACGACGTCAGTGGGGCCACCGGCTGAGAATCCCAGCACGATCGTGACGGTTCTATTCGGATAATTGTCGTCCTGCGCAAAGGCTGCACCGCCCATGGCAAAGGCGGCCGTGCCGGCCACGATTGTCTTGAGTAGCGCTCTCCTGAGCTTTGTTTGCTGCTGCATTGAATTGTCTCCAGTCGAATGCGAATTTAGAGTCGGATCTTGTCCAGTGAATTGATTTCAGCCCAGAAGTCGGTCAGGCAAGAAGTGTCCTGCCCCGCTTTGCCGGCATTGAGCGCCATGCGGAACACATTGCGTGTCATGTCGCACACAGGCAATGAGATGCCGCTCATCTGAGCCGCGCCGGATGCCAGGGAAATGTCCTTGAATCCCAGCGCAATATCGAACCCAGGGCTAAGGTCGCCCCCCAGCACCTTGTTGGGCCATTTTTCCTTGAGCTGCCCGTTGTTGGCCGTCGTGCTCGTGATGACGTCGAAGGTCTTACGGACGTCGAGCCCGAGCGCCTTGGCAAGCACCAGCGCCTCGGAGTTGATCTGGCAATAGCACAGCACCATCATGTTGTTGACGAGCTTGGTACGTGTACCGCTGCCGGCTTGGCCACAGTAGTGAACGGTGGTGCCCATCAGGTAAAGCACCGGCTCCACCGTCTCGCGATGTGCTTCGTCGATGCCGAGCATGAACAGGGACTCCCCACGGTCGGCGTGCGCGGCAAGGCGACCCACCGGAGCGTCACCGAAGGCAATGCCTGCCTTCTCACATGCTGCGTGGACCACATCCACCGTTTCAATGTCGACGGTGCTCATGTCGATGTACACGGCGCCGGGCTTCAACGATTGAACAACGCCGCCGTCTCCGAGCGCCACTTCCTTCACCTGCTTGGGTCCCGGCAACATGGTGAATACAAGGTCGGCTTCGCGGCAGACATCGGCTACGCTTGCCGCCGGCTTTGCGCCGGCCGCTGCCAGTTTCTCCATGGCGGACTGGTTGATGTCGTAGACGAACACCGTCTGGTCTTTCTTCACCAGCGACGACACCAGCGCAAAACCCATTCTTCCCAAGCCGATAAAACCAATCTTCATAACGTCTCCTTTCGTTCCCATAAATGTACCGACAACACATCGCCACAGCCTAAACCGTTAGTTGGCATGTCATTTCTTTTTTTCATGACAGCAGACGAAAACTGCACGTCCGCAAGGCATCACGCGCACGAGGCGCGCGGGCGCGCCGCCTGGACAGACGACGTGCCAGAGAGCCGTCCTATGAGTAGAAGGCAGTGCAAATAGTGAAGGGAGGAACGTCAGCGCGCCGCGACGCTTTCGAGGACCGGCCGTAGATACTGTAGGAAGCGGTCGGGATCTTCGCTCATCGGGAAGTGGCCCATCCCTTTCATAATCTGCCAATCGGCACCCTTGATCGACTTCCCGAGGAACTCCGTGTCCTCGGGCGTGCAGGAATAGTCGTACTCGCCGGTCAAGAGCCAAAGCGGGCATGCGCTTGTGTCGATCTGCGCGACTTGCTCACGGATGTCGCCGTCCGCCGTGTAGAAATGCAGGTCGCCGCGGAACACGCCCGGACCGCCCTGCATGTAGTGCCACAACGTCTCCCACCGATGCTCATCGGGACTTTCCGGACCCACCAGACCCGAGACGATGCCCGCACACACCTCGCCTCCGTGCACGTCGGAGCGATGCAGCCAATCGAGATCGTAATAAGGATCAACATGAGCACCCGACTGGAGGCCAATCAGACCACGAAAACGCTCGGCATGTAGCAGTGCCAGATGCAGCACGATCCTGCCCCCGATGGAACATCCCATCACCACGGGCCGATCAAGCTGCAGCGCATCGCAGACGGCCAGAATCATCGACGCGTAATCGTTGGAAGTCAGCTGATAGCGCTGCTTCTCCCAACCCGCTGGCGGAGAAGACTTGCCGTGCCAAGGAAGATCGAAGGCAATGACACGGAAGCGCTTCAGGATCTCGGGATCATTCATCAGCGCGCGGTACTGGCGCGTGTCGGAACCGGCCGTGTGCAAGCACACCAAGGGAATGCCCTCGCCCGCCTCTTCAATGTAGACACGATGCGGCTTTCCCAGCAGCTCCAGATTGGCATAACGGCCCACGATGGGCTCGAAAGTCACGTTGGTTGTGCTCATTCGGCACCTCGCGGCAGACGGACAGACTCCAGCAAAGACTTGAAGTACAGCAAGTTGGACATAAATGGATGGAGATCGCCTTCTATACGCAGGCGCCGCGACTTCACCAGCGCCATGAGATCGTGAAACCCCGGGGGAGGCAGCGGCTGACAGAAGCGCTCCCAACTATCCGTGTCGATGCGCAGCGCGAACTGCCACGACGGCATGACAAAGGGACCGCGGCGAACTGCGGCCACCTTCCCACGCTGGATATCGATCAGGAATTCCGCGTCGCCCACTTGCAGAAGTACGGTCACGGAAAGGTGGCGACCCCGCCATACCAGCATCTCATCGTCGTTGACCTTCGCGGGCAACACAGACTGCAGACGATCAAGATCCATCAGGCGCTCTCCCTAGGTGTTGTATCGGCCCCCGCGCGCGCGCCGCGCGCCGCGCGCCGAGGCCCTTGCCATCACAGACATGCATCATTGTTTGATCATCGGACACTGGCTCTCGCTTAACGGCATGAATGCCTGCTCCCCCGGCACCGTCTTGATGATCTTGTAGTAATCCCAAGGCGCTTTGGATTCTTGAGGAGACTTGACCGTTACCACGTAGGTGTCATGGATCAGCTTGCCGTCTTCACGAAGATAAGCATTGCGTGCGAAGGCGTCCTTGATCGGCATCTCACGCAACGTCTTCATGACATCGGCGACGTTGTCGCTGCCGGCCTTTTCAACAGCGCGCAGATAATTCAGCACTGCCGAATATTGGCCCGCCTGCAGCGCGGTGGGCATCTTGCCGGCTTCCTTGAAGAAGCGCTGGGCGAAGGCCCGCGTCTCGTCGTCCATGTCCCAATAGAATGTCTCTGCGAAATACATGCCTTTCGCCGCGTCCAGGCCCACGCCGTGAACGTCGGTAATGCTCATGAGCATCGCTACGATCTTCTGCTTCTGAGGCAGGCCGAATTCGTTCGCCTGCTTGATCTCATTCTGCAGGTCGGCACCGGCACTGGCCAACGCCACGCCCTCCGACATGCTGGTCTGCGCTTGCAGGAGATAGGAGGCGAAATCGACACCGGGGAAGGGATAGCGCGATGAGCCGAGCACCTTGCCACCTGCTTCTTTAATGAAGCGGCTACCGTCGTTCTCGAGCGAGTGCCCAAACGCATAATCGGCGGTGATGAAATACCAGCTCTTTACCCCGGATTCCACCAGCGGCAAGGTCCCGACCTTCGCAAGGGCATACGTGTCGTAAACCCACTGCACGTTGGTCGGAATGCAGTGCTGGTTGGCAATAGATGTTGCGCCGGCACCGGTGACCATGGTCATGCGGCCCTTCTCTTGAGCGATACCCATGACGGCCAGTGCCACGGCACTATTACCCAACTCGGTAATGACGTCGACCTGGTTCCGGTCGATCCACTCACGTGCGCGGCTGGCGGCGATATCGACCTTATTTAGGTGATCAGCCGTGACAAGCTCAATGGGTTTGCCCAGAACCTTGCCATCGAATTCTTCAATGGCCAGCTTCGTGGCGAGTACGGAACCGGGACCAACGTTGCCGGCATAGGCGCCGGACATGTCCGTAAGCACTCCAATCTTGACGACACCATCCGAGATGGCGTCCTGCCCGAATACGGGACTTGCGATCATGCCCGTTGCAAGCATGAATCCAGCGCCGAGCGCCCCTATTTTCTTCATTGCCGTCTCCTCACGCGTTCCCTGTCGTAGACAGTTGATTGTGCCGAGTGCCTTGAGGCCCCGGTTTCTAGTATTGGTCATGCCCGCGGATGCGGGGCATCTGACTCAATTTACCTACGAAAAATTGGAGTGGCCGCGACGATTAGTGCATGAGATATTTCTTTTTCTCATTTCTCGTGATACTGGCGAGCTCGCGGAGTTCCATTTCTGAGTTCTCGCGAGGCGGCTCGCGCGCGGAGTCATATCTGCTCCAGGGCCATCGCGCTTGCGGGCGGCAAAAAGAAAAACCCGCAGGAGTGATTCCTTGCGGGTTTCTGTCTGCTTTGCATCCGTTGTGGGTTTCACCCCCGTGGGTTTTAGTCCCTAAGGGATGCAAAGATATTCTGTATTCTGGTGCCGACGGCGAGACTCGAACTCGCACAGCTTTCGCCACTACCCCCTCAAGATAGCGTGTCTACCAATTCCACCACGTCGGCGGGGAAAGACCAGAATAATAGCATATATTTTTCGGCGTATTCAAGCGGTGTGTGCAATTTTCAGCCCGTGTTCGCCGTAGAAATACGAGGGGCGGCTCTAAGGCCGCCCCGAAACGAAGTCAGTGCGCGTGCACGGCAATCAACCGGGCGTCTTCTCGCCGGAAGGAGCGGCCTCGGCCGGCTCGTTTGCCGGGGTTGAGGAAGCCTCAGCAGCAGGCGTATCCGCAGCCGATTCCGCAGTACTTGCGTCGGGCGCTGCCGGCGCAGGCGTTTCAGATCCAGCTTCGGGAGCGGGGGCCACCTGCGGCACGGACGGCTCGGCCGTGGTATTCGGTACCGACGAGGCCGAAGGCGCGCTCGGAACGGAAGGCACGCTGCCGGCCGGACCCGAAGGAACAGAACCGGGGACCTGCGGCACCTCGAAGCCCTGCATTACGCCGGCATCGGCCGCTTTACGCTGGGGCGTATGAGAGACCCAGGCCAGGCCGGCCGTGGAGGCAAAGAAGATGATGGCGGCCCACTTCGTGGTCCGCGAGAGAAAATTCGCTGCCCCTGCGGCACCAAACACGCTGCCCGCGGAACCGCTACCGAATGCAGAGCCCATGTCGGCGCCCTTGCCCTGCTGCAAAAGGACCAGCACGATGACGCTCAGCGACGAGATGACCTGTACCGCCATCAGGACGGGTGACAACCATTCCATGAAGAATACTCCGAGGCCTTAGGCGGCCGCTATGCTCAAAAATTCCGATGCTACCAATGCCGCGCCGCCCACCAGGGCGCCGTCGATATCGGGCATTGCAAACAAACTGGCGGCATTCGATGCCTTGACGCTGCCGCCATAGAGAATACGAACCTGCCCCGCGCCTGCGGCTTCCAGCCGGCTGCGTATCAACGCGTGGACGTCCTGCGCTTGCTCGGGCGTAGCTGTGAGGCCCGTGCCTATAGCCCATACCGGTTCGTACGCGATAACAAGAGCCGCCAACTTATCGGCGCCCAATTCGAGCACGGGCGCCAATTGACGATCAATGACCGCGTGGGTATTGCCGGCTTCTTGTTCCTGCAGGGTTTCGCCCACACACACCACGGGGGTAATACCGGCAGCCAGGGCTGCATCGGCCTTGGCCGCAACGGTGGTGTCCGACTCACCGTGATACGCACGACGCTCGGAATGACCAACCAGCACCCAGCGACAACCGAAGTCGGCAAGCATAGCCGCGGCGACTTCGCCGGTATAAGCGCCTTTTTCGTGCTGACTGACGTCTTGCGCGCCCCAGCTCACGTTGGAGCCTTCGAGCAGGGAGCGTGTCTGGTACAGATAAGGGAACGGCACACACACGGCGATGTCGCAATCCGCAGGGCTCGTTGTGCCCATGCGCAGGCCGGCAAGCAGCTCGGAGTTGAACGCCGTATCACCGTGCATCTTCCAATTGCCGATGACTAGGCGTTTACGTGGAGTGTTGACCATACAGGTGTGAAGTGGCTCGAAAAATTGGATTAACCCGGCATTGTACCTTGGTTCATGCCAGCTTGTGCATGCCCGTGGAACGACGAAGTGCGCAGTTTCGTTGTCCGCAGGCGCGCTGGGCGACCTGCGAACAACGCTGATGCCGGGTCAGGTGGTGAGGATGATCTTGCCGATGTTATCGCCGGATTCCATCATGGCGTGGGCCTTGTAGGCTTCGGCGAGGGGGAAGGTGGCATGAATGATCGGCCGAATTTTGCCGGCCTCGAGCAGCGGCCAAACATGTTCACGCAGATTCTTCGCGATCGCGCCCTTGAAGGCGACCGGGCGTGGCCGCAACGTAGAGCCGGTAACCGTGAGACGGCGACGCAGCACCTGGCCCGCATCGATCTCGGCCTTGATGCCGCCCAGGGTGGCGATGATGACGATGCGCCCGTCGTCGGCCAAGCAGTTGATATTGCGCAGCACGTAGTCGCCCGCCACCATGTCCAGAATCACGTCGACACCCCGCCCGCCGGTAGCCTTCTTTACTTCCTCGACGAAGTCCTGGCTGCGGTAATTGATGCCGAGATCTGCGCCGAGTTCTTCAATGGCCTTCACACGATCATCGCTGCCTGCGGTGGCGAAGACGGTATGTCCCATCGCTTTTGCGAGCTGAATGGCCGTTGTTCCGATACCGCTTGCGCCGCCGTGCACCAGCAGTGTTTCACCCGCGGCAAGTCGGCCACGATCGAACACATTGCTCCACACGGTGAAGTAGGTTTCCGGCAGACCCGCCGCTTCCAGTTCGCTCAGGCCGGCCGGAATGGGCAGGCACTGCTCCACAGGCGCCACGCAGTATTCCGCGTATCCACCACCCGCCAGTAGCGCGCAAACCTTCTCGCCCACCTTGAAGCCACCCGCGGCGGCATCGCCCGCCACGATCTCGCCAGCGACCTCGAGCCCCGGAAGATCGGAGGCTCCTGCAGGCGGCGGGTAGTTGCCTTTGCGCTGGAATACGTCGGGACGATTCACGCCCGCGGCGGACACTTTGATGAGAACCTCGCCAGGGCCGGCTTCCGGCATGGGACGCTCGACGGCCTTGAGGACCTCGGGCGCGCCGGGTTGCGAGATTTCCACTGCTTTCATGTCTACTCCTATCTCGGATGCTTCGAAAGGGTCCATTATGACCCTAAAAGTCTACCCACGCGGCCCACACTGTCGCTGACATGCGCTACACTTTCGGACTTTCCGGACCCCTCGGAGGTGTGGCAGAGTGGTCGATTGCACCGGTCTTGAAAACCGGCAACGGGCAACCGTTCGTGAGTTCGAATCTCACCGCCTCCGCCAAATTTATTTGCTATTTCCCCCGGATCGCCGCCAGGATGCGGCGGTCCCGCTTGGTCGGGCGGCCTTCGTCATAGTCGTGTGACGGCTCGGGCGCCAAGCGCCGCATTTCAGCAGCGTGTGCCCTGCGGGTCGCACTCTCGTCTGTTTCCTCGTATAGCTTCGCGGCCACAGGCGCCGGACCCCGCACACGGCTGACGCCCAGCACCCGCACTTCCATGGCAGGTGCATGCTTGCGCAGGGTGACCAGATCGCCGGGCCCGACTTCACGGGCCGGTTTCGCGGGCTGTCCATTCACCAGCACACGGCCCTTGCCGATCTCGTCCACGGCCAGTGCGCGCGTCTTGTAGAAACGCGCCGCCCATAACCACTTGTCTATTCTGAGTTTCTCTTCCATGTGCCGGCCGAAGAAATCCACGGTCTTGTCGTGGTGCCCAGGACGGGACTCGAACCCGTACGCCTTGCGGCGGGGGATTTTAAGTCCCCTGTGTATACCAATTTCACCACCCGGGCATCATGCTCCCAGCAAGGGGCATGAGGGTCCAGGGAATTGCTCCCTGGAAAGGCACAGATTATAGGGCAATGCCCGGCAGCCAGGCTGATCGCAGGCCGATGCCGGGCCGGACAGCGGCATGAAGGCGCTGTCCGTAGGGAGCCGTTTTAGGCGTCGGGCGCGGCGCTCTCGCCCTGTTGGACCTCAATACCGCCGATCGCCTTGATCGACAGACGCAGACGGCCCTTGTCGTCGGCTTCGATAACCTTGAAGCGCACGATCTGACCAACCTTCAGCACATCGTTGATGTTAGCGATGCGGTAGTTGGCGATTTCGGAAATATGCAGCAGGCCATCGCGACCCGGCAGCACTTGCACAATAGCGCCGAAATCCAGCAGACGCAGCACGGGACCTTCGTATTCTTCGCCCACTTCGACGTCGGCCGTCAATTCCTTGATACGGCGCTCGGCTTCGCGCGCCTTGTCGAGGTCGGCACTGGCGATGGTGATGCTGCCGTCATCGTTGATGTCGATCTGCGTGCCGGTTTCCTCGGTCAGCGCGCGGATGGTGGCGCCGCCCTTGCCGATCACGTCGCGGATTTTCTCCGGATTGATCTTCAGGGTGAGCATGCGCGGTGCGAACTCGGACAGCTCGGTACGCGAGCCTTCGATGGCTTCACGCATAGCATTCAGGATATGGAGGCGGCCTTCACGAGCCTGATCCAGCGCCACCTGCATGATTTCCTTGGTGATGCCCTGGATCTTGATATCCATCTGCAGCGCCGTGACACCATTGACCGTGCCGGCCACCTTGAAGTCCATGTCGCCAAGGTGATCTTCGTCGCCCAGGATGTCGGTCAGGACAGCGAACTTGCCGCCGTCCTTGATCAGGCCCATGGCGACACCAGCGACGTGATCGCCGACCGGTACACCCGCGTCCATCAGTGCGAGGCTGCCGCCGCAGACGGAAGCCATCGACGACGACCCGTTGGACTCGGTGATTTCCGAGACGACGCGCATGGTGTATTGGAAGTCTTCAGCAGCGGGAAGCAGCGGAGCCAGAGCGCGCTTGGCCAGGCGACCGTGACCGATTTCGCGACGCTTCGGCGAACCGAAGCGACCGGTCTCGCCGGTGGAGAACGGCGGGAAGTTGTAGTGCAGCATGAAGCGGTCGCGCGACTCGCCCATGATGGAGTCGATGATCTGCTCGTCCTGCTTGGTGCCGAGCGTGGCGGCCACCAGAGCCTGGGTCTCGCCACGGGTGAACAATGCGCTGCCGTGTGCACGGGGCAACACACCCAGACGGATGCTGATGGGGCGCACGGTGCGAGTGTCGCGACCGTCGATGCGAGGCTCGCCATTCAGGATCTGGCCACGCACGATTTCCGCTTCCAGCCCGAACAAGATGTTTTCCACTTCGACGGAATCCGGGGCTTCCTCGCCCTTGGCGGCGGCATGTTCAGCCAGCTTGGTCTTGACGTCGGCATAGACGCTGCGCAGCGACTCGGTGCGCTGCTGCTTGCTACGGATCTGGTACGCAGCCACGATCTGATCGCGGGCGGCGGCTGTCACGGCGGTGATGAGTGCTTCGTTCTTGGCGGGCGGCTCCCAATCCCACTCGGGCTTACCGGCTTCGGCAACCAGATCATGGATGGCATTGATGGCGGCCTGCATTTGCTCGTGACCGAACATCACGGCGCCCAGCATGACTTCTTCGGACAGCTGCTGAGCCTCGGACTCGACCATCAGCACGGCTTCCTCGGTGCCGGCCACCACCAGTTCCAGCGCAGACTGCTGCATCTGGGTGGAGGTCGGGTTCAGCACATACTGGCCATTGACGTAACCCACACGGGCCGCGCCAATCGGGCCATTGAACGGGATGCCGGAAATTGCCAGGGCGGCGGACGCGCCGATCATCGCCGGGATGTCCGGGTCGACTTCGGGGTTCACCGAAACCACATGCAGGATCACCTGCACTTCGTTGTAGAAGCCTTCAGGGAACAACGGACGCAGGGGACGGTCGATCAGACGGGACGTGAGGATTTCCTTTTCGGAAGGACGGCCTTCACGCTTGAAGAAACCACCGGGGATGCGGCCGGCTGCATACGTCTTTTCAACATAATCGACGGTCAGCGGGAAGAAATCCTGACCGGGCTTGGCATTCTTGGCGCCGACCACCGTCGCGAGCACGCAAGTGTCATCCACTGTCACCAGTACGGCACCCGACGCCTGACGAGCAATCTCGCCGGTCTCCAGCGTCACAGTGTGCTGACCGTACTGAAACGATTTGCTCACTTTATTGAACATTGTTTTTCCTTACAAAATAAAAAAACCGTGCACGCCACGACTGAATCGCGGCGTCCACGGTTGTATCTCGGGGAACCGGCCCCTGGTATCACTTACGCAGACCGAGCTTTTCGATCAGATTGCGGTAAGAGTCCGGGCTGCGGCCCTTGAGGTAATCGAGAAGCTTGCGGCGGCGGCTGACCATGCGCAGCAGCCCGCGGCGAGAGTGGTGATCTTTCTTGTGCGCCTTGAAGTGGTCGGTCAGCTCGTTGATGCGAGCCGTAAGAAGCGCCACTTGGACTTCGGGGGAACCCGTGTCGCCTTGCGCACGTTGGAATTGGGAAACGATTTCAGACTTGTTGATGTCGGTAACAGCCATTTTGACCTCTGTGACTTGCGCCAGGGCCGAGGTGCCCGGGCGTGCTGGAAAAGAAAAAATTATACACTGCTTGACGACTTCTTGCGTCGCTGGTGTACGACACGGATATAGAAGAAAATCATTCTTGGCGTCCACTGCCCGAAGGAGCACGTCCATGTCCCGCTCGCCCCTTTCTTCCGCCAGGGCTCAAGCCTTGCGCGGCCTGCGCATCGCCTGTGTCGGCACCGCCGCGTTCCTCGCCGGCTGCAGCACCATGCAAGACATACCAGCAGGAACCTCGCTGTCCGAGGTCCAGTCACGCTATGGCAGCCCCACCTTGGAATGCCCACTTCCCGACGGTTCACGTCGCATGGTGTGGAGCACCCAACCCATGGGACAGTACGCCTGGGCCACCGTAGTCACGCCGGACGAACGTGTCGGCAAGATAGAACAGGTTCTTACGGACCAAGCATTCAAGCAAGTGGAAATTGGCACTTGGGATCAGGAGCGCCTGACCTGCGCCTTTGGCCCACCCGCCGAATCATCGGTGGTCGGTCTGCCCGGCTCACGCCAGTTAGTGTGGAGTTACCGCTACCGCCAGGCCGGTGCCTGGAATTCCCTAATGCACGTGTATCTGTCTGAAGACGGCCGCGTCCTGCGCATGCACCCCGGGCCGGATCCCATGTTTGATCCGCCCGAGTTCATGTTCTTCTAGAGCGAGGGTTCGTCGTGCGTGCCGGCATCCTGACGCCGGCGCGTCAGATCGCGCGCCCGCTTCCAGCGCCAGGCCATGATGACCCAACCCGACAAGCCATACAAAACAAACAGCGCGAACAACACGACGGGTGGGTCGGCGGACACAAAGACGAACACGGCCACCAGTACCAGCAAGACCCAGAAGGGCACGCTGCGGCCAAGCGCAAACGACTTGCCGCTGTAGAACGGCGCGTTGCTCACCATCGCGATCCCGGCATAGACGGTGAGGACGAAGCCGATCCAAGGCACCGCATTTACGGACAAGGACAACTTATTGTCCACGGCCAGCCAGACGAATCCCGCAACGAGCGCCGCCGCCGAGGGGCTAGGCAGCCCCTGAAAGAAGCGTTTGTCGACGACCGCGATATTGGTGTTGAAGCGGGCCAGGCGCAACGCCGCGCCGACGACATAAATGAATGCCGCCAGCCAGCCGAGGCGCTCCAAGCCCTGCAGTGCCCACACGTACATGACCAGTGCCGGCGCCATGCCGAAGGAGATCATGTCGGCCAGAGAATCATACTGTTCGCCGAATGCCGACTGTGTGTTGGTGAGCCGAGCCACTCGGCCGTCCATGCCGTCGAAGACCAAGGCCAGGAAGATGGCGATCGCCGCCATCTCGAAACGTCCGTTCATGGCCTGAACGACCGCGTAAAACCCTGCGAAAAGGTTGGCGGTGGTGAAGGCGTTGGGCAGCAGATAGATGCCGCGGCGACGCTTGACGTCTTCTGGCTGGAGATTCTGCATCGAGTCAGGACTCCTGTTCGGTGGCGGTTGCGGGCAAATCGGCCAGCACGGTGCTGGTGGCCTGTACCTTGTCGCCGATGGCGACCCGTGGGCGGGAGTCAGGCGGCAGGTAGACGTCCACGCGCGAACCGAAGCGGATGAAGCCATAGCGCTGCCCGGCGTAGAGTTCGTCGCCCACATTCGCATAGCAAAGAATGCGCTTGGCAATCAACCCGGCAACCTGCACTGCGGTGACGACATGCCCTTCGGGCGTGCGCATGACCATGGCGTTGCGCTCGTTCTCCAGCGAGGCTTTGTCCAGGGCCGCATTGAAGAATTTACCTGGAAAGTAATTCACCTTCAGAACCGTGCCGCGAACGGGTGCGCGGTTCGAGTGAACGTTGAACACGTTCATGAAGACGCTGATCTTCAGGGCATCGCGTTCGCCGTAAGGGTCGCGCACTTCCTCGACTGCAACGATGCGGCCATCGGCGGGCGAAAGTACAGCCAGCTCGCCTTGCGGCGCTACGCGAGCGGGGTCGCGGAAGAACTGCAGAACGAACAGCGACAACAGCCAGAAAATAATGGACAAGCCCGGCCACCAAAAGGTGACGAGCAACGAAATGACGACTATGCCGGCCAGAAAAGGCCAGCCTTCACGTGCTATGAGCGGGTGGGGGTAAGGTGGTTTATTCATCGTAGGCGAAGAATAACCGAAATAGTTACGGTTATCGCGTCACAGGAACACGACCAATGGCACTCCGGCATGCACGGGATGTGCCTGGACGTGGGCCTCGGCACCGTACACCTGCTTAAGCGCCTGCGGCTGCAGCACCTTTGCCGGAGGCCCACACTGCAGAATGCCGCCATGTGCCATCAGCGCGAGCCGGTCGCAGTATTGAGCGGCTAGATTGACGTCATGCAGTACCACCATGACGCCCGCTCCTTCTCCATGTGCCATTTCGCGTGCGGCGCGCAACAGGCCGTGCTGATGTGCGGGATCCAGGCTGGACGAAGGCTCATCCAGAAACAGGTAGCGTGCCTTGCTTTCCGCACGGCCTGCCGCCACCAACTGAAGCAATACGCGCGCAAACTGCACCCGTTGCTGCTCCCCGCCGGACAGTTCCAAATAGCGGCGTCGCCAAAGCGGACCGATGTCCGCAATAGCGATGACTTCGTCACACAGTGCCTCGCCCTCCTTCCGTGAGATTTCAGGAAAGGGATACAAGCCCATGGAGACGACCTCATCCACGCCCAGATCGAATCCCAAGCCGGGTTGTTGGGGCAACACTGCGCGAGCCCGGGCCAGCTCGGCATGCGTCATGTGAACCAACTGGAGACCATTCAGGCTCACGGGACAGCGCACGTGCAGCGTCGGGTCGATGGCCAGCTCGCCGGCCAGCGTAGACAACAGGGTGGACTTACCCGCTCCGTTTGCACCCAACACGCCAAGTATTTCCCCAGGGTGAAGATCGATCGAAACATTGTTCAACACGCGCTTGCGCCCGCGAAAGACGGACAAGCCACGGCAAGAGAGCATCGGTGTCTCGGTGGCACAAGTGGATGGGTGAGGGAGAACGGCAGCGGACATGGAGACGGTTCAAACGCGCGGGCCGCGCATACGTAGCAGGAGCCAGAGGAAGAAGGGGCCGCCGATCAGGCTGGTGACGAGCCCGATAGGAAGCTCCGCGGGAACGACTGCGATTCGTCCTACCCAGTCGGCCAGGACAAGTAGCAACGCGCCGCCCACGGCCGCCACGGGCAGGCAGTGGCGATGATGCGCACCGAGCACCATGCGCACCAGATGAGGAACGACCAGGCCCACGAAACCGATCCCTCCGGTCACCGCCACCAAGGGGCCAATCACCAGAGCGATCACGAACATCAAGCGTCGACGCAAGGGCTTGAGCGCATAGCCCAGGTGTGAGGCCTCCCGCTCTCCCAGCAATAAGGCGTTCAGCGCCCTCCATTGCAGACATATCCACGCGAGCCAGACCAGAATCCAGGGCCCGAGAACACGCACGATTTCCCACGTTCCACCGGCCAGGCTACCCAGACTCCAAAACGTCAGGTCACGCAGCTGGCGATCGTCGGCGAGATAAGTGAAGAGGCCAATCGCGCTGCCTGCAATGGCGTTGACCGCGATTCCCGCCAGCAGCAATCCCGCCATACCCGGATGACGACGCCCCAGAAGATAGGCGATCCAAGTGGCCCCAAGGCTGCCTATAAAGGCGGAGGCCGCGATAGTGAGGAATCCTCCGGCAGTGAGGACAATGGCCCCGACGGCCCCCAGCGCACCACCCGAAGAAATTCCCACCAGGCCCGGCTCGGCCAACGGGTTACGGAACAGCGCCTGCATGGCGACGCCTGTCACAGCCAGTGCCGCACCTGCCAGCGCGCTGAAGAGCACACGCGGCAAACGGATCTCCAGCAGAACCTGGCGCAAGATACCCCGCCCTGGTTCGTGGGATCCCGACAGCAATTCCGGCACGCTGTTCCAGGGGATGTCAACCGCTCCGCTCATGGCGGCAGATATCAATGCCACGAATAGAACCGCGCTCAGACCCAGCAGCGCCAACCGTGGCGGCGAGCACTGCACGTCCGGGACAAGCCCACGATGCCAGCGCATTCGCTTGGGTGCCGCCTGCATTTAATTCGACGCCGTCCGCAACAGGCGCAGCGCCTCGGCCACGCGCGGCCCCATGCCTAACAGCAGCAGATCGTCCATGGCGAGCACCCTTCCGGCTTGTGCTGCCGGCGTCGCGGCCACGCCCGGCTTTGAGGCGAATGCGGCAAGCCCTCCCGCACTCTCTGCTGACAAGGTGGTGGTGATGACCATGTCCGGCGCTAGCGCGACCATGGACTCAGGCGAAAGCGGCTTGTAGCCTTGCACGCCGGCCGCCGCGTTCTCCAGTCCGGCCAGCTCCAGCAAGGCATGGACGGAAGTTCCGCTACCGGCCGACATCAACGGACCGCCGCGATGCAACACCACCAGCGCCCGCCGCGGATGAGTCGGAATCGACGCGACCTCTTCCAATGAAGCACGAATGCGCGCCTTCAGGGCTGCCCCGGCGTCAGGCACTCCGAGAGCCTGCGCCACGGACTCCACTCGCGCCATCAGCGACTCAACGCCCGGGCTATCCGGCACGGACACCGTCCGTACTCCCATATCCTGCAAGCGCTCGAACACGGCGGGCGGTCCGGCGTTCTCGGATGCAATCAGCAGCTCCGGTTGCTGCGACAGAATGCCTTCGACTGACAAGCTGCGGTAATAGCCGACTTGGGGGAGCAGTTTCGCTTCGGGTGGATAGAGGCTGGATGCGTCGTCCGCCACGAGGCGATCGCCTTCCCCCAGGGCATAGACGATTTCCGTAACGCTGCCGCCCACGCTGACGACGCGGTCGGCCGCTATCGCCAGCGTGGACATGAGTAGCGTGGCCAGAACAACGCCGACGCGCAGCATCATGCCGCCAGTGGAGTCGGACAATAACTTTCCAGCAAGGCGCGCCATTGTGGCAACTCCTTTTGACCAGGTTTACGGACACCAAAGAACTGGACGATCAGTTCACCGTCGGCGGAATAACACTCCAGCGAGGTGACCCAGCCGTCCACCGTGGGCTTATTCACCACCCAGGCATCGGCGATCGCCTCTGTATTCAGGTGCAGGTTGAAATGCGGTTCAAGTACGTTGAACCAGGGCCCGGTACGTTTCAACGATTTCACCGGACCTGAATGAATCTGCACCATGCCGTGGTTGCCCACGAAGCACATGAACGGAATATCCCGCTCCGCCACGTCGTTGAGCACGCGCTCGGCCATGTCAGTCGGCACTCGCTGGGCGAGATCGGGACCGACATCTCGCAGTGCCGTCAGCCGTTCGACGCGATGCCGCTTGAGCAGGCCAAAGAACTCGTGGGTATCCTGCATTGCCAGCCACTCCTCTCGCAACTCAGGCGGCGCGGCATCTAGGACGTCGGGGTCCTTGGGTGGCAGCGGTTCCAGCGCTGGCCACGCCGGATTCGGTTCGATGTAGCGGGCCACCAATGCCTCGAATGCGGCGTGGTCCGACTCGGAGGTGAGGTAGACCTTATGCACCGCCGTACCCGCTCGATCAAAAAACTGCAGCGATTTTCGTCCGTCCGCATCGACGGCCCAGGCGTGAGCCCAATCGGAAAAGAACATGCGCAGATCGATGTCCGGGCCCAAGACAATGCCCATCGTCTTGCCCGCACGTATATCTTCATAACGCCCGTGGCGTTCATGCACGCACCATTCGTTACGCGTCAGCGCCATGACCCTACCCAGGCCGCCGAGTTCACGAAAAATGTCCTGCGGCGGTGTGCGCAGCGGTATGGCGTGCAGCCCTCCGACGCCGGCCGCCACCAGCTCGAGTTCGGACACCCCCAGCTCCGTGGCGATAGCGCGTATTCGGGCCCTAGGTTGGCGCGCCGCGACGGCGTCGTAGCGACTGCGCAGTTCCTTGGCCTCTTCTTGCTCCTGAAGTTTCATACGAATCCTTATGAGAATGCGAACGATTCCGTATAATACTAATACTGATACGATACGGATAGACGGAAACTCCGTCCCGGTTCACTGTAGTAGTCAATGGGCGCATCCGCAGACCGGCCGCCACCCGCACGCACATTCAGTGCATTCCAGTACTTCTTGTCAAACACGTTGTACACCCCTGCTCTGACCTTCACGCCCTTCACCGCTACCGGCTTCCACCAAGCGGTGAGATCCAGCAGACCAAATCCCGGAGCCTGAAAATCCGTTTCCGGGTCCGCCACTTCGTCGCGATGGCGCACCAGTGTGCCGATGGCTTCCATGCCCCATTGATCACGTCGGTAACCCAGCGCGACGATCGCCCTTAGCGGTGCAACGGAATTGATGTATTGGCGCGTGTCTTGATCACGCCCGCGCGCCCATGCCACGCTGCCCCAGCTATACCAGTTGTTATCAAACTCCCAGTTTCCGCCAAGCTCAGCGCCGTAGATGCGCACCCTGGATCGATTGGCATAACCCGTGACACCCAGCGGATACACCCCTGCCCATGCTGGATTCCA
>DATGNX010000083.1:0-18882 GCA_035306485.1 Burkholderiaceae bacterium
CCTCCCGCCAGGACGCGACCATCGACTTCAGCCGCTGCGTCATCGCAGGCTGGGCCGGTCGCGATCGCGCCGCGATCGAGCATCATATTGAAGAGCTGGAAGCCCTGGGCGTACCTCGCCCCAGCGCCGTCCCGCTGTACTACCGCGTGGCGGCACAACAGCTAACCCAAGATGAACGGGTCGAGGTCGTGGGCGCGGACAGCTCCGGCGAAGCCGAAGTCTTTCTGTTCGCACACGACGGTCGGCATTACGTCAGCCTGGCTTCCGATCACACCGATCGCAAGCTGGAAGCCTATAGCGTGGCACTGTCCAAACAAGTCTGCGCCAAGCCGGTCGCACGCGACGCCTGGCTCTTCGACGACGTGGCGGACCACTGGGATCAACTGATCCTGCGCTCCTGGATCGTCGAGGACGGCGCCCGCAAGCTGTACCAGGAAGGGCCGCTCGCCACGCTGCAGCCGCCGCTGGACCTTGTTCAGGGCTGCTTCGAAAGCCGCGACATGCCGGCCGGAGTCGGCATGACTTGCGGTACCGTAGCGGTGATCGGAGGCATCCGTCCCGCCGCGTCGTTCGAGATGGAGCTCGACGACCCTGTGCTGGGCCGCAAGATCCGCCACCAGTACACTCTCGACATTCTTCCGCACGTCGCCTGAACGAGGATACGCAACGCCATGTCTCAAACGCCCCTGCCCACCATCCTGGACCTGCAACGCAAACTGGACGCCGGCGAGACCACGTCGGTCGCCCTGGTAGAAGAGGCGCTCGCGCGCATTGCCGATCCCGCGGGAGAAGGTAGCCGCACGTTCACCGCTGTCTGGGCTGAGCAGGCGCTGGCCGCCGCTCGCGCGTCGGACATCCTACGTCAGGCCGGCCTGGCCCGCTCTCCGCTGGAAGGGCTGCCGATCTCGATCAAGGATCTCTTCGACGTGGCCGGTCAGGTCACCAAGGCAGGGTCGGCCGTGCGCCGCAATGCGGCACCCGCCGAGCGGCATGCAACGGTGGTTACGCGACTGGCCCAGGCCGGCGCCATCCTCATCGGCCACACCAACATGACGGAGTTCGCTTTCTCCGGTCTCGGCCTTAATCCCCACTACGGCACGCCCAGCAGCCCGTGGGATCGGGAGAACCGGCGCATTCCGGGCGGTTCGTCCGCCGGCGCGGGCGTGTCCGTGGCCGACGGCATGTCCGTCGCCGCACTGGGCACCGACACGGGTGGATCGATCCGGATTCCGTCAGCCTTCTGTGGTCTGACCGGCTTCAAACCTACCGCTGCGCGGGTTCCCTCGGAAGGCGCTTTCCCTCTGGCGGCGAGCCTGGATTCTTCGGGCCCCCTGGCGGCCTCGGTGAGCTGCTGCGCTATTCTCGATGCGATTCTCGCCGATGAAGACCGACCTCTGCCCGAGGTCCAGGCTCCCGAGACGCTGCGTCTGGCCACCACTCAGAGCTTGGTGCTGGACGGAGCGGACGATCACGTGCGCACGACCTTCCTGCGTACGCTCCAACGCCTGCGCGATCAAGGCGTCGTGATCGACGAGATCGAGATTCCCGAGTTCGCGGAACTGGCGCATATCAACCGCAAGGGCGGCTTAGTCTGCGCGGAGGCCTATGCGGTACACCGGGACGAACTGGCGGCCCACGGGAAAGACTACGACCCACGTGTGTCCTCTCGGATTCTGCGCGGCAAGGACATCGACTGTGCGGACTACATCGAACTCCATACCGAACGACATCGCTGGACGGCCGCCGTCGAGGCGCGGCTGCACGGCTACGATGCCCTGCTAATGCCGACTGTGCCGGTGGTGGCGCCGACCATCGAGTCGCTGGAGGTCTCCGACGAGGCCTACTTCGCGGCCAACGGGCTGATTCTGCGCAACCCGACGCTCATCAATTTCTTGGACGGCTGCGCACTGAGCCTGCCGTGCCACGAAGCCGGCGAAGCACCAGTAGGCTTGATGGTGGCGGCCCCGGCCTATAGCGATGACCGCGTGCTGGAGGTTGGCCGCAGCATCGAGGCACTGCTGGGGCGGTAAGACCTGCATCTAAAGAAACGCCACGGGCACCGTTACGGACCCGTGGCGTTTTTATTGCCCCGCGACGGCTGGCGCCGGAGTGCCAACTACTCATGCGCGATCACTGCGCCGTGTAGCCTCCATCGATCACCAATTCGCTGCCCGTCACGAACTTCGACTCATCGGACGCAAGATACAGCACCCCATAAGCGATGTCGTCCGGTTCCCCCAGATGACCGATCGGATGCAGGCCGACCAGATGACGGTACTTATCCGTATCCTTGCCGCCCGATACCGCTTCCACCATTGGCGTCCAGATATAGCCCGGATGCACAGAGTTGATTCGGATTCCGTAACCCTGCCTTGCACAATGCAGTGCCGCGGACTTCGTGAAGATGCGGACCCCGCCCTTGCTCGCGTTGTATGCGGCTAAGTCCGGGTCCCCTACCAAACCTTCGATTGACGACAGATTCACGATGGAGCCGCCGCCGCTTTTGCGCATGGCTTCGATGCCGTACTTGGTACCCAGGAACACGCCGTCCAGATTTACGCTTTGCGTCTTGCGCCATTGCTCCAGGGTCGTGGCTTCGACATCACCCGCGATCCCGATGCCGGCGTTGTTCACCAGGATGTCCAGTTGCCCGAACTGATCAATGGCGGCCTGTATGGCAGCTTTCCATTGCGCCTCATCGGCCGCATCATGCAAGACGAAGATTGCCTGACCACCCTGCGCCCGTATCGCCTCGACGGCCTGCAGGCCTTCCTCTTCCTTCACATCGGTGACCACGACGTTGGCGCCTTCGCGGGCCAGCAGTTCAGCCGTTGCCCGCCCAATCCCCAAAGCGCCGCCCGTGATGAGGGCGGTCTTGCCCGCTACGCGTCCCATGCATTTCTCCTGAAATGAATACATCAAGATTGGAAGTCGGACGCCAACGGCCTTCGATGGAGGCACGACCTGCGCGCCGGTGCGCGAAGAATCCGCCAGCGTGTCCTTTATTGAGGATATCGCCGGGCGACACCGATCTCAATGCCTGGAAAGGAGAAAGTTTGATCGAATCGAAATTCCCTGCGAAAGGTGCGCATGAACTGCGCTATGAGGGAGAAGCCGGGCGCAGGTTAAGTGGGCACGGAAAGGACCGTCGCCTATAAAGCCAGATCTGCACCCGAGCGCAGCACGAGCCACACCACCAACAGCGGTCCACCATTGAAAATCGCGTGCAACAGGATGGAGGCGCCGATGCCATGGCGCACCCGCAACCAGCCGAGCACCATGCCCGTCACCCACTGGGGTAGAACGAGCAGTGGCAACAGCCAGAGCGGCGTCTGGGCAAGATTAAAGTTGTACAGGTGCACGGCGGAGAAAGCGACCGACGACAAGTGGAAAGCCCAGGGGAAGGCATGCAGATAGCCGCTACGCATGCGCCACGGTAGTGGCCGGCGCGCCACGGGCGATTGCCAGCCATACGGCAGCCAGCACACCGCCAGAAAAGCAGCCAAAAGTATTCCGCCGATCACGCCCGGCCCATTGAATAACGCCCCAAGCGCCAGCGGCAGCAACCACCACAAGTGCTTGAGTCGACGCAGGCCGTAGCGGAACACCAATTCTTCCACGATGGGGGCCCACAGCAGCGCGGCCATCCAAGGAATGTTGTTCAGGTTCAGACGGTGCGTCGCACCGCCTATAGTGGCGGCCATGACGGCGATCGGCCCAAGAAACAGCAGGTTGATCGCCCACATCAACAGTGCCCATTGGAACAACCGCCACAGGGACACCGCTGGAAACCAATCTCGCCAGAAACCGTCGCCGGTAGCGTGGCCGGCGGGCCGGGGCGCCGCCCGTGGGCGGCGGATGAATGCCAGAAGGTCTCGCAGCTCAGCGCGGAATGTTGGCCGCTTAGCCACGGTTGCCCTCGTGCAGGCGACTCATGGCTTGTTGATACTCGCCTTGCAACAACAAGGGCAGCACCTGGCGGCAGCGCGCGATGCTGTCGTCGATCTGCGGCATATCCTCGCGTCGAGGCGGGTGCAGCACGTAGGCCACGACCGGCTGCGCCAGGCCGAAGCTGCGCGGGTGACCGATACCGATGCGCAGTCGCCAAAAGGCCGGGCTAGAGAAAGCGGACTGAATATCGCGCAAGCCGTTGTGGCCGGCATGGCCGCCGCCTTGTTTCAGCTTCACCTGGCCCGGCAGCAGATCGAGTTCATCGTGCAGTACCAGCACCTGTTCGGGCTGCAGCTTGTAGAAGCGCATGAGTGCCCCGGCAGCCTGGCCGGACCGGTTCATGAAAGTAATCGGCTTGGCAATGATCACCGCTTCGCCTTGATAGCGGGCCTTGGCCACCCATGCGAAGAAGTTCTTCTCAAGTTTGAAGGAGGCGCCGAGGTCGTCCGCGATGTGGTCGGCCAGCCAGAAGCCGGCATTGTGTCGCGTGGCTTCGTACTCGGGTCCTGGATTCCCCAGGCCGATGATGAGACGGATGGGTGCTGCTGCGCTCATGGGTCTCCCAAAGTGATTCCCATTTTAAGGGACGAATAAAGAAAACCCCCGCGGACTGTCGCCCGGCAGGGGTTCAAGAAGTAGCCGATGCAAGGACCGGCTACTCCACCAGGACCAGAGAGATCTTACTCGGTCTCGGCTTCTTCGCCTTCGCCTTCGCTCTCGGCGGCGGCGCCACCCTTCACTTGCGCGTTAGCAATGACGGGGTTGATGTCGGCGTGGTGAGCGAGCGTAACGCCTTCGGGCAGCTTCAGATCGGAAGCATGCAGGATGGCGCCGGCCGTCATTTCGCTGAGGTCGACTTCGATGCCTTGCGGCAGGTCGGCCGGCAGGCAGGTGATTTCGACTTCAGTGGTCGGGTGCGTGATCACCGCGGCGGACAGCTTCACAGCCGGGGAGATATCGCCGTTGATGAAGTGCAGGGGCACCTTGGTGGTCAGACGCTGCGACTTCTCGACGCGCTGGAAGTCAACGTGCAGGACCTGGGGCTTGTAGGGGTGCCACTGAACAGCGCGCAGCAGAACCGAACCAGCGGCCTTGCCGTCGATGTGCATGTCGAGGATGGAAGCGTGGAACTCTTCCTTGCGCACGGCATGGTAGATCTCGTTGTGATCGAGTTCGATGTTCAGAGGCTCGGCATTGCCGCCATAAACGATGGCGGGAACACGGCCCGCGCGACGCAGGCGGCGGCTCGCACTCGTACCCTTGTTGTCACGCGAAGTGGCGTTGAATTTCATGGAATGCTCCAAAGTGATGGAATGGGCAGTGCCCAGGTTTAATGCAGCCCGAAGCTGCACCCCGTCGACCGCCGCGACCAGCGGCCGACAGGTTGAAAAATATATGGCTCAGTCGGCAAACAGCGAGCTGACCGATTCAGCGTTGGAAATACGCAATATGGTTTCCCCCAGCAGCGGCGCGCACGACAGCTGACGAATCTTGGAGCAGGCGCGCGCTTCTTCAGAGAGGGGAATAGTATCCGTGACCACCAGTTCGTCCAGGGCCGATTCGGCGATGCGCTGTACGGCGCCTCCCGACAACACCGGGTGAGTACAGTAGGCATAGACGCTGCCGGCGCCGCGCTCCTTGAGCGCCGCGGCGGCCTTGCACAGCGTGCCAGCGGTATCCACCATGTCGTCCATGATGATGCAGTTGCGGCCATCGACTTCGCCGATGATGTTCATGACTTCCGACACATTGGCGCGCGGACGGCGCTTGTCGATAATCGCCAGGTCGGCTTCCAACTGCTTGGCCAGTGCCCGGGCACGGACCACACCGCCGATATCGGGAGACACCACGACCAGATCCTGATAGTTGCGACGCCAGATGTCGCCCAGCAGAATCGGGCCGGCATAGATGTTATCGACCGGGATATCGAAGAAACCTTGGATCTGATCGGCGTGCAGGTCCATGGTCATGACCCGTTCTACGCCGACAACCTGCAACATATTGGCAACGACCTTGGCCGAGATCGCGACGCGTGCAGAACGCGGGCGGCGGTCTTGGCGGGCGTAGCCGAAATAAGGAATCGCAGCCGTGATGCGGCCAGCGGAAGCCCGGCGCAAGGCGTCGACCATGACCATGATCTCCATGAGATTGTCATTGGTCGGCGCACACGTGGGCTGGAGTACGAAGACGTCCTTACCGCGCACGTTCTCGTTGATTTCCACCATGACTTCGCCATCGGAGAATCGACCGACGGACATTTTGCCCAGAGACATGTCGAGGTGATTGGCTACGTCCACGGCCAGCCGGGTGTTGGCTGTGCCGGTAAAGATCATGAACTTGTCTTGTGCCATGATGGAAGCTGCGTTGCGGTGGCTCAAACGACAAAGCTGTTGACCAGCTCCCCAGTGGGGCCGACTCAACAGCTTGTACGCTTCGACAGCCTATGGGCTGAAAAAGTGGCTGGGGAAGAAGGATTCGAACCTTCGCATGCCGGAATCAAAATCCGGTGCCTTAACCAACTTGGCTATTCCCCAAAAATTCTGGCTTACCAGTACCGCAGCGGGTGTTCAAACAAACCGGGGCATGCCCATGTATTTTCTACAACCGCTCCGTCGCCTTCATGAAATTCAGTAGCAGTTCCAGCGCTTACTTCGCTGTGCCCTGCCTGTCTCTCATTTCGGCTATCCAGCATTTTACTGGAAATTTTTCGCTGTGCTTCGGTTGCCTGTTCTATCGTTTCGTATTCAACGAAAAAGCAGTTTCCCGAGCCCGTCATTCTGGCATGAAACCCTTGCTTTCGCAAGTTGTCCGCGATTGCGCGAACGTTGTTGTGCCTTGCCAAGACGACTGGCTCCAGATCATTGCGCCCAAATAAAGGCAGGCCGTATTCGGCTTGGCTTTGGGTGTGCGCCCTGTCTGTTTGCCATCGAGCGAAGACCGAGATTATTACGGGTTTCGTATCGCGTGTCAAGTCGGGGTCGCTGAACACCTGCGCAGTGGATACTCCGCCCAGCGGCCGCAACACCAGATACGCGTTCTCCGGCAATTCAACGTCCGACAATTGATCGCCGACGCCTTCGGCAAAGGCCGGGCGGCCGAAGATGAATACCGGCACGTCGGCGCCCAAGGTGCCCCCAAGCTTCATCAGTGCGTCGCGGTCCAGACCCGTCTTCCATAGGCGGTTCAAGGCAATCAGCGCAGAGGCCGCGTCGCTAGAGCCGCCGCCAAGTCCGGCGCCGGAAGGTATGCGCTTGGTGTAGCGAATCTGAGCGCCGAGCGGCGTGCCTGTGGCTCGCTGCAATGCCACGGCGGCCCGCACCACGAGATCTTGGTCAGGGTCCAATCCCGGAATGGTGTCGCCCTCGCGGACGATACGTCCGTCCAGACGCAGATCGAAATCCAGGCTGTCTTGTAGGTCGATGAAACGAAACACCGTCTGCAGCGTGTGATAGCCATCTGGGCGACGCCCGGTGACATGCAGGAAAAGATTGAGCTTGGCGGGAGCCGGAACGTCGTACAGCGCCATACGGTGACCTACTGCGCGGCCTTAGTGTCCACCGCGAGGCGGACCGAAATGTTGCGGGGGCCGTCACGCCGTTCGAGCCGCAGCAGCCCCGGCCCAAGCGCGTCGTAGCGCGACAAGCGCAGCTGCCATCCGCCCTGCCCGAAGGAAAGCGGGCGCCCCGCGTCGTCGCGCTGCATGCCTTCTACAGGCCCGGGCCCAGGCCGTCCGCGAAGCCAATCACGTAGATCGGCCGCAGGCAGTGCCACACCTACTACCTTGGCCAGCAAGGCGTCGGCGTCAGGCGCGCGCTCAATGGTGCCGTTGGCATGTTCCAGCACCGCCCCCGAGTCTTCCACGGAGATGCGCGCCAGGGTGCTGCCCAAAGGATTGACCAGATCGATGCGCAAAAGCCCGCCGGTGTCTCGCCAGGCGAAGCCGCCCTGCACGGCTTCGGGCCCTGCGCCCGCGTCCGTTACGTTCACCGCAAAACGCCCGGTGCGCTCGAACGCGTCGCCTTCGCCCGAAATACGGGTGGGGCCGGCGCAGCCCGCAAGCACGAACGCTATGGCGACAAGCAGCAACCCGGCCCAAGTACGCAGTCGCGCAAACTCATCCACTGCACGGATACCGTGAGATGCAGGGATGGTGGCGGCTGGCAGGCGAAGCATCATTTCAGGCGAACTCCCAGGCGCTTCAGTGTCTTTTGCAGCACTTCGTTGTCGGGCTCTTTATCGTGACCTTCCTGCCAGATGGCCCGCGCTTCGTTCTTGCGCTGCATCATCCACAGGACCTCACCCAGATGCGCGGCCACTTCCGCGGACGGCAGTTGGTGCCAGGAACGCCGCAGGTATTCCAGCGCTCCGACATAGTCGCCCGTGCGATACAGATACCAGCCCACGCTATCGAGAATATAGGGATTGTCGGGTTCGAGTTCGAGCGCGCGCTCCAACAAGGCCTCGGCTTCGTCCAGCTGCGTATTGCGATCGGCAAATGTATAGCCTAGCGAGTTGTACGCGTTGGCATTGTCCGGCGCCAATTCGATGATTCGTCGCATCAGGCGCTCGAAATCATCGTAACGACCTTGCCGCTCATACAGCATCGCCAGGTCGTATTTGATCTCGGCGGTGTCGGGCAGGTCGGCATCCGCCTTTTCGAGTACGGCAACGGCCTCTTCGCTGCGCCCAGAGTCCCGCAGGATGGAGGCTTTGGTAAGCGCCATCACTGTGTGCTCGCCGTCGCTCTGTGGCTCCAAGGAGTCGAGCGCTCGACGCGCACCTTCCAGATTGCCCTGGCGGGAAATCAGCACCGCCTTATGGATCTGGGCCTGGAAGCGAACGCCCGGGTCTTGAATTAGGTCGAGCTGTCGGATGGCTTCTTCGATGTCGTTTTCTTTCTCGGCGATCTGCACCAACAGCAGCCGGGCGTCGGAGGCGTCGCCGCCGGCCGTGGTGGCCTTATCGGGAAGCGCGTTGCCGCGCTGTTCCTGCACGCTGATGTACTCGTTAAGCAGTGTTTTGGCGCGTTCGTAGCGGGCGGCCCGGACATTGACCTCCGCTTCCGTATAGAGAAGATCGAAATCCTCGGGCGCGCGTTGCCGCATCGCCTGCACCTGTGCCAGCGCGGCATCGAATTCGTGACGCCCCACCAAGCGGTTCACCAACAGCAAGCGCAAGCGCCGCATATCGGGATAACGCTCAACATAGGCTTCGGTCTCGCGTATGGCAGCCCGTGAATCCACCTGCAAGCCATATTCGAGCACCCGCTGGGCCGCCATCTCGGAGTTCGGGGCGAGCTTCAGTGCGGCACGGGCGGCTTCCAGCGCATCGACCGCATCGCCCGCGGCCCAGGCAGCATCCGCCAGCGCCAGCTGCGCCAGGGGTACCGAGCGCACGGATTCGGGCAGCGCCTGATCCAGCACCTGATACGCCACTTGTTTGTCGCTCATCTTCGAAACGATGGACGCGGCCTGTGCGATGGCCTGTTCTTTATTCTTTGCGCTTTCGATGCGCTTGCGGAGGTTGCCCGCTAGCCCCGCCGTCTGGCCGTTGGACGCGGCCAATGCCAGAGAGGAGGCCACCGCATCGGGATCGTTCGGCGACACGAGAACCCACTGGCGAGCGGCACGCAACGCCGCCGGAAGATCGTGCCCCGCCATGGCGAACTGGAACGCACGTTTGGCAATGCGCGGATCGGACGTTTCGCGCGCCAAGCCGTACATGAGTTCGGCCGCCTGGCCGAACTCGGAGCGCTGTGCCGAGATCTCGGCAACAAGCAGGCGGTAAAGAATATCGGAAGTCAGCCGCACCGCTGGCAGTTCGCCAGGCCGCAGAAAAATCTGTTCCGAGGGATCGATCTCGGGCGCATCGCCAATCAGCAGCTGCGCACGCGCCTGGGACCACGCGGGGTCCGGCTGCGCGAGGGCAGCGATCGCCACTGTCATCAGAACGCCAATAATTCGTTTCATCGAATACACCCCGGGTCGTTGTGCCCGGGCACAAGCTTCGAGTGGCAAAATTGCATGGTTATTTGTAGAGATCTAGGAAGCTTAACAGCACCCCGTTATGCCTGAACTTCCGGAAGTCGAGACCACGTGTCGCGGCATTGCACCTATTATGACAGACCGCCGGCTCGAATCGTTCCTCGTGCACGATTCGCGCATGCGATGGCCTGTACCCGAAGACATGCCCGCCACACTGAGCGGTCGGGTCGTGCGCCAATGCAGTCGTCGCGGCAAATACATACTGATCGGCTTCGACCACGGCACCCAGATCATTCACCTTGGAATGTCCGGGTCGCTGCGCCGCGTACCAATGGATGAAGCGCGTCGCAAACACGATCATGCCGAATGGGTTTTCTCCGACGCGCGCTTTCTGTTGCATGACCCCCGCCGTTTCGGCGCCGTGCTGTGGCATCCGGCCAGCGCCGGGCCAGTATCCGACCATCCCTTGCTCGCCAAACTGGGCATCGAGCCACTAGACGCCGAATTCGACGGCGACCATCTGGCACAGGCCTTTGCCGGCCGTCGCGTGGCGGTCAAACAAGCTCTGCTCGCCGGAGCAGCCGTGGTGGGCGTGGGCAACATCTATGCCTCCGAGGCGCTGTTCAAAGCCGGCATCGATCCCCGGCTTCCGGCCGGCGCCCTCTCACGACGACGCTGCGAGAGGTTGGCTATGGCCATTAAGGAAACGCTGCGACAGGCGATCGAATCCGGCGGCAGCACATTGCGCGACTACGTCAACGCCACCGGCGAGCCCGGCGCGTACTTCACCCTGCATGCGGCGGTGTACGAGCGCGGCGGCCAGCCCTGCCATCGATGCATGACCCCGATACGCCGCATCGTTCAGGGCCAGCGCGCGACGTATTTCTGCCCACGCTGCCAGCGGCGCTGAGCCATAATTCGTTATTAACGAATACGTTGTACTTTAACAAACGATCAGGTATCATCCCTCAAAGCCTGAAACGAGGAGACCCCATGAGTAAGAAGTTCGCGTCGCAAGGCGACCTGGAAGAAAAACAAGTATCTTTCGAGAAACTGTCAGACAACGCCTACGCCTACACGGCCGAAGGCGACCCCAACACGGGCGTACTGATCGGCGATGAAGCCGTCATGGTCATCGACACCCAGGCCACGCCGGTCATGGCGCAAGACGTGATCCGCCGCATCCGCGAAGTCACCGACAAACCAATCAAATACATCCTGCTGTCCCACTACCACGCGGTGCGTGTGTTCGGCGCATCGGCCTACGGCGCACAGGAAATCATCGCCAGCCGCGACACCTACGACCTCATCGTAGAACGCGGCGAAGAAGACAAGGCCAGCGAGATCGGCCGCTTCCCCCGCCTGTTCCGCGCGGTGGAGTCCGTGCCGCCCGGCCTGACCTGGCCCACAATGACCTTCAAGGGCGAAATGACGGTGGATCTGGGCAACCTCGAAGTGAAGTTGCTGCAGGTAGGCCGCGGCCATACCAAGGGCGACACCATCGCCTGGCTGCCCGAGCAGCGCATCATGATGGCGGGCGACCTGGTCGAATACCAATCCACCCCTTACGCGGGCGACGCCTACTTCCGCGACTGGCCGCAGACGCTGGATCGCCTGGCCGGCTTCAATGCCGAGAAGATGGTGCCCGGCCGCGGACCCGCACTGAAGAACGCCGACGAAGTCCGCAAGGCATTGGCCGGCACCCGCGGTTTCCTGACCGATCTCTACAACTGCGTCAACAACGGCGTGGCGGCGGGCAAGGATCTCAAGACCATTTACCGCGAAACCTACGACTTCATGAAGCCGCGCTATGCCGATTGGGTGATCTTCGACCACTGCATGCCCTTCGATGTGTCCCGCGCCTACGATGAGGCCACCGGCCACGTCGACCCGCGCATCTGGACCGCCGAGCGCGACATCGAGATGTGGAAACAGTTGGAATCCTGATCATTAGCGCCGGTCGCCCAGGACAGGCCACCGGCGCCACGCAAGCAAAACAACGGCAAGCCCGGCAACGTATCGGGCGTGCGCACCGCAAGACATGACAAAGGAGAGCAGCGGTGGGAGACATCGACTATCAATCATTGCAGCTGCCCTACCGGCCCGTGGCGCCGGGTGCGGCCAGCCATCACCCTGTGATCATCGTCGGAGCGGGCCCGGTCGGCATGAGCATGGCGCTCGACATGGCGCGTCACGGACACCAGGTGCTGGTGCTGGACGACGACGACAAGCTGTCCATCGGTTCCCGCGCGATCTGCTTCGCCAAGCGCACGCTGGACATCTGGGACCGCCTCGGCGTGGGCGAGCGCATGGTGCAGAAGGGGGTTTCGTGGAATGTGGGCCGCGTCTTCTTCCGCGAAGAAGAAGTCTGGGCCTTCGACCTGCTTCCTGAATCCGGGCACCGGCGCCCGGCCTTCATCAATCTGCAGCAATACTATTGCGAAGGCTATCTCTACGAACAATGCGTAGCCGAGCCGAACATCGAGATCCGCTGGAAGAACAAGGTCACGGCCGTACACCACGATGCCGAGCGCGCCACAGTCACCGTAGAAACGCCGGACGGCAGCTATACATTGACTACCGATTGGCTGGTCGCTTGCGACGGCGCGCGTTCACCCATACGCAAATTGCTGGGCCAGGAGGCGCACGGCCAAATCTTCCGCGACCGCTTCCTGATCGCCGACGTAAAGCTTGAAGCCCACTTCCCGACCGAGCGCTGGTTCTGGTTCGACCCGCCTTTCCATCCCAATCAGTCCGTGCTCCTGCACAGTCAGCCGGACAACGTTTGGCGCATCGATTTCCAGCTCGGCTGGGATGCGGACCCGGCCGAAGAGGTCAAACCGGAGAAGGTCTTGCCCCGCATCCGCGCTCTCTTGGGCGAAGATGTCGACGTACAACTGGAATGGGTAAGCGTTTACACCTTCGCTTGCGAGCGCATGGACAGCTTCCGCCATGGCCGCGTCTTCTTTGCCGGCGACGCCGCGCATCGCGTCTCACCTTTCGGCGCCCGGGGCGCCAACAGCGGTGTGCAAGACGTTGACAACCTGGCGTGGAAGCTGGACCTGGTGATGCGGGGTGCCGCGCCTGAGTCGCTGCTCGATACCTATGACGAAGAGCGCATTGTTGCCGCCGACGAGAACATACTCAACTCCACTCGCTCAACCGATTTCATCACGCCCAAGAGCGAGATCAGCCTTCTGTTCCGCAATACCGTGCTGCGTCTGGCGAAAAATCACGATTTTGCTCGCAGGCTGGTGAACAGTGGGCGCCTGTCGGTCCCCACCTTCTACACGACCTCGAGTCTCAATACGCCGGATACCGACGACTTCTCGCCCGCTCTGCCTGTCGGCGGGGTGGCCCCGGACGGGCCGGTGACACAGGACGGGCAGGTCGTGTGGTGGCTGAGCCGGCTGGGCGGACAGTTTACGGTCGTGTATTTCTGCGGGGAGAACCTCCCCGACCTCTCTTTGCTGACACACTTGGAAAACCCGGGTTCCCAATCGATACCAGTCCGCTGTATCCTCGTCGTTCCGCCGGGGCTGGAAAACGACGTCCCCCCGGAATTCGAGTACGTGGTGGATCAAGACGGCATCCTGAGCGGCCGCTACGACGTACGGTCAGGCGCCTGCTATCTGATCCGGCCAGACCAGCACATCGCAGCCCGCTGGCGACATGCCGACATCGACAGTATCCATCGGGCCATCCGATGCGCCACCCGCAGCCATGAGGTATCACCATGCCACACCTGAACACGCAGTCGAACTTCAATGTGCCCGACGAGTTCTACGAGCGGCTGATCAACGCTCACCGCGATCTCAGCACCAACGAAAGCAACGCGATGAACGCAGCGCTCGTATTATTGCTGTCTAATCATATCGGCGACCTCGATGTGATCTCACAGGCGCTCGAGGAAGCACGCCAGTCCGTTCTCGCGGAGGCGTGATCGCCGGCACCGCCAGCAACACGAGTACTACAGGAAACACCCGTACATGTCTCACCTGAACGAAACGCACGATCCCGCCCTTAAAAGCTGGGTCGCCTCCGCCAACGCGCCCGATAACGGCTTTCCCATACAGAACCTGCCCTTCGGCGTTTTTCGGGAACGAGGCAGCGAAGGCGCCTTCCGGATCGGCGTGGCGATCGGTGCGAAGGTTCTCGATCTGTCCGCCCTGGCCGCATTGCGGCCGTGGCAAGGCCCCGCTGCGGAAGCACTGCAGGCCTGCACCGGCGACAAACTCAACGCGCTGATGGCGCTGGGTCCATCACATTGGTCCGCCTTGCGCCTGGAACTGTCGCGCGCCCTGCGTGAAGGCTCCGCACTGCAGTCACAGCTGGAACCTCTGCTTTTGGATCGCTCCGCCGTCGAGCACGACGTACCGGCCCAGATCGGGGACTACACCGACTTCTACATCTCCCTGCATCACGCCACGGCAGTCGGCAAGCAATTCCGCCCGGACAACCCTCTTCTGCCCAATTACAAGTGGATTCCCATTGGCTACCATGGCCGTGCCTCCACCATTGGCGTCTCCGGCCAACAGTTCCCGCGCCCCGTGGGCCAGACCCGTCCGGCTGCCGAGGGCGCCGACCCCGGCTTCGGCCCCTGCCAGCGCCTGGATTACGAACTTGAGCTGGGCATCTTTGTGGGACCAGGGAACGAGCAAGGGCGCCGCATCAGCATCGAGGACGCCGAAGATCATGTGTTTGGCCTATGCATCCTGAACGACTGGTCGGCGCGTGACCTCCAGGCCTGGGAATACCAGCCGCTGGGGCCCTTTCTTGCCAAGAACTTCGCCAGCACGATCTCGCCGTGGATCGTCACGCTGGAAGCCCTGGCGCCGTTCCGCGAGCCCTTCCAGCGGCCCGCCGAAGACCCTCAGCCGCTGGAATATTTGTCGTCCGCGGCTAACAAGGAGGCCGGTGCCTTCGGCGTCGAGCTGGAAGTGCTGCTCACCACCGAAACGTCGCGCCGCCAAGGTGCCGAACCCGCCAAGCTCTCGTCCAGCAATTTCCGTGACGCCTACTGGAATGTGGCTCAGCTCATCACGCACCACACCGTCAATGGCTGCAAGCTGCAGCCGGGCGACTTGCTTGGCACAGGCACACTATCCGGCCCCTCCGCGGGCGAAGAAGGCTCATTGCTTGAGCTCACCTTTGCCGGTCAGAAGCCGCTGAACCTGCCTTGGGGCGAACAGCGCGCCTTCCTGCAGGACAACGACGAAATCATCCTGCGGGCCCATTGTCACAAACCGGGTTATCCCCGCATCAGCTTCGGCGAATGCGCCGGAACCGTTCTGCCCGCACTGCCTATCTGAAGGCAGTCACGGTCCCGGCGGCTGCCTAAAGCAGCTTGCCGGGATTCATCAGGCCCTCAGGGTCCAACGCGGCCTTGATCCGCCGCATCAGCGCGAGCTCCACGGGGTCCTTGTATTTCGGCAAGTATCCCCGCTTGAGCTGCCCCACGCCATGTTCCGCACTGATCGAACCTTCGTAGGCGTGCACACGGTCGTGCACCAACCCATGGATCTCGCTCTGTAGCGCAAGCAAGGCGTCCTCGGTATAGGCCGTACCGCGTGCCACGTTGTAGTGCAGGTTGCCGTCGCCGAGATGACCGAAGATCACGTGTTCCACGCCGGGGAAACGCGCCTGCAATGCCGCGTTGGTCGTCCGTACGAAGTCGGCCATGCGCGAAGCCGGAATGGAAATGTCGTGCTTGACGCTCTTGCCGAAGGCTTTCTCCGCCAACGGAATGCTTTCGCGCAGATGCCACAACGCCCGGCTCTGCGCCACGTTCTCGGCAATCACGGCATCCTTCACCAAACCTTGCCCTATGCAGTCACCCAGCACCTGCTCGAAGCGCGCACGCGCATGTTCCTCGCTCTCGCTGTCCGACAGCTCCAGCAGGGCAAACCAGGGCAGCTGGGCTGACGCACCTTCAAAGGGCAGGCGCTGTTCGGGGAAGCAGCGAGTCACACCTTCCAGGCAGTTGGCGGCGATCAATTCAAAGCCCGTGAGCATTGCCCCGAACCCCTGGCGCGCTGCCGCCAATACGGCAACCGCCGCTTCCACGGACTCCAATGCCAGCAAGGCCGTGCACTGTGCCACGGGCAGCGGGTAGAGCTTCAGGCTGGCCGCAGTGATGAAGCCCAGCGTACCTTCGCTGCCTATGTAAAGATTACGCAAGTCGTAGCCGGTGTTGTCCTTGCGCAGCCCGCGCAAGCCGTTCCAGATTTCGCCTTGCGGCGTGACGACTTCCAGCCCCAGGACCAGGTCGCGGGCATTTCCGTAACGCAACACCTGGGTGCCTCCGGCATTGGTGGCGAGATTACCGCCCACGGTGCAGCTGCCTTCGGCTGCCAGCGATAGCGGAAACAGGCGGCCCGCGTCCCGAGCGGCTTGCTGAACGGCTTGCAGAATGCAGCCGGCTTCGACCACCATCGTGTCGTTATCGGTATCGATCTGGCGGATCCGATTCAGACGACTGGTCAGCACGACCACGGCTTGTGCGCTGTCGTCCGGTGTGGCGCCACCGCACAGGCCGGTATTGCCGCCTTGCGGCACCATGGGAACCCCATTTGCCGCACACCATTTCACGACGGCGGCCAATTCTTCCACGGAACCCGGCTTCAGCACCGCCAACGCCCGTCCACTGTATCGGCCGCGCCAATCAACGAGGTGCGGCTCGGCGTCGGCGCCGGTGAGCACATGTTGCGGGCCCAGCAGCTGAGCGAGTTCGTGGAGACGGTCCATATCGGCTTCCATGAGAACGGTTGTATCGGCCCCCGATTTTAGCCCCCGTCCTTTTGGCGGATATCTCGTTGGCCCCACACCCGCCGGCTTGGCGCCACCAGCGGGGGCGAGCTACTATCTGCGCGCACCTTTACGAATGACAAGGATCCACCCGTGACTACGCAACCCCTGCCCTCCGCCGTCTTCAAGGCCTACGACATTCGCGGCATCGTTCCCGCCCAACTCAATGCGGACTTCGCACGCCTGCTCGGTCGGGCGCTCGCTATTCGCGCTCGGGAACAAGGCGTCTCCAGCCTGGTGATCGGCTATGACGGTCGGCTAAGCAGCCCGGAACTGGCGGACGCACTGCACGCCGGCGTCAATTCCGAGGGCATGGACACGGTGGACATCGGCATGGTGCCGACGCCCCTGGTGTATTTCACGGCGCATGTGCGCGAGACGGGAACCGGCGTGGCCATCACAGGCAGCCACAATCCGCCCGACTACAACGGCTTCAAGATGATGGTGGCCGGCCGCACATTGCACGGCGACGATATCCAGGACCTGCAGACCCTCATGGTGGAACTGGCCGGCCGTGAACCGACCGCCGTGGCGGGCAAGCGCGAAGCCGTGGATGTCGTAGGGGACTACGTCGCTCGCGTGGCCGGTGATCTCAAGTTGAAGCGCCCCATGCGCGTGGCGCTGGACTGCGGCAACGGCGTGGGCGGCGTCTTGGCGGAGCGCCTGTTCCGCGCGCTCGGCTGTGAAGTCGACACGCTGTTCTGCGACGTCGACGGCAACTTCCCCAATCACCACCCCGATCCCGCCGATCCGCACAACCTGCAGGACCTGATCCGCCATGTCATGTCATCGGACTGTGAGCTGGGCCTGGCTTTCGACGGCGACGCGGACCGTGTCGGCGTGGTCACCAAATCCGGGCAGATCATCTGGCCCGACCGCCAGCTGATTCTTTACGCACGCGACGTACTTTCGCGTCAGCCGGGCGCCACCATCATCTTCGACGTCAAATGCAGCCGTCACGTGGCGCGTGCCATCCGCGAAGCCGGCGGCACGCCGCTGATGTCGCAGACCGGGCATTCGCTCATCAAGGCGAAACTGGCCGAAACCGGTGCTCCGCTGGCCGGCGAGATGAGCGGGCACACTTTCTTCAAGGAGCGCTGGTTCGGCTTCGACGACGGCCTGTACACGGGCGCGCGCCTGCTGGAGATCCTATCGGCGTACGACGACCCGTCGGCCGTGCTGGAGGCACTGCCTCAAGACCGCTCCACACCGGAACTCAAGATCGAGATGCAGGAAGGCGAACCGCACGCGCTGATCGCCCGGCTGCAGCAGGAAGGCCGCTTCCCCACTGCAACGGAGCTCATCACGATCGACGGCGTGCGCGCCGAATATGAAGACGGCTTCGGTCTGGCCCGGCCGTCGAACACGACCCCGGTCATTGTGCTGCGCTTCGAAGCCAACACCGACGAAGGGCTGGCGCGCATCCAACAGGAGTTCCGGACGGCGCTGAGCCAGCTCAAACCGGATATCGCCCTGCCCTTCTAACAGCAGATTACCGCCAGTCGAGCAATTGATCGTAGACGGCAAGGTGGGCCTGCACCACCTTGTCGATGTCGAAGGCCTCTTCTGCCAGGCGCCGTCCCGCAGCACCCATGTGCTGGCGACGGACCGGATCGATGGCAAGTTCGACGACGGCGTCCGCCAATGCCTGGGCATCACGGACAGGCACTAGCAAGCCAGTTACGCCCGGCTCGATGGCGTCACGGCAGCCCGGTACATCGGTGGTGACCACTGCGCGGCCGCAAGCCGCCGCCTCCACTAAGGAGCGTGGCAGACCTTCGCGGTACGACGGCAATACCGCGATATGCGCATTCTGATAGAGCGCGGCCACGTCTTCACGTTCTCCCAGGCAAGTCACCACGCCTTCTTCCTGCCAGGCGCGGAATTCATCTTCCGTGATGCTGGCCGGATTCCCAGGGTCCGGCGCACCCACCAACACCCAGCTCAGGCCGCTGGAATGGCCGGCTGTCAGGCGCGCCGCTTCGACATATTCGCGGACACCCTTGTCGGTCAATAAACGTGACACCATGATCGCGACAGGCGGGCCTTCGGGCTCGGGTGTGCTGACATAAGACTGCAGGTCGACGCCCGACCCCCGCACCATCACCGCCTGCCCCGGCTGCACCACGCCGGCGCGCCG
>DATGNX010000084.1:0-3070 GCA_035306485.1 Burkholderiaceae bacterium
GCCGTGACACAAAGGCTGAGCAGCCAGTTCCAAAGAGGGATGGAAAGCAACGTTGTTTCTAGCCACCACGCCTGCATGATCGTTCTCCCTTGAATTGCGCCGAGTCCGCAATCGACGTGCCAAAAACAAAACCCGCCTAAATCAGAAATTTAGACGGGTTTCGTGAAATCTGTTTGGTGCCGCTTGCCGGATTCGAACTGGCGACCTTTTCATTACGAATGAACTGCTCTACCAACTGAGCTAAAGCGGCACTTCAAGGGGCTGAACTGCCGTGCCCCGCGAAGCCAATAATTATACATAAATTTACGGTCGTGTGGCGGGCGGCTCTTCGGGATCTTCTTGGTACTGCCGAACCGCGGAGGGGAATAGATCCCAGGTTGAAATGAAGAGCGCCGCCATAAGCGGGCCAATCACGAAACCGTTCAGGCCGAACACGGCGAGGCCGCCCAGCGTGGACACGAGAATCACCCAGTCTGGGATCTTGGTGTCCTTGCCCACCAACATGGGGCGCAGGATGTTGTCCACCAGCCCGATGACGAGCACGCCGAACAGGATCAATACTATGCCTTCGACCAACGAGCCAGTGACAAGGAAGTAAACGGCCACCGGCGCCCAGATCAGCGCGGCGCCCACTGCGGGCAGCAACGACAGCAGTGTCATGACGACGCCCCATAGCAACACGCCCTGTATGCCCAGAATCCAGAATATGAGCCCGCCCAGCGAGCCCTGTGTGATGGCGACGACGATATTGCCTTTGACGGTGGCTCGCACCACGGTCGCGAACTTGCGAATAAGGTGGACCTTGTGTTCCTCGCTGAGTGGGATCAACTGCTTTGCGTAGCGGGCAAGCTGGGCGCCGTCTCTGAGCAGAAAGAACAACACGTAGAGCATGACGCCCAGGCCGATCAGAAGCTGGGCGGTGTTCTGGCCCAGGCTGACCGCCTGGGTCGCGATGAACTTGCCCCCGGTCAGTGCACCCTGCGTCAGCTTTTCTCTAAGGCTGAGAATATCGCCCACGCCCAGGAGATTAAGCACGTTATGTACGGAGGGCGGAAGGGCATTGACCACCTGTTCGAAGTAGATGCCGAGATTGAACTCACCGGAACTGATGCGTTTATAGGCGGTGGCGATTTCCTGTATCAGGGCGGCGCTGATCGTGATCATCGGGAGAATGACGATCAGCAGCACCATCAGCAATGTAATCGTGGCAGCGAGATTTGCCCGCTCGCGAAACCGTGTCAGCAGTCGGCGCTGTACCGGATGAAACAGCACGGCCAGGGCCATGGCCCAGAATAGCGCGGCGTAGTAGGGCAGCAGCACCCAGATGAAACCGACCGTAGCAAGGGTCAGTATCACGAGGAAGCTGCGGAAATAAAGGCTGGAATTCTTCATGGGCTTCCATGGAGTTGAGAAGGGACGGCGCATTCTGGCCGTCGCCCCGGCAAGGCCGGGCCTGGAAATTCTATGCTAAAAGCCGCCGACTGCGTCGATGTGTTTCCAGGAATAGGGCGGCGAGCCTTAATCTCCCAGCAATTCCGCCAGGGGATGAAGGTCCTCGACATGCTCGGCGACCACCTTCACGACCACCACAATGGGCACGCAGATCAGCATGCCCCAGATGCCCCACAGCCACCCGCCGAATAGCAGGGCCACGAAGACAGCCATCGGGTTCATTTTTGCGATGCGCCCGGTCATCCAGGTGGCGACCAGCGTGCCGACGATTGATGCGATCACCAGGTTGATGGCGATTAGCGCTGCCAGCATCGTGAAGGACTCGAACTGCAAGAAAGCGGCGGCGCCCGTCCCCACCGCAGTGACGAGCGTGCCGAAATAAGGGATCACATGGAGCAGGCCTGCAGCAATGGCCCAGGCGCCCGGGTTATCCAATCCCACGGCATAAAAAGCCCCCCAGCTTGCGAGCCCCAACGCCACATTGGTGACCAGCAGCATGAACATGTATTTCTGTATCGACGCGTTGATGTTGTCCAGGATCTGAACGGTGATCTTCTTCTGGGACAGCGAGGGTCCCGTCAGCTTTACCAACTTGCGTTTGAACGTGTTGCCGGATGCCAGCCCGAAAAATACGATGAACAGGACGACTACCAGCTGGCCCACGAAGGCGGCGGCGGTCATCGACCCGGCGAGCAACCATTCGGACAGATCGAAAGCCGGCTTGGCCGGCGGAGGGGGCAACGGGGCGGTGGCCTCGGCATCAGGATCATTGCCGTTACTGGGTGTGGAAGTCGTGGGCAGCGCACTCTTTAAGGATTCCGCTGCGGCGTGCAGCTTCTCGTACATGCTCGCCTGGCCGTCGTCGAGCCTCGAGAGCGCATTGCGTACCTTCCAGGTGGCAAGCGGCAGCTCGTCCACCACGATGCGCGCTTCTCGGTAGAGCGTGTTCGTGAGTACCGCGGCCGAACCCACCAGAGCGAGCGTGACCAAGCCGGCTCCGACGACGCGGGGAATCCGCAGCCGTTCCATCCAGAAGACGATAGGGCTGAGCGTATAGGACAGCAGCAGACCGAAAAGCAAGGGGATCAGGAAGTCCGCCGCCCATCGCATGCAATACAGCAGTGCGACGATGGCGATGATGCGTAGGGCCCAGGTTGAAGGCGGTGCGTCCGGTACGGCTTCGGAAGGCAGTACAGGTGGCGCGGGCTCCTCGGGATGATCGGCCATAGCGGGCGGCGTGGGCGCCACTTCTGGTTGTGTGAGCGTCGGCTTCATGATTTTTGAATAGTGCGGCACCGGTTCGGCACAGGCGCAAATCCTGGGCTGGATGTGCGAGGCTCGCACGGCAAACGGCGTGCCAAGGCCGGTCCGCGCGTTTTCTAGGGGAGAAACTGCGTTCCGCTGCACGAACTGCGTGCGTTATCATCCATGGCAGTGGCCTGGACGTTCGCGGGCCACCAGACAAAGGAGTGACCATGAATAAATCCAACGACTCCGACATCAAGCCGACGACGCCGGCTGTCGGCGAAGACGGGATTCCCGCACCCTCCGGGGAGACCAATCTCATCGATACCGACTATGTCGTCGGCCAGGACAACTTCGCGGGCCAGCTCGTCAT
>DATGNX010000085.1:0-9135 GCA_035306485.1 Burkholderiaceae bacterium
CAACGGCTGGTGTTTCCCTTGGGCGGTTGCGGCCCGGGCGGGGGTCAACGTGTGCCTGCGGCGCGTCGAAGCGAAGGCAGTCTTCGACATGATCCGCGAGCATGGTGTGGATCACTACTGCGGAGCGCCGATCGTTCACAGTATGCTGGTGAACGCGCCAGACGCCCTGAAAGAAGGTGTGCCTCCGGGCGTGAAGGCCATGGTGGCCGGTGCTGCGCCGCCCGCTTCGATGATCGAAGGCATGGAGCGTATGGGCTTTGACTTGCTTCACGTCTACGGCCTGACGGAAACCTATGGGCCTGCGACCGTTTGCCCTAAACACGAGCATTGGCAAGCGTTGGACATCGGCGAGCGCGCCCGACTCAATGCGCGCCAGGGGGTCGCCTACCATCTCGAGGAAGGGGCCTGCGTCATGGATCCGGACACCATGCAGCCATTGCCGCAGGACGGCGAGACCATGGGCGAAATCATGTTCCGGGGCAATATCGTCATGAAGGGCTACCTAAAGAACCCCAAGGCCACTCAGGAGGCGCTGGCGGGTGGCTGGTTCCACAGCGGCGACCTAGCCGTGGCCGATCCGGACGGCTACATGAAGATCAAGGACCGTAGCAAGGACATCATTATTTCCGGCGGCGAAAACATCTCGTCTATCGAGGTGGAAGACATCCTGTATCGTCATCCCGCTGTACTGGCGGCGGCGGTGGTGGCCAAGAGCGACGCCCGCTGGGGCGAGACGCCCTGCGCCTTCGTGGAGCTCAAAGAAGGCGCCGAGGTAGCGGCAGCGGATATCATTGCACATTGCCGCCAGCACATGGCGGGCTATAAAGTGCCGCGCCACGTGGTGTTCTGCGAGCTGCCCAAGACGTCCACGGGCAAGATCCAGAAGTTCGAACTTCGCAAGAAGGCCGAAGCCCTGGAGGCGGTCGCGTAACCAAGCAATAAGCAGGAGTCTTTACATGCCTTCTTTCGACGTTGTATCCGAAGTCGATAAACATGAACTGGCCAACGCGGTCGATCAGGCCAATCGCGAGCTGGCGAAGCGCTTCGACTTCAAGGGTGTGGATGCCAGCTTCGAGCTGGAAGGCTATGTGGTCACGCAGTCCGCGCCTAGCGTGTTCCAGCTCGATCAGATGCTGGACATGCTGCGCGGGCGCCTGACTGCCCGCAATATCGATATACGCTGTATGGATGTAGGCACGCCTCTGGAGAACGTCTCCGGCGCACGGCGCCAGATCACCATTCGGCAAGGCCTGGAACAGGCGGAAAGCAAGAAGCTCATCGCCGCACTGAAAGCCGCAAAGCTCAAGGTGGAAGCACAGATCAACGGCGACAAGCTGCGGGTCAGTGGCAAGAAGCGCGACGATCTCCAGGCGGCCATGGCGCTCATGCGCAAGGCGGACGTCGATCTGCCGCTGCAGTTCAATAATTTCCGCGACTAAGCGCGCAGAATCTTTCTGCTTCGCCCGGCTGCCTCTCCTGCTAGTACGGGCCGCCTAATCCAAGCGCGAACGGGCCGCCCAACATACAGGCGGCCCAATCAATTCTTGAGGCGGTAGCCGGTGCGGAAGATCCACGCCGTAACGCCAAGGCATACCAGAAGAAAGGCCAGCGTCATCGCCAGGCTTACGCCTACGTTCACGTCCGAGATGCTGTAGAAGCTCCAGCGGAAGCCGCTAATCAAATACACGGCCGGGTTGAACAGTGTGATGGTTTGCCAGACCGGCGGCAACATGTCGATCGAGTAGAAGCTGCCGCCCAGGAAGGTGAGCGGTGTCACCACCAGCAACGGCACCAACTGCAGTTTCTCGAAGCCATCTGCCCAGATTCCCAGGATGAAACCGAATAGGCTGAAGGTGATGGCGGTCAGGAACAGAAAGAGCAGCATCCACGCGGGGTGATCAATGCGTACGGGAACGAACAGGGTAGCGGTAGCCAGGATAATGACCGCCAGCAAGATCGATTTGGTGGCGGCGGCTCCGACGAAGCCAACCATCGTCTCCATATGCGAAATCGGGGCGGAAAGAATCTCGTAGATGGTACCGGTGAATTTCGGGAAGTAGATCCCAAAGGACGCGTTCGATACGCTTTGCGTGAGCAGCGTGAGCATGATCAGCCCCGGTACCAGGAAGGAGCCGTAGTTCACGCCGTCGATTTCGCTGATGCGATGCCCGATGGCCGCGCCGAACACCACGAAATACAAGGATGTCGAAAGCACCGGTGCGACGATGCTTTGCAGCAGCGTGCGCCGCATACGGGCCATTTCTTGGGCATAGATGGCGCGTAAGGCGTACCAGTTCATGTGTCGCTCCCCACCAGTTTCACGAAGATCTCCTCCAGCGAGCTTTGTCGCGTCTGCAGGTCGCGCAACTTCAGGCCACATTGGTCAACCGCTGCGAGCAGGGCGGCGATATCGTTGTTGCGGCTATCGTAGGTGTAGACCAGTTCATCCTTTTGGATGCCGGTGCGCAGATTGAAGTCAGCCAGCTCGGACGGGATGTCCGGTAGCGGGCCATCGAGCATGAGAATTAGTTCCTTCTTCCCCAGGGTCTGCATTAGCTGGTACTTGTCCTGCACGAGAACGAGTTCGCCATGGTTGATGACGCCAATACGGTCGGCCATTTCCTCCGCTTCCTCGATGTAGTGTGTGGTGAGGATCACGGTTACGCCGGTATCGCGCAGGCTGCGCACCAAAGCCCACATGTCTTGGCGCAGCGACACGTCCACCCCTGCTGTGGGCTCATCCAGGAACAGGATGCGTGGCTCATGCGATAGCGCTTTGGCAATCAGGACCCGCCGCTTCATCCCGCCGGACAGCGTTATGAGGCGATTATCCTTTTTGCTCCAAAGCGACAGGCTGCGTAGCGTCTTTTCGATATGCAGGGGATCAGGTTTCTTGCCGAACAGGCCGCGCGTATAGCTGACTGCGTTCCAGACCGTCTCGAAGGCGTCGGTTGTAAGCTCTTGTGGCACCAGGCCGATCAAAGAGCGCGTCTGGCGGTAGTCGCGAATGATGTCATGGCCGGCCACGGTGACGGTGCCGCTACTGGGATTCACCAGCCCGCAGATAATGCTGATGAGCGTGGTCTTGCCGGCCCCGTTCGGGCCTAGGAGAGCGAAAATCTCGCCGGCGCGGATAGACAGGTCGATCCCTTTTAGGGCCTGGAATCCGGAGGCATAGGTCTTTGTGAGACCTTTCACATCTAGGATGGTATCCATGTTTGTTTCCGTATGCACTGGGCACGATAACATAGGCAGCTACGCCCAATGAACCGATGGTGAGCCCATGTCCGAGCCCCTTTCCCACGTCCTACTCAGTCCCGCTGAAATGAGTCGTGCCGATCAGGCGGCCATTGCTTCGGGCGTCGCCGGAACAGTGCTGATGGCGGCGGCTGGCGACGCCGTTGCACGCGCCATTGCCGCACGTTTCCGTCCCTGCCCGGTATTGGTACTTTGCGGTCCGGGCAACAATGGCGGCGACGGCTTCGTTGTCGCCCATGTACTGAGCGCGCAAGGGTGGCCCGTGCGGCTCGCCATGTTGTGCGAGCGCGACGCCCTGAAGGGGGACGCCGCCTGGCATGCCGCACGCTGGGTTGGAGAAACACACTGCCTACCTGAACGAGCGATGCCTGACCCCACTGCGCTGGAAGGACTCTTCGACGAGGTGGAGCTAGTCGTAGACGCCTTATATGGGGCGGGGCTGTCGCGCGATGTGGACGGCATGGCGGCCGCACTTTTACGGGGAGCAGCGGCGCGCGCGCTACCCATCTGCGCGGTAGATGTGCCCAGCGGTGTGGATGGCGGAACGGGCGCCGTACGGGGAACCGCTGTGGCGGCCGCGCTCACCGTTACGTTCTTCAGGAAGAAACCGGGACACCTCCTGCTGCCGGGTCGGGAATTGTGCGGCGAACTGGTACTGGCCGATATCGGCATTCCTCCGGAGGTGTTGCAGGACATCCCCACGAGCGTCTATGAAAACGGGCCGGTTCTGTGGTCCTCGTGTCTCCCCCGGCCTAGGGGCAGTACACATAAATACCGGCGCGGCCACGTATTGGTGCACGGCGGCACAACTATGACCGGCGCGGCCCGTCTGTCCGCTATGGCGGCTGCCCGCGCCGGCGCCGGACTCGTCACAATCGCGACGGCCCCGGAGGCCTGGGCCGTCTATGCCGCCGCCATGACCAGCATCATGGTGCAACGGCTGCCTTCCGGCGATCTACAGCCCGCACTGGCTGACGAGCGACGCAATGTCGTGGTGATTGGACCGGGTGCGGGTGTCGATGAACAGACGCGCCGCAACGTACTGGCCGCCTGCGCCACACGGCGCAGTCTGGTACTGGATGCGGATGCGTTGACGGTGTTCGCAGAGGATCCGCAGTCGCTCTTTACGGCCATGGCGGCGCAGTGCGTACTGACGCCCCACGAAGGCGAGTTTGGTCGATTGTTCGACGCAACGGGGGATAAGCTCGAGCGCGCTCGGTCGGCGGCACGGCAATCGGGCGCCGTGGTGATCCTGAAAGGTGCTGATACGGTGATTGCCGAACCACAGGGCCGGGCGGCGATCAATGCCAACGCGCCGGCCTGGCTGGCCACAGGGGGAACGGGCGATGTGCTGGCCGGTATGGTGGCGGGCCTGCTGGCCCAGGGGATGCCGCCATTCGAAGCCGCCTGTGCGGCAGTGTGGATGCATGGCGAGGCGGGAAATCTAGCAGGCCCGGGTTTGATCTCGGAGGATCTGCCGGGCCTGCTGCCGCAGGTATGGCGCGGCCTGCTTGCTTAGTGCGCCAGCAGTACCGGTACGGTCATGGAAGACAGCAGCGTGCGGGATGCGCCGCCCATTACCCATTGGCGCATGCGGCTGTGGCCGTAAGCACCCATCACGATCAGGTTGCTGCCCGCGTCACTGGCCGTGTTCAGGATGACGTTGCCCACGCCAATGTTTTCGCTTTCCTTGATCAGGTGCTTGGGCTTGGGGTAACCGAGGCTGGTGCAGTAATTGTCGATATCTTCTTCGCGCAGGTCATTGTCGCGCAGCAGGTTGGGATCGCGGTCCACTTCCAGCACCACGAGTTCGTCACAGCGCTTCAGGAAGGGCGCGGCATCGGTGAAGGCGCGGGCGGCTTCACGGCGCTGGTCCCAACAGTAGAGAACGCGTTTGCCGATCGAAGCGAAGTTCCCGGCGGTGGGGATCATCAGCACGGGCCGGCCGGAAGCCATGACCACCGCTTCGGGAAGGTTGGGAATAATGGAGGTAACGCTATCGACCCGCTCCGCCTTGCTCATGACAAGCAAGTCGCAGTAGCGGGCATGCAGGGCCAGCGCTTCGTCGGCTTCGCCCCGAGGTGCGCGCCAGTCGGCTTTCACACCCGCCGCCTGCGCCTTTTCCATGAACTGCTTGCGTACCGATTCACGGAATTCATCCCGGCGATTGCGCAGAAGCTTCCGTACGTCCTGAGGCACGATGCTTTCATCGTAGTAATGCCCAGAAGCACCGTCCGTCGGGTAGACGCCGATCACTTCGGCGTTGTGTTCCTTGGCGAGTTGGAGCCCTGCGTCGATGCGGCGCGTGCAGGCGTTGTCGTTGCTCAGGTAAATTGCGATGCGGCCCAGCATAAGAACCTCCTGTTGCAAATCGTGTTGTAAGTATCAGAATGTTACATCAGGCGACAGAGTAACCGAAGCGTTATATGCCGGTAGGGCGCTAAACTGTGCGTTTCCAGCCTTTCCGGTTCGTATTTACCCCTTTGCTGCCCGTGAGTGTAGTGTATGTCCGCAGGGATTGCCCCTAATTTCGACGTAGATAATCTGGAAACGTCAGATCTGACGCGTCTGGATGCCCTAGGCATGCAGGCCGCGCTGGATATGGCGCGCCAGGCCGGAGAAGCCGGCGAGGTACCTGTGGGGGCCGTGGTCATGGACGCCCGCGGCGCGGTGCTAGGCAGAGGATACAACCGCTGCATCTCCGATCACGATCCTACTGGCCATGCGGAGATCGTCGCACTGCGCGATGCTGCAACTCGCGTCGGAAACTACCGCTTGCCCGGCTTGGCCTTGTACGTAACGCTGGAGCCCTGTGTTATGTGCATGGGGGCCATGCTGCATGCGCGGCTCGCTCGCGTGGTGTACGGTGCCACTGACCCAAAGACGGGCGCCTGCGGTAGCGTGCTGGACGTACCCGCCGTCGGGCGGATCAACCATCACACTGCGGTCGTGGGCGGCGTGCTGGCGGATGAATGCGCCGAGGCGTTGCAGGCGTTCTTCCGGGAACGCCGGCTGGCCGCCCGCGAAGCGCGTCGTCTACGCCGCGCTACGGCGCAAGAAGGCTGATCGATTCCATCTAAATAAGTACACCATGCAAACCAAGCAAAAGAACGGGCAGACCCCCGTACACGATGTCAGCTCGGACGCCGGCTGCGGACACCAACACGATCACCGTTGCGAGACAGCTCACGACCACGCGTGCGGGCATGGGCACGACGATACGTCTGATCATGCTCACGCCCACGAGCATGATCATCAGCATCGCAACCCAACCGGCATCTACCTGTTCTCGCCCTCCAGCGCTGTCGCCGACCCGGCGGCTGTCGATCTGGCGCGCACGCGCCTGCGCGAGCTCGGGTTTCGTTCCACCGTTGATCGCACAGCGCTGGCGGCGCACGAACGTTTCGCCGGCACGGATAAACAACGCTTGGCCGCCATTCAGCGGGCCGTGCGCCAGAATCAGCCCATCGTAATGGCCACTCGTGGCGGCTACGGCCTGACCCGGCTGCTGCACCAAGTCGATTGGAAGGCGGTGGCTGACAGCGGTAAGCTCTTCATTGGGAATAGCGATTTCACCGCGTTCAACCTCGCTCTGCTGGCCACCACAGGCGCGGAAAGCTACACCGGTCCCGCTGCGGTTTCCGATTTCGGGCAGAGGACGCTGGACGATCTCACCGCGGACCTGTTCGCGGAGACTATGCGCGACGAACTGGAGGTACTGAGTTTCGAGTCTCCCGATTCAGATCCCGTCGACGCGCGCGGCGTGTTGTGGGGCGGAAATCTCGCCATGGTCGCTTCGTTGGTCGGCACGCCGTACCTGCCGCAGATCGACGGCGGTGTACTGTTTTTGGAAGATGTCGGCGAGCATCCCTACCGGATCGAACGCATGCTGACGCAGCTGTTCCATGCTGGGGTTCTGTCCCGCCAGAAGGCCATCGTCCTGGGCCGCTTCACGGAATACCGTCTCGCGCCTCATGACAATGGCTACGATCTTTCGTCCGTCATCAGTTGGCTGCGTACCGTCGTCCGCGTGCCCGTCGTCACAGGTCTGCCCTATGGCCACGTCAAGCTCAAGGCCACGCTTCCCATTGGGCGCGAGGTCGGGGTGGCCACTGAAGACGGCATGGCCTATCTATTGCTGCGCGAGCATCACTGACCGCCCCGCGCGGACCGACCCTGCGAAATGGCCTGGTAGCTTGCTGAGCTAAAATAGAGGGTTTTTATTCACTCAATCAGAAGAGAGCCCGGCCTCAAGTGATCACCACTTCCAACCTCACCATCCAATTCGGCGCAAAGCCGCTGTTCGAAAATGTCAGCGTCAAGTTCGGCGAAGGCAACCGCTACGGCCTGATCGGGGCCAACGGTTCCGGCAAGTCGACCTTCATGAAGATACTCGGCGGCGACCTGGAGCCGTCGTCGGGCAACGTGGCGCTGGACCCGGGCGTGCGCCTGGGTAAGCTCAGGCAGGATCAGTTCGCATACGAGGATGTGCGCGTTCTCGATGTCGTGATGATGGGTCACGAGGAAATGTGGGGGGCGATGACCGAGCGTGACGCCATCTACGCCAACCTGGAATCCACAGAAGACGATTACATGCGTGCGGCCGAACTCGAGGCCCGTTTTGCAGAATACGATGGCTACACAGCTGAAGCGCGCGCCGGCGAGTTGTTGCTGGGCCTGGAGATTCCCGTCGAACAGCATACGGCGCCCATGCGGGAGATCGCGCCGGGCTGGAAACTGCGGGTGTTGCTGGCTCAGGCGCTGTTCTCGAATCCCGACGTGCTGCTGCTGGACGAGCCCACTAACAACCTGGACATCAACACCATCCGCTGGTTGGAAGGCGTGCTCAATAGCTACCAGAGCACGATGATCATCATCAGTCACGACCGGCACTTCCTGAACCAGGTGTGTACGCACATCGCCGATCTGGACTACCGCGAGCTGCGCGTCTATCCGGGCAATTACGACGACTACATGATCGCTGCGGCCCAGGCGCGTGAGCGCATTTCCGCAGCCAACAGCAAGGCCAAGGAACGCGTCGCGGAGCTGCAGGACTTCGTGCGCCGCTTTGCCGCGAATAAATCCAAGTCCCGTCAGGCGACTTCCCGACTGAAGCAGATCGACCGCATCAAGGCCTCGACGGTGGAAGTGAAACCGTCCTCGCGCGTTCATCCCTACATTCGCTTCGAGCAGAACAAGGTGCTGCACCGTTTGGCGGTCACCGTGGAGAACATCAGCAAGAGCTACGATGGCCGGAAAGTGATCAACGATTTCTCCATGACGCTCGAAGCCGGCCAGAAGGTGGCGATCATCGGCGCCAACGGGGTGGGTAAGACCACGCTGCTGCGCATGCTGGCTGGCGACCTGGCGCCTGATTCGGGCACGATCAAGTGGTCCGACAGTGCGGACCTGGGTTACATGGCACAGGACGTATCGGATCAATTCACCAAGGACGTGAATCTGTTCGATTGGCTGGGCGACTATCGCCAGCCGGGCGACGACGACCAGTCCATGCGTTCCGTTCTGGGTCGACTGCTGTTCTCCGGCGACGAGATCGGCAAGTCGGTCACTGTGCTCTCCGGCGGTGAAAAGAACCGCATGAGCTTCGGCCGCCTGATGCTGGGCCGCCATAACGTGATGCTGCTGGACGAGCCCACCAATCACCTGGACATGGAGTCCATCGAATCCCTGCAGTACGCGCTGGAACAATACCAGGGCACGCTGGTGTTCGTTTCGCATGATCGCCAGTTCGTGTCGGGCGTGGCGACGCGGGTGATCGAGATCCTGCCCGATGGCCGCCTGAACGACTATCCGGGCACCTACGAAGAATACCTGGCGTCCCAGGGCATCGAGGCCTGACCCATGGCGGGGCGCCGG
>DATGNX010000086.1:0-19851 GCA_035306485.1 Burkholderiaceae bacterium
AACGCCATATCCGCTGGATCAATCGGAGCTTCGGAACCATGTTTATCCTAGCCGGTACCGCGTTGGCGACCGTTAGCAAATGACGTAAACGAAGCAATCTGGAAAAGCAGAGCGAACTAAAAAAACAGGCCACAGAGCCGAAACAACGACAGAAATATGAGCATTCCGAACGAAGTAAAAAGGCGTAGAACTTTCGCCATCATTTCGCACCCTGACGCGGGTAAAACGACACTGACCGAAAAGCTACTGCTGTTCGCGGGGGCGATTCAAATCGCCGGCAGTGTGAAAGCGCGGAAAGCGAGCCGTCATGCCGCGTCCGACTGGATGGAAATTGAAAAGCAGCGTGGTATCTCGGTGGCTTCGTCGGTCATGCAGATGGAATATCGCGGCAGCATCATCAACTTGCTGGACACCCCGGGCCACCAGGACTTCTCCGAAGACACCTATCGTGTGCTGACCGCGGTCGACGCCGCGCTGATGGTGATCGATGCGGCTAACGGTGTGGAGCCCCAAACAGAGCGGCTGCTGGCGGTCTGCCGCGCACGCAACACGCCCATCATCACGTTCATCAACAAGCTGGACCGGGAAGTCCGCGAACCGCTGGACCTGATCTCGGAGATTGAATCCCATCTGGGCATGGACGCCATTCCGTTCTCGTGGCCTGTGGGCATGGCGCGCCGCTTCGGAGGCGTGTTCAACATCCGCGATAACCGCATGCGTGTGTTCCGTCCCGGCCAGGAGCGCCGCCAGGATGACGACGAATTCATCGAAGGTCTGGACAATCCGGAATCCGCACAACGTTTCGGCGAAGCCTATGCGAAGGCGCGTGAAGAAATCGAGCTGATCAGCGAAGCGTCCCTGCCGTTCGACCACGACGCCTTTCTTTCCGGTAAGCAGACCCCCGTCTTCTTCGGCTCGGCCATCAACAACTTCGGCGTGCAGGAAGTGTTGGACGCGCTGGTTGAGCTCGCACCGCCGCCGGGCCCGCGTCATGCGCTGGAGCGCAGCGTGGAGCCTCATGAGCCCAAGTTCACCGGCGTGGTCTTCAAGGTGCAGGCCAATATGGACCCGGCGCACCGCGACCGCGTTGCGTTCGTCCGAGTCAGTTCCGGCCGGTTCGACCGCGGCATGCGCTTGCGAGTCGCGCGCACAGGCAAGGACATACGCCCCAACAACGTGGTGTCCTTTTTGTCGCAACGCCGAGAGCTGCTCGACGAGGCCTACGCGGGCGACATCATCGGTATTCCGAACCACGGTGTGTTGCAACTGGGCGACGTGCTGACCGAAGGCGAAAGCCTGCGCTTCACAGGCCTGCCCTTCTTTGCACCCGAACTGTTCCAGGCTGTCGAGGTGAAGGATCCGCTACGTACGAAGCAGCTTCGCACCGGCCTGACGCAACTGGGCGAAGAAGGCGCGATCCAGGTGTTTCGCCCCGCCATGGGCGGCGCCCTTCTGCTTGGCGCCGTGGGCCAGCTGCAGTTCGAAGTTGTGGCGCATCGATTAAAAACGGAGTACGGTGTTGACGCCCGTCTGATGCCCTCGCGTTACAACCTGGCACGATGGATTACAGCCGAGGACCCGAAGGCACTGCGAAAATTCATGGATGCCAATGCAGCGCACATTGCCCACGATGTCGTCGAGGCGGCCGCATTCCTCGCTACTTCGCCGGCGCAGCTGCGTGTGGCCCAGGAGCTATATCCAGATGTGGCGTTCCACGCCATGCGGGAACACGGTGGCCAGGTTTTCGGTCAACAGGCTTGAGCGGGCGATGAGTCGGTTCTCGGAGTCCGAGTCCAGCTTATATACTGCGCTTACACGTGTACTCAGAGGATAGGGATGTCCTGGCGTTTCATCGTTGCCGTCATAATCATTTCTCTTGGCGCTTCCGCCTGGGGAGGCATACGACTGGGCGAATGGCTGGTGAGCCACGGCCCCGTCAAGCCGGAAATCAAGGCTCCCGCGCCTGAGCTGTCGGACATCCCGGTGCTGGACGCGGACGGCAAGCCCTTTGTCGCCATTGCGCCTCAACCGCTGGTGGACGGGCGTCTGGGTGTTCCGGAAGCGCCCGAGCCCATACAGTGGGAAGTCGAAGTCCCGTCGCTGACGCAGATGCAGTCCGAGACCCCGATCAGCTTGGCAACCACCACTATCACCATGGAAGAAGCCGTGCAGATCGCCAACGCGAACCCGCATGGCCTGCAAGGTTTGGCGGACGTCGGCGACCTCATGGGTGGCAGTGCGGGTGGCGGTGGTAAGATCGCCAGTCCGCCGACGCATGGGCCGCAGTTCATCCAGCCGGTAGACATCACCACCCCCCCGCCCCCTCCTCCACAGCAGGTGGCCTCCGGCCCCGCGGTGGGCGGCAATTGGGAAGCGGCTTTGAACAAGGAACTACAGGCGTGCAGCCGGATGGGCTTCTTCGACCGCCCCAGCTGCTCATGGTCGGCCCGCAACAAATATTGCGAACCGAACAACGCTTGGGGCCGCACCCGCGACTGCCCGGCTAAGAACTTCTAATTGGTTTCGGCACCGATCGGGGTCAGACCACGATCTCTTGCCGAAACAACGCAAAATGGGGTCAGACCACGATCTAGCGCAAGGCGATAGATCGTGGTCTGACCCCATTCATGTTTAAGCGCGGATCAGTCGTCCATTTGCGACTGGAGGTAGTTCTGCAGACCGACGCGTTCAACGAGTTCGATCTGGGTTTCGAGCCAGTCGATATGTTCTTCGGTGTCGTTCAGAATGTCCTGCAAGAGATCGCGCGAGACGTAGTCGCGCACCGACTCACAGTAAGCAATCGCTTCTTTCACGGTCTCCTGCGCGCCCTTTTCCAGCCGCAGATCACAGGAGAGGATCTCCGGCACGTTTTCGCCGATGAGCAGCTTGTGGAGATCCTGCAGATTGGGCAGACCGTCCAGCATGAAGATGCGCTCGATCAGACGATCGGCATGCTTCATTTCGCCGATCGACTCGTCGTATTCCTTCTTGCCGAGCTTATCCAGGCCCCAGTGGCGCAGCATGCGCGCATGGAGGAAGTACTGGTTGATGGCGGTGAGTTCGTTCTTGAGCTGCTTATTCAGGTGCTGAATAACGGTGGGATCGCCTTTCATGGCCGTACTCCGCGGAAGGTGGAAGCAACCCATAGCCTACCATGACAAACATGGTTTTGGAGGCCGCGGCGCAGCATAACGACGAATGGCGACGGCCGGACGGCGTCGCCTGAAAAATGGCCGCTCAGTCGGAGCGGGTCAGCGACGTGGCGCCGCTGCACAAAGAACTAGGCGCGGCTAATCGCCACCGCCTGCATTGGAAGCAGATCGGCGTCGTTGGCGGCGTCTTGGTCGAAAGCGCCCTCGGCTTGCGGCTCGGTTACATGACCCGCATAGCGCCCGCCCGGCAGGTAGTCAGTAGCGGTATCACGGCAACAGCCGCAACAACCGCCCACGCCAAGCTGGGCTTCGAGGTCGGACAGCGACCGGGCCCCGGTAGCAACGGCTTCCTGGACCTGACGTTCCGTGATGGCATTACATACGCAAATAAACATGAGAACAATTATCAACCACACAATAGGTGTTGACAATCGTTCTCATTAACTTTTTTGTAACGGCTCGCTGCTCAACTGGCGTCCAACGCCGCTCGCGCCTTGCGCATGATGGCCGGCTCGATGCCTGCGGCTTCGCGGTACTTCGCCACGGTGCGCCGTGCAATAACCACACCCTGCTGCGCCAGAAGCTCAGCAATCTTATTGTCGGATAGCGGTTTGAGCGGCGGCTCTTCCGCCACCAGTTTGGCAATCAGACTGCGCACCGCCGTAGCGGAGGTCATATCGCCGTCGTCGGTTTGCAAGCCCGACCCGAAGAACTGCTTGAGCTCGATCACGCCCCAAGGCGTCTGGGCATACTTCTGCTTGGTGGCTCGGGAGATCGTGGATTCATGCAGCCCCAGCTGCAACGCGATGTCTCGCAACACCATCGGGCGCATAGCGGCGGCACCCTTCTCGAAATACCCGGTCTGCTGGTCCACGATGGCCTGCGCAACTTTCAGTATGGTGACGAAGCGCTGATTCACGCTCTTCACCACGCCCTGCGCCTGCTGGAGCTGCGCATGCAACTCGGGGGAGGTCTGTCTCTCCGACAATAAACTTTCGTACACGGCGTTGATGCGCAGCTTAGGCACCACAGCCGGGTTCAGAATCGCTGTCCACCGACCGCGCGACTTGCGTACGACGACGTCGGGCGTCACATAGTCGGCCGGTGCGCCGGCCCAGTTACGCGCCGGGCGCGGTTCCAGCTTCAGCAGCAGGCTGTGGGCCGCACGCAGCACCGGCATGGGCACGCCTACTATGTCCCGCAAGCGGGTCAGATTGCCGGTCGCCAGCACCGACAAATGCTTCTCCGCCACCAATTGCGCGCAGTCCATAACCTCCGCTTCGACATCCTGCCCGGCCTGCGCCCGCCGCGCACGCAGTTGGATCAGCAGGCATTCCGAAAGCGATTGCGCACCAACCCCTGGGGGATCGAACGACTGCAGTAGCCGCAAGGCGGTGGTCAATTCCTCGCGCTCGACGTCCAGTTCGCGCGGCAGCATGTCCGCGATATCATCCAGCGGCGTGGACAAGTAGCCGCTATCATCGAGTTCCTCGATCAACAGCCCGACCAATGCACAGTCGCGTTCACTGGCCCGGGTCAGGCGAAGCTGCTCGTACAGGTGGTCCTGCAAGCTGCAGGCAACGGCGGATTCAGGCCGCTCCGCACCGTCGTCGCCCTCCGACCGTGAACGCCCAGTCACGCCGCCAGGCAGCCAACGTTCGTCGAGGCCGGCCGTCGCCTCGGGCGCTACCGCAACACCGGCATCAATGTCATACTCGTCCTCGCGCTCGAGCAGTGGATTTTCCTGCAGGGCCCGGGCGACCTCCAGATCCAGATCCATGGCGGAAAGCTGAAGGAATCGGATCGACTGCTGCAGCTGCGGCGTGAGCGCAAGCTGCTGCTGCTGACGAAGCTCCAATGACTGACGCGAATGCATATAGTGGAACGCAACCCATGAAGATTGAAACGCCGCAACCCACCCGTGCCGATGCCGCCCTGCTGCGCAATACGGTCATCAAGCTCACGGCCGCGACACGCGCATGGACCATTGCCGTGGTGGCGGTGGTCGCCTTCATCTGGTGGCGCCTGCTGCACAAGGTGATTGCCTTCGGCAAGGGCCTGGACTACAGCGGCCTGGAGGCACTGGGCGTGCAGATCGCCACCTTCGTCAAGCAGTACAACCCCTTTTTCTGGTGGGGGATAGTGGCGTTATGTACGCTTATTATTGCGTATTTCCTCTACGGCTTCGTGGAAGCCATGAATCGCAGGGCCAGCAGCCGACGTATCGATGCCGACATCATCGCGGGGCTGGCAAGCCGTTTGTCCCCGCCTGCGGTGCAGGTCGTGCAATGGAGTTGGCACAATCGGCGCGAGCCGATCACCGTCGGCGTTTTACAACGCGCGCTGCGCGAACTCCAAAGCGGGCGAGCCGCCCGAATCGAGTTGGCGTCAAGGCACGCAGCCCTGCTGGATGCGGCCGCAGGCTCGCGAGAGACGGACCGACCATTGCCAAGCGCCTGAATTTATGGTTGACTAGCGGCTATGAATTCTGTGCACGCAGCCCCCATCCATGCCACCACCGGCCATCCGGCCGGGGCTGGGCTGCGTCTCGCGGGCACCGCAACGGTTGCTCGCACGTCTCTACTTTCCCTTTCGCTTCTACTACCGATCGGTTGCCGGACCTAGCGTCCTGTGGCAGTTCGGCAGCCCTATTCCGGCCACTTTCCGTCCCGCCGTCGCCCCATGCGTGCTGACGCCGGACGCAGCCTCCTATTCCCCGCTTTGAATACCCAGGTGCATCATGATCCCGAATCCTGCTGAAAAATACCGTCCCTTCGTGGCCTTCCAACGCGACTTCTCCGAACGGACCTGGCCAAGCAAACGCATTACTCGCCCGCCCATCTGGATGTCGACCGACCTGCGCGACGGCAACCAGTCGCTGATCGAGCCCATGAGCGTGGAGCGCAAGCTGCGCTTCTTCGACCAGCTCGTGAAGATCGGCTTCAAGGAAATCGAAGTCGGCTTCCCGTCTGCCTCGCAGACCGACTTCGACTTCGTTCGCAAGCTGGTGGATGACAAGCGCATCCCGGACGACGTGACCATCATTGTTCTGACGCAGTCTCGCGAGGACCTGATCCGTCGCACCGTGGAGTCCTGCGCCGGCGCGAAGACGGCCATGGTGCACCTGTACAACGCTTGCGCGCCCGCCTTCCGCAAGATCGTGTTCAACATGAGCAAGGACGAGGTCAAGCAGATCGCGGTCGAAGGCACTCGGCTGGTGAAGCAGTTCACGTCCGAACATCCCGAAACGCAGTGGCGCTACGAGTACTCGCCGGAGGTCTTCAGCACCACCGAACCCGAGTTCGCGCTTGAGGTCTGCCACGCGGTCATGGATGTCTGGCAGCCCACGCCCGACAACAAGATTGTTTTCAATCTGCCGGCAACCATCGAGGCGACCACCCCGAACATGTACGCCGACCAGATCGAATGGTTCCACAATAACGTGCAAAAGCGCGACAGCGTAATCATCAGCGTGCATCCGCATAACGATCGGGGCACTGCGGTGGCAGCCGCCGAGCTGGCCGTCATGGCCGGCGCCGACCGTATTGAAGGCTGCCTGTTCGGCAACGGCGAGCGCACCGGTAACGTCTGCCTGGTCACCCTGGCGCTGAACCTGTACACCCAGGGCATCCACCCGGGACTGGACTTCTCCGATATCGATGAAGTCCGCCGTTGCGTCGAATACTGCAACCAATTGCCTGTCCACCCGCGCCACCCCTATGCGGGCGACCTGGTTTTCACGGCGTTCTCGGGTTCACACCAGGACGCGATCAAGAAGGGCTTCGCCGTTCAGCAACCGGACGCCGTGTGGGAAGTGCCTTACCTGCCTATCGACCCCGCGGACGTCGGCCGCAGCTACGATGCCGTGATCCGCGTGAACAGCCAGTCCGGCAAGGGCGGTGTGTCCTATCTGCTGGAACAAGAGCACGGCCTCGTGCTGCCGCGTCGTCTGCAGATCGAGTTCAGCCGCGCCATCCAGCGGGTCACAGACGAAACCGGTCGGGAAGTCTCCGCGACGGACGTCTACGACATCTTCTCGCGAGAGTACCTGGAGCAGCATGCGCCCTGGAAGCTGGTGCGTCATCGCATCACGGGCGAGGCCCAGGGTGGCACCGGCAAGCAGTTCGAGATTGAGGTCGAATTGGAATACAACGGCGAGCCTCGCACGCTGACCGGTCGCGGCGACGGCGCCATCGCAGCCTTCGTGAACGCATTGGAAGGCTCGGTCAAGGTCATGGACTACCATGAGCACGCCATCGGAACCGGCACCGACACCCGTGCGGCCTGCTATATCGAGGTACGCATCGGCGACGCGCCCACGGGCTTCGGAGTAGGCATCCACGGCGACATCGTGACCGCCTCGTTCCTGGCAATACTGAGCGCCATGAACCGCCACGCTACCAACGCCGCGGCACCCACCACGCAGGAAGCCGTTACGGCCTGACCACGCGCAGGGGCGCAAGCCATACCCCTCGCCGACCGAAGCCGCCACCCGCGGCTTGCGGCCCCAACGACACCCCAGACGCCCACCCGGTCTCTGGGGTGTTGTGCATTTTGATCTACAAGCTTTAAGCGCAGTTCCCCTTACCTCCAAAGCCCTCCGCCCGTTTCATATACATGAAACATGGCGCGCCTAGACTGGCCTGCTTTCACACACACCGCAACCGCAAGCGTTACGGCAAGCAGTCATGTCATCCATTACTCTCGAGCACATTACCAAGCAATACGGCAGCGCCGCGCCCGCGGTCGACAACCTGACCCTGACCATCGAGGCCGGCTCCTTCACCGTATTACTGGGCCCCTCGGGCTGCGGAAAGTCCACGACCCTGCGCATGATCGCCGGGCTGGAGACACCGTCTTCCGGCCGCATCCTCATTGACGGCCGGGACGTGACAGACCTGCCGCCGCGTGATCGCAAGCTAGCCATGGTCTTTCAGTCCTACGCGCTGTTCCCGCACATGAACGTGCGCGAGAACATCCTCTTCGGACTGAAGGTCCGCAAGGAGGCGCGCGCTACGCATGCCGAACGACTGGAGCGCACCGCCCGCCTGCTGGGCCTGGAGAAGCTGCTGGACCGCAAGCCCTCTCAGCTCTCCGGCGGCCAGCAGCAACGCGTGGCGCTGGGACGGGCCGTCATCTCCGAAGCGCCGATCTGCCTGATGGACGAACCGCTTTCGAACCTGGACGCGCAACTGCGCCAGGAGATGCGCCGCGAAATCCGCGCCTTGCAGCAGTCGCTGGGAATCACCATGGTCTATGTAACACACGACCAGACCGAGGCCATGAGCATGGCTGACCGCGTGGTGCTCATGAACGGCGGACATATCGAGCAGCACGACACCCCCGACAGCCTCTACGCACGGCCTGCCACCGAATTTTCTGCGCGCTTCATTGGGACGCCGCCCATGAACCTGATCGACCTCGATCCCACCACAGGCCGTATCGCTGGCAGCGATTCCAGCGCACCTTCGGTTGCACCCATCGGTGCAAAACGGCTGGGCCTGCGTCCTGAGCATATCGAGCTCACCGACGCGGACACCGGGCTGCCGGGCCGGGTCGAAGGCGTCGAGTACTTCGGCGCCGACTCGATCGTGCTGTGCCGCTTCGGCGCAACTTCGGGCGTAGCGGTACGCAGCAGCGGACATTATCAGGCCTGCCCCGGCACACCGGTGAATGCGGTGTGGCGACCGGCCAATCAACGTTTCTTCGACGCGACAGGCGCGGCACTGCGCGCCTCCTCATCCCTTTGAACCACAAGAGAGAGCAAAACATGCGATCCACCACTCTTCGCGCCGCGGGCTTGGCCCTGGCGGGCATCCTGGCGACCGGCTCCGCAATGGCGCAGACCAAGACGGAAGTCGAGTTCTACTATCCCGTGGCCGTCGGCGGCCCCATCACCAAGATCGTCGACGGGATGGTCGAACGCTTCGAGCAGGAGCACCCGGACATCGACATCAAGGCAGTCTATGCCGGCACTTACCAGGACTCCGTCGCCAAGGCGCTCACCGCCCATAAAGGGGGGGCGGCTCCCCAGCTGGCCGTACTGCTGTCCACCGACATGTTCACGCTGATTGACGAAGGCGCCATCGTGCCGTTCGATCCTTTGATCCAGTCGGAAGAGGACAAGAAATGGCTGAGCGACTTCTACCCCGGCTTCATGGCGAACAGCCAGACGGGCGACAAGACCTGGGGCATCCCGTTCCAGCGCTCCACCATCGTCATGTACTACAACAAGGATCTGTTCAAAGAAGCCGGACTAGACCCTGAAAAGGCACCCGCCACCTGGAACGAACTGGTTGAGTATGCAAGCAAGCTGACCAAGCGCGACGCCGACGGCAATGTGACGCAATGGGGCATCCAGATCCCCTCGGGCGGCGCATTCGGTTATTGGCTCTTCCAGGCGCTGACGACGCCCAACGACGTTCTGCTCATGAACCAGGACGGCACCGAAACCTACCTGGACAAGCCCGCCGTAATCGAGGCCATGCAGTTCTGGCACGATCTCGCCTACAAGCACAAGGTCATGCCGCAGGGCACAATCGACTGGGGTACGACGCCTCGCGACTTCCTGGTTGGCAAGACGGCGATGATGTGGACCACCACCGGCAACCTCACCAACGTGCGCACGAATGCGGACTTCGATTTCGGTGTGGCGCCCATGCCGCATGCCAAGCAAGGCGGTAGCCCGACCGGTGGCGGCAACTTCTATCTGTTTGAATCGGCCACGCCCGAACAGCAGAAGGCGGCGCTCACTTTCGTGAAGTGGATGACCAGCCCGGAAAACGCGGCTCAGTGGAGCATCGACACCGGCTATGTGGCGGTGAGCAATGCGGCCTGGGAGACCGATCGGATGAAGCAGTACGTTAAGGATGTGCCCACCGCCCTGGTGGCCCGCGACCAACTGGAAGTCGCCGTTGCGGAATTCTCCACGCACGACAACCAGCGCGTCACCCGGGCATTGAACGACAACATCCAGGCTGTGATGACCAACAGCAAGACGCCGGAACAGGCCATGCGCGACGCGCAACGCGAAGCGACCCGCCTGTTGCGTCCCTACCGTTGATGCCTTGAAGTCCACGACGCGCGCAACATGAAACCATCGATGCATGCGGTGCACGGCTGGCTGCTCCTGCTGCCGGCCCTGGTGCTCCTAGCCGCCTTCACGCACTATCCCGCGATCGCCACCCTGTGGCACAGCCTGTTCTCCACGCCCAAGGCTTCACGGCCCGCCGTGTTCATGGGCATGGAGAACTACCGTGCCCTGATCGAGGATCCGGTGTTCTGGCAGGCTTTCTGGAACAACATGGCTTTTGCGGCCATCACCATCCCGGTATCGGTGGTCGTTGCGCTCGTCATGGCGCTGTGGGTGAACGAACGCCTGGCCGGCCGGGGCTTTCTCCGGCTGGCCTACTTCACGCCCACGGTGCTGCCCATGGTGGCCGTGGCCAATATCTGGCTGTTCTTCTACACCCCCCAGTACGGCATGCTGGACCAGATCGCCGGCCTGTTCGGCTGGACCGGCCATAACTGGCTGGGCTCCAAATCCACTGCCTTACCGGCCCTGATGATGGTCACCATCTGGAAAGAGGCCGGGTTCTTCATGATCTTCTATCTGGCCGCGCTACAGCAGGTATCGCCTTCGCTGCGTGAAGCGGCGCAGCTGGAGGGGGCGTCGCGCTGGCAATACTTCCATCGCGTGCTGCTGCCCCTGCTCATGCCGACCACTCTTTTCGTGCTGATCAATGCACTGATCAACGCCTTCCGCATGGTGGACCACGTGCTGGTCATGACCCGCGGAGGCCCCGACAACGCGAGCACGCTATTGCTGTACTACATCTACGAAGTCGGTTTCAGTTATTGGGACACTTCGTACGCCGCCACCCTGTCGGTGGTGCTGCTGGTCATCCTGGCGCTGACCGCGCTGGTGAAGTTCCGCTGGCTGGATCGCCGGACCCACTACCAATGAGCAAGAAACTCGATCTCTTCGGCGCCTGGCTGCTGGGCCTGCTATGGATTCTTCCGCTGGCTTACAGCATGTGGGCGGCCTTTCATCCCTCCGAATATGCCACCCGGTTCGAACTGGGCGCGCCGCTCACCCTGGATAATTTCCGGGCCGCATGGGAGGCCGCACCCTTCCCGCGTTATTTTTTGAATACCTTCATTCTGGTGACGATGGTGCTGGCGGCGCAGTTCGTGCTATCCACACTCGCGGCTTATGCCTTTGCGCGATATACGTTCCGCGGTCGCGATTTCGTCTTCATGCTCGTGCTGCTGCAGCTCATGATCATGCCGGACGTGCTGATCGTCGAAAACTACCGCAGTATGTCGTGGCTGGGGCTACGCGACACCCTCTTCGCCATCGGTCTGCCCTATTTTGCGTCGGCCTTCGGTATCTTCCTACTGCGCCAGACCTTCAAGACCGTACCGAAAGAGCTGGAAGACGCCGCACGTGTGGAGGGCGCCAGTCGCTGGCAGATCCTGATGCAAGTGTACGTGCCGCTCGCCAAACCGACCTACGTGGCCTACGGGCTGGTATCCGTCAGCCATCATTGGAACAACTTCCTGTGGCCCTTAATCGTGTCGAACTCGGTTGAGACGCGGCCGCTCACGGTTGGGCTGCAGGTGTTTGCATCGACCGATCAGGGAATCGATTGGTCTGTAATTACGGCTGCGACGCTGCTGAGCGCCGCGCCCTTGCTGGTGGCTTTTCTGCTGTTTCAGCGCCAGTTCGTGCAATCGTTCATGCGCGCCGGCATACGTTGATGGTTCGCCACGCATCAGAAACGAAGACGGACGAGCGGCCGCAGAAGTATGCCAACGCAGCGGCCTTATACGTAGGCGAACACGCAGGCGAACGAACGGCCTTAGAAACCGACCGTCAGGCCCGGAAGATCGATATTGATGACCGGGCGCCCCAGCGCAATGGCCGTCTGCTCCGCGAATTCTTGCGCGCGCTCCGGGTGCTGCACGAACGTGGCATAACCCAGGCTGTCGGCCACACCAAGCACTTTGTCCAGTAGAAGCACCTTGCCGCTATGGCGCATGGGTTCGCATTCCAGACGCGTCCAAGTGGCTTCGAGCCACTCGCGCGCACTGGCTTGCGCGTCTTGCGAGGAGTCAACGTCCACGACGTACTCCAGACGTTGACGCTCATTGAAGATGATGGTGACGATGCTGCGCATGCTGGGCATTCTCCTGGCCGGTGCCTTCGATTATTTGGGACAAGAGTAAGCAATGCCCGCCCGCCAGAATGTCAGGCGCGCGACATTGCCTTGCCCGGTGACCTCACCAGACGGGCGCCGGGCCCCACTGCACGTCTTCCTGTCGCTCCTTGGCCAGCCGGAGCATGGCAAGCAGCGGATAGGCTCGACGGCGAAAACCGACCGGTTCGTTGATGGGATGCACCTTGTCGTCGTTGTCGTCGTCGGTCTCGGGCTGGCCGTCCGTTTCCTTTGAAATGGCCATGGCCCGCTCGATGCCTTCGATGGCTGCAGCGAGCTGATCGCGCGTGATGACGCCGCGCTCGGGCAGTTCGTCGTCGTAGGGCTTGCCGGCGGCCTTCAGGATGGGAAGCGCATGCTGCGCGAACATCAGGACTTCGGCAGCGGACTTGGAATGAAAGACGATAAGCATGATGGCAGTTCCCGCGATGGACACCCCCTTACACTAACCGAACGCCCGGCCACTGCCAAGACGCAATATTGAGGTCTTCTACCTGTAGCGCGGCCGCGGCGATGAACCCTGAACATTCAGCAAGCACTTACCTCCGGCCAGGCCTTTCTGGGCTGGCCTTGCGCATTGCGCCGCAGCGCACATCGCGCCCGTGGCGGCGCGCATCGGTGTGGGCGTTGGCGCTGTTTTCGGCGTTAGCCTCCGCAATCTGGGCGTGCATCGCACAGGCGCAGGCGGGCGGCGTCTGTTCCCCGCCGGCGCTTGGCGCGCCCTGCGCCATGGGCGGCACGGCCGTCATGGGAGCGCTCGAACCCCAACCGGGGCTGGCGTTGGGCAACCCCATCCACCTGGCGACGGGCAACAAGTATCAGTTGGAGGTTGATCTTCCCCCCAACCCTTCCGCGCCGGGTCTGGCCTTGCTACGCCACTACAACGGGCTGGCCACTACTAGCGGGGCCTTTGGTCGTAACTGGTCGCATTCCTACGAGCTGCGTTTGCTTCGGCGACACGACGGCTGGCGAGTGCGTCAGGGAGACGGCAGCCTGCGCAAGGTTCCTTCCCCCGTGGCCAAAGGCTCGGGTTGGTTACTATCCTGGCCAGGCGGACATGAATTCCATTTCGATGTGCAGGGTCACCTCGCGGAAATCAGGAAACATCGGGCCGCACAGGTGGTAATCCATCGCCACCCGGCCGGCCACCCATTAGCGGGCCACATACACCGCGTCCAGGCCGGCGACCACCGCCTCGATTTTCATTACGACGAGCACCATGGCCAGCAGGTGGTGAGCGCAATCGATACTCCCTTAGGCCGCTTCCACTATCACTACGACCAGCCGCCGCCGGGTAGCGGTCACTCAGCCGCGCGGCTCGTGGCCGTCCATCGCCCGGACGGCATGCGTCGGCTCTATCATCATGAGCCGGCCCTGCAATCGGGAAACGCCTATGCGCTGACGGGCATCTCTGTCGCCCTGCCCGGCGGCCCCCTCCAGAGGCTCAGCACATGGGAGTACGACCGCTACGGTCGTGTCATCGCAATGCGGCAGCACGGCCGCGCCCTACCGACATTGCGTGTGGAATACGCGGCGACGGCCGGTCACACAAGGCCCGGGCTCACCCGCATACACGCCAGCAACGGCATGCGGCAAGACATCCACTACCGGCGCATTGCGGGTCAGTATCGGCTGACGCGCCGTAGCGGGCTTCATCAATCCGATGGCTTCAGCGCCTATGACCAGCAGGGCCGGCTTACTGACATCGACGGATTGCGCCTACTCCGTGGTCCAGGCGGCGAACTTGCCGGACTAGTCCCCGCAGAGCCGGGCTGGCCGGGTCTGACGCTCAGCCGGCATCCCCATTCAGGCCGCTACACCTGGTCCAGCCACGCGACAGGGGCCACGAGCTTATCCGCAGATACCGCGGGTCGCCCCGCGGAACTGGAATACGCCAATGGCGACACACTCCGGGTCTCGCGCGATCCCCAAGGCAGGCCCACGCGTCTGGAATACGCACTGGGCCCATCGCACAATCCGGCGGGCAATGTCGGACGCGTCAGCACCACTCACCTCCAATGGCGGGGCCCTTGGTGGGTACATCTCCGGCACCCCAACGAGGCGCAACGCCTGCGGCGCAATGACCGGGGTCTGGTTCTGCAACGCAGTATCCAACGCCCCCCTCTGGCCGGGGCCCCCGCCGTCGTCTTTCGTGAGCGCTTTGAGTACGGGCCGTCGGGGCGGCTACAGCGACACCATCTGCCTGAAGGCGGTGTGCTTCATTACGAATGGCACCACACGGGGCGTACAGCGGGCGCCGCGTCCACCGGCGTCGCCTCCGGAGACGCCGCTTCCACAGGCGCCGTCCGGCTCGCTGCTTTGCATTGGGAGAACGCCCAAGGCGAACTCCGGCCGGTCGTCACTTCGAATTCCGATACCCCGGGCTACCGCCATGGCAATGGGTTGGAACTGGTCAGCCTATCGCGCTTGGGTACGCACGCCGATACGCTGCTCCTGATGCACGACCACGAACAGCGGTGGATTCAGCATCGAGAGTACGACGACATGGGGCGCGTTTCACGCGACCGCCACGACTTCCCCCCACATGCCCATCACGACGAACATCGGTATGCCTACGATAGGCGCTCACGGCTCATTGGCGCGGTCCACGAGGCGCCGGGGAAACGGGATCACTGGTGGTATGCCTGGAACGCGGACGGCAGCCTGGCTGCTCTCACCATCAACGGTCACGGCCGGCTGCCCGGCATTCAGCGCGATGCATCAGGGCTGGCCGTGGCGTCGGGGAACCATCGGCTTCTTTACGAGCCGGGGCGGCGCTTGGCGTCGGTGTCCGCGGCGGATACCGGACAGCCCATCGCCCACTACCTGCACAACGCGCTGGGCCAACGCATCGTGAAACAGCGGGCGCAAGTCACCACCCACTTCCTGTATCTCGACGGCAGGCTTGCGGCGGAAGCCCACAGCGCCGACCCCAACGTCCCGCCCGTCATCACGCGGCGCTATATATATGCGGGCCTCACGCCGGTCGGGATGATCGAATACCCCGTGGGTGAACCGCCTCGACTGTACGCCGTGCATGCCGATCTATCCGGCACGCCGCGCATGGTGACCGACGCAGACCGGCGCATGCGCTGGCTGGCCGGCTACACACCCACCGGGCAGGCTCGCCGGGTAGACGGAGATCTCGATTTTGCCTTGCGGTTGCCCGGTCAATACGAAGACGAAGAAACCGGCAGACACGACAACCTATTCAGGACCTACGACCCGGCTTTCGGCCACTATCTCGAGCCGGATCCGCTCGGCCCCTTGCCCGGGACGGACGCCTATGGCTACGCCAGGCAACAGCCCTGGCGACATGCCGATCCCTACGGGCTGCTGCTCTTCGCTTTCGATGGCACCCGCTACAGCGCCGACACCATGGGCAATGTCTGGAAGCTGGCGCAGGCCTACCGCGACGGCGCGGCGCACTATCACTCGGGGCCGGGCAACAGCTATTTCCTGGATTGGGATGCCGTGGTCGCGTGGCGCGCCGGCCGCATTCTCGAAAACCAATGGCAAGCCCTGTTGAGCACGATCGAGCATCACCCGCGCAACACCGTCCTGCCCATCGACATCGTCGGCTTCTCCCGCGGCGCAGCCTTAGCGCGCCATTTCGGGAATCGAATCGCCTCGCACGTGATCGACGGCCGTTTCAGCGTCGACGATCCGCTGCGCGGCACAATCTCGGCGTGCGTCGACCTGCGCTTCATGGGCTTGTTCGATACCGTCGCGCAGTTCGGTATCTCCGGCTCCCACGACCACCTGTACGATTTCGGCGTCTCGGAATTATGGTCGTGGGTCTCGCATGCGGTCGCCCTGCACGAGCACAGATGGGCCTTCCCGCTGACCAGCGCGGATGCCGGGGGCGCACGCAATGTAGTAGAAGCGCCCTTCGTGGGCGCCCACGCCGACATCGGTGGCGGTCTTGCCGTGTACAGCCCGCCCTCCCCCGGGCAGGACGGCGACGTAACCCGCTCCGACACAGCGGGAGAACACACCGCGTCGCTGGCCGATGTGGCCTTGGCCTGGATGCACTGGCAAGCCGTGGCAGCGAACGTAGACTTTCATGACTTGCCCTCCGCCGGCGAATCAAACGGCACAGCATGGCTGAGCGATCTGCGCAGCCCACTGGCGCGCAGTCTGCAGCGGGGCGACCGCTCGGTGTTGGCGCCATCCGGCGCCTTGCGCTTACCGTATCAAGACGACGATCCGCGCTTGGGCGGCGGGATGCGTGCCCAGGTGGAAAGCTTCATCACCCGCCTGGATGGCTGGCGCGCACAGGCCGGCGACAAGGTCGGCACGGTCGACATGACGGGCTACGCCCGCTGGCTGGAAGACACGCTCGGCTGGTCGCCGCAAGGCGGCGAATAAAGGCGCGGCCGGCGTTTCACGGTATCATTTTGGCTTCCGCCCCTCTGAACGAACTTGCTTTATGCTCCCCGAGCAACAACAACAGCTCATTTCCCATATCGAAGCGGCCGTCCGGGAACTCCTGCCCGACGCTACGACTGCCGTCGTACTCGAACGCCCAAAGGTCGCCGCACATGGCGACATTGCCTGCAACGTGGCCATGCAGTTGGCCAAGGCAGCCAAACGCAACCCGCGCGAACTGGCCCAACAGATCGTTGAACGCCTTCAAGCCAACTCTGAAGTAGCGACGCTGGTCGAGGCCATCGAAATCGCCGGTCCCGGTTTCATCAATTTCCGACTGGCCGCCGCTGCGCACCAGGCCGTACTACACGCAATCGCTGAACGAGGCGAACGCTACGGCCACGTCGCCCCCAACGGCCAGAAGCTTATGGTCGAGTTCGTCTCGGCCAACCCGACCGGCCCCCTGCATGTAGGCCACGCTCGTCAGGCCGCCTTGGGCGATGCCCTCTGCCGGCTGTTCACGGCGCAGGGCTACGACGTGCTGCGCGAGTTCTACTACAACGACGCCGGCAACCAGATCGATAATCTGGCCATCAGCGTCCAGGCACGTGCGCGCGGCATCGAGCCCGATTCTCCGGAGTTTCCAGCTGACGGCTACAAGGGCGACTACATCATGGACATCGCCCGCGATTTCCTCGCGGGCGCCACGGTGCAGGCCGCCGACGGCGCATCGGTGACGGCGAGCCGCGACATCGACAGCCTGGAAGACATCCGCGTCTTCGCCGTTGCGTATCTGCGGCGCGAGCAGGATCTAGATCTGCAAGCCTTCAATCTGCGCTTCGATAACTTCTATCTAGAAAGCTCGCTCTACACGTCCGGACGCGTCGAGAAGACAGTCAAAAGCCTGATCGCTTCGGGCCACACCTACGAGCACGAAGGCGCGCTTTGGCTGCGCACCACCGAACTGGGCACTGGCGACGACAAGGATCGCGTCATGCGCAAGACAGACGGCGGCTACACGTACTTCGTGCCGGACGTCGCCTACCACGTCGCCAAGTGGGAACGCGGCTATCACCACGCCATCAACATTCAGGGCAGCGACCACCACGGCACTGTGGCACGGGTGCGCGCCGGGCTGCAGGCGCTGGACATCGGCATCCCCAAGGATTACCCGGCCTACATCCTGCACAAGATGGTCAAGGTCATGCGCGACGGCGTGGAAGTAAAGATCTCCAAGCGCGCCGGCAGCTACGTCACCATGCGCGACCTAATCGACTGGGTGGGCCAGGACGCGGTGCGCTATTTCCTAATCCAGCGCCGCGCCGACTCCGAGTTCGTCTTCGATATCGATCTGGCTCTGTCACGCAGCGACGAGAACCCCGTCTACTACATCCAGTACGCTCACGCACGGATCTGTTCCATACTGAACCAGTCGCCGGAGCTGCGCGACGCCATCGCTACCGCATCCACGGCACCGCTCGTTGCTCCCACTGAATTTGCGCTCATGCGCCGCCTGGCGGAGTTTCCCAACACGCTGGCCATGGCTGCGCAAGATCTCGCCCCCCACCAGTTGGCCTTCTGGCTGCGCGACTGTGCAGCCGATTTCCATGCCTGGTACAACGCCGAGCGCGTGCTGGTGGACGATACCGAACTGAAACTGGCCCGCCTACGTCTGGCGGATGCCACGCGCCGCGTCATTGCCAACGGCCTGGAGCTGCTTGGAGTGTCGGCGCCGGAACGAATGTAAAAGGAATATGGCCACCAAGCGGAAAACCTCCAAAGGAAAGGGCGTCACGCTGTACGGCATCGTTCTCGGGCTGATCCTGGGACTGATCGCCGCCGTTGCAGTAGCGCTGTTCGTGACGCAAGTCCCGATGCCGTTCTCGGATAAGGCGAGCCGTTCCAAGCCCACGGTGCTGTTGCCCGATGTCCGCGATGCCCCGGATCCCAACCTGGGTCTACACGGACGCGGAGGCGGCGCCGTTCCCGGCACCGGGGTCACGCCTTCGGCGGTGCCACCGCCGGCGCAGCCGAGCGAACCCTCGCAAAGCGGCGACAACCTGGGTGACCTGATTGCCAGCCTCGGCAAGCAGCAGTCGCCGCCACCACTGGAAAGCCAAGTGGCCACACCCAACCAGGTCGCTACGCCCTCGGCTCCGGTCGCGCCACCCGCCGCCAAGGCCAAGCAGGACACGTATTATCTGCAGGCTGGTGCCTTCCGCGGTTCGGAAGACGCCGAAGCCATGAAGGCGCGTTTGCTCATGCTCGGCTTGTCTGCGCAGGTACAAACGGCGAACGTCAACGGGACGACGCTGCATCGTGTGCGCGTGGGCCCCTTCACCGGACTGGACGAAATGAACAAGGCCCGCACCCGGCTCGGTTCCGAGAAGATCGAAACCTCGGTCGTACGGCAGTAAGGGGAACCCTTGTCTCGCCATGCAGTCTCAATTCATTTGAACTCAGGAAACACCATGTCGCTCAAGCCGCTGCTCTTACGCACCTTTGCCGTCGCCTCGCTTGCCGCGGGACTCGCTTTCGCCCCGGCCAGCCAGGCGCAGGTCAACGAAACCTACGTGACCATCGAACCGGCTCAGCCGTCCGACACGGCCGACAAAATCGAAGTCCTTGAATTCTTCGCCTACACCTGCCCGCACTGCTACACCATGGAGCCCATGACGGCTAAGTGGGCGCAGACGCTGCCTCAAAACGTGGCGTTCAAGCGAGTGCCGGTGGCCTTCAACGCCAGCATGGCCGACCTGCAAAAGTTCTACTACAGCCTCGAAGCCCTGGATCGCCTGGACCTCCACGCGAAGTTCTTCCACGCGCTGCATCGCGAGCGCAAGCGTATCTACGACTTCAAAGCCATGAGCAAGTGGGTGGAAGAACAGGGCGTGGCTCCCGCGGATTTCGAAGCGGCCTTCACGTCCTTCGGAATCAACAACAAGGTCGCGCGCGCCAATGAGCTGGCGAAGAACTACAACATCGAGGGCACCCCGAGCCTGGCCATCGGTGGCCGCTACGTGACCTCGCCGTCCATGACCGGCACTTACGAAAACGCGATCGTGGAAGCCCAGAAACGGCTGGACGCGGTGCTGGCAGCGCAATAA
>DATGNX010000087.1:0-80361 GCA_035306485.1 Burkholderiaceae bacterium
AGCGTCAGATTGCAATCCGGGTCATATTCCCGCCCGAACACCGTGACGTCGTGGCGCTGTGCCAGCTCGCGCATCAATTCAACGCCGTAGGCTTCCGCCCCGCCATAGCGATTTCCAAATCGATCAACGACAAAGGCAATCTTGAGCCGGGGTGTGGCAGCGTGTGAAGTCATGTCTGGAAAAGTCAGGACTTGCGATGACGCTCTTCCAGACGCGTCATGCATTTCTGAAGGAAACGCAGCAAATGAGTGGAGCGGGACACCGTGATGCGCGGCAGCCCGAACGGGTCGTCGTCGGCCCGCGCCAGTCCGCCGGCCGTAGTCGTTGCGTTGGTGTATCCGGCCGCTCGCACCATCTCGCGCAAGCGACGCTCCTCGCCCCCATAGGGGTAACAGAAAGCCGTGACTTCTTTGTCCAGCACCTGCTCCAGCTCTGTACGGGAAAGACGAATCTGACGCTCAGCTTCCGCGTCGTCGAGCTTGGGAAGATAAGGATGATCCAGTGTGTGGGACCCGACTTCCATGCCCTGACCGGCCCAGTCGCGCATTTCCACTTCGGACATGAGATCGGAGTGGCCGATGCCCTTTTCGTAATCCCAGACGTTACCGCCTCCCAGTCGGTGGACGACAAAATAATTGGTGGCGGTAAAGCCCGTTTCCTTCAGCACAGGCAAGGCGTTGCGATACACATTGCGATAGCCATCATCAAACGTGATGCCGACGACCTTGCCATGTTTTTCTCCGCGCACGTAGGGCATGATGTCGCGCATGGAAAGGCCGCGATATCCCAGGCGCCGAAGCCAACGCATCTGACGCCTGAACGTTGCCGGATGGACGGTCAGACCCCGATAGGGCGTGCCCCTCGGAGGGGGCTCGCCGATCTGGTGGTACATGAGTATGGGAACCATGGCCCCATTATATGAGGGCGGGCACGCCCTTCGACATCGAAAGCACGTGCCGGTAGACGTTTTGGGTCTGATGTACGAATTGAGTCACACAGAACATCGACTCGACCCGCGACCGGGCCTTCATGCCCATCTGCGGCAGCGCCTCGGGATTCTCTAACATCTGTTGCAACACCGGCACCAGCGCATCGACGTTCCCCGTCGGAACAATCCAGCCTTCGATGCCGTCCCGAATGTTCTCAGGCAGCGCTTCGGCATCGGACACAAGCGTCGGGAGCCCCATGGCCATCGCTTCGTAACACGCGTAGGAGGCAGCCTCCTTGAACGACAGCACGAATCCTGCATCGCAGGCACCCAGCACGGACTTCACATCCGAGACGAGTCCAGGAAAACACACTTGTGCCGACATACCGGATCGTTCCACGGTTTCGCGCAGCTCGGCAGATGGCGGGTCCCCGGCAACAACCAGCCTCAAGCGTTCGCGCAGTTGGGCCGGCAAGCGAGCGGCCGCTTCCACGAGCAGATGCCAGCCCTTGTTGCGATCCGTCCCGCCTGAGCTGCCAAGCACCAAGGTTCCAGTCGGCAGCGGCCCAAACAGTGCGTTTCGCAGATTCTGTTTTTCCGTGGCCGAGACGCTGCGCCAATGTTCAAGATCCACCCCGTTGCGCACCACATGAATAGGCCTGTAGACGTACGGTGAATCTTTCAGCATGCCTCCGACATACTCGCTGACGCCGATCGCCGCGTCGGTCCCCAGCTTCGCCCTCAGGCGGTGACCTACGCTCGTCAACCTGTTCGTATTGTGCTTGGTCCACACGATGCGCGGCCGGGACTCCATGCCGAGTGTGGCGAGCATGACGTGGCGATGATCGGCGCTTCCGTTGACGTGCACGACATCAAAGCGCTCCTTAGTCAAGAATCTGCGCAAGGCCGCCACTTCTCGCACCAGCACGAACGGCCGGGACGTATAGAGTGTCGGCACAGCGCGCACGCCGTCCATTTCGCGTACCCGCTGCATCAGGCGCCCGCTGGGCGGGGCGGCGACCGTAATGTCGTGGTCGCCGCGTAAACCGCGGATGAGATTTAGGACATAGGTGACGTGGCCGCCGCCGTTGCCATGGTGGATATCGGTGATCAGGAGTTTCATTGCCGCACATCTCTCGGTGCGCCCAACACCGGAGTTGCATTTCGTCTAGGAATGCAACGTAGTGTAGCGGCAATTCAGTATTTGCTTACTTTCTAAGGCCGCGCTTCCAGACCTTGTAGCGGTTGAACAACGGCCCAATGACAGGATGTGCCGCTACTCGGATGCGGCGTCCCACGGATTGGCCCGTGGTGTTGCGCACTGCAAAGCGGTAAATGTGCGCCGGATCCGTACCAGGTCGATTCTGACCGAAAGCCTTGGTCGTATACAGGTAACGGAAGCCCGCTTGCTGAGCCAGCTTGACGTAGTCCGGGTCAAAGTAGCCCTGCGGCCAGCAGAAATGCTGAGACACGCTGCCCAGCCGTTCCTGCAAGACCGCACGCGAGGCCTCCAGCTCGGCGACCATATGTGCATTCTTATTGTCTTTATCCGGGCCGAGATCCCAGCGAGTATGAGTGTGAGTATGGCTGTGGAATTCGAACGTTCCGTCAGACCGCATGGCCTCGATCTCGCTCCAACGCAGCATGACTTCGTCAGCGCGCCCCTGTTCAATACGTTCCTCGCAGTCGCGATGCGAAGGGGTTTCAGGCAAGGCGTTTTGCCCTAGATGCGGCCGCACGGGGCCGTCACCGATCCACGAAGTGACCAGGAAGACCACGCCCTTGAAGCCGTATTGCTTGAGTAGCGGATACGCGTAGACCCAGTTATCCAGATAGCCGTCATCGAACGTGATCAGCACGGAACGCGGCGGGACAGGCCGACCTTCCAGATGGCCGGCGAATTCGTCACAGGTGAGCGAATGGTACCCGTGACTCTTCAGCCATTTGAGCTGATGCTCGAAGTTCGCTGTGGACACGGTGATCATGCCGTCCACCGGCGATACGTGGTGGTACATCAGAACCGGAACGGTCTGCTTGCGTGTCATTTCAATTCTCCAAGCCACCGCACGTAGGCGGCTTCAACGCGTTGAACCATGGCCTCGGGGCTGAAGTAGCCAGAATCACGGCAGAATTCACGACCCGCTTGCCCCATGCGCCGACGCAGCTCCGGGTCCTCAACCAAGCGACGAATCGCTGCAGTCAGCGCCGGCACATCATCCAGCGGCACAAGGATTCCGCTCACCCCGTCTTTCATCATTTCCGGTACGCCATCCACGCGCGTGCCGACCACTGGCACGCCCGCCGCGCCCGCCTCGACAAACACCGCGCCGGCCGCCTCCTTACGAGTGGCGAGCGCAAAAATATCGAAGCCTTCCAGAAGATTGGGTACGTCGTCGCGCATGCCGAGCATGTGCACCCGTCGGCTCAAGCCCAACGAAGCCACGTGTTCCTGAATTTCTTCAAACAGCGGCGATCCGCCGCCCACCAGCACAAGATGCAGGTTAGGCCGTTCAGCGATAAGAGGAGCCATGGCCTGGATCAGCTCCCTGTGTCCTTTCTGGGTACGCATCACCGCCACGCAGCCGACGACGATATCGTTCGGCGCAAGCTTCAATTCCGTGCGTAGCGTCGACGCGCCCGTCAGTGGAGCAAGCTCGACGCTGGGATAAACCGTGGCGACATGGCCTTCCGGAACACCGCGGTCGATCAGCCCTCGACGCACAAACTCGCTGGACGTCGTCACTCGGTGCGGAACGATCGTATAAGACAGCAGCGAGCCCGGCCGGTTTGCCAGGTGGCGCGTGCGCACAATCAGCGGTGTGCCAGCCAAGCGCCCGGCCACACCCGCGATCATGGTGTCGCGCCGGCTATGTGTATTCACAATGTCGAAACGACCCCGGCGCAGGATCCCCCTGATGCGGGCGACCCCTCGCACATAATTTAACGGCCCGTCCATCAACATGGTGTGAACCGTAAAACCCTCCTGCTTCAGGCGCTCGGCCAGCTTGGCATGGGGCTGACATACCGCTTCGAGATGGTGGCCGCGACTCCGCATGGCAAGCATCATGCGATAGATGTACTGCTCTTGGCCGCCGAAGTTCGTTGCCGCTTCGGTATGGAGGATGCGCAAAGGCGTAAAAGCGGCATTCGCATTCATGCGTAGGTGATCTCCAGAGAATCAGGGGTGACCCACTCCGCCAGTTGCTCGAGCATGGTGTCGGACATCCGCACGCGCCAGTCTTCGCCTAAACGGACCAGGCAACGGTAGCCGTCCCGCTCTATTTGCAGTTCAACCGGCACACCGGGCAGACCATTTTCCGGGTCGGCGCGATACGGATTCAACAGCTGGCGCAGCCGCTGAGAATCGGCATTGCCATTCAGGCTGATTCGAAGACTGTGCGCGCGCGACTCCCTCGCCAACTGGAGGTCGTAAAGGGCCTCGGCAGTCACTCTCAAGCCGCCGGAGAAATCATCGTGCGAGACCTTTCCATGGATGATGAGCAGCTGGTCTTCCTTCAGACGCAGGCGGTGCTGTTCATAGAGTTCGTTGAACACCGCGACCTCGACCTGTGCCGAGCCATCGTCCAGCAAGGCATACAGCATCTTCCCGCGACGCGTCATGCGCGGCCGGACAGCCGTCAGTACACCGGCAAACCACTGCAAGCTGCGCGAGGGTTGCAGCCGCGCAAGCGGTGTGGGTGCGAAACGCCGCACTTCATCGCGCCATGCATCGAACAAGTGACCGCTGAAGTAAAAGCCCAGCGCCGTTTTCTCCTCGCGCAGACGCGTCTGGAGGTCCCATGGCGGCACCTTGGCCAGTTCCAGCTCCACGATATCGCCCGCGTTGTCGGCAAAGAGCGAAATTTGATTGGCGCTGCGCTCGAACTGCTCGGCTGCCTCAATCGCATTGCCCACCGTTGCGAGCAATGCCGCACGGTTCTCGGAAATGGAATCAAAGGCGCCGGCGCGGATCAACGCCTCGATGGTCCGGCGATTGACGGCGGAACGGTCCACCCGTTTACAGAAGTCGAACAGGCTGGTGTAGGGCCCGCCTTCTTCTCGTGCACGAATGATTTCCTCGACCGCGGCCTGACCGGTTCCCTTGACGGCACCCAGTCCATAACGCATAGCCCGCGGCGGTTCGCCCCGCGCCGTGTATTCATCCTCAACCGGCTCGAACCGGTAGGCCGATTCGTTGACATCGGGTGGCAGCACCGTAACGCCGTTGGCGACGGCGTCCTTCCAGAACACCTGTACCTTCTCGGTGTCGTCCATATCCGACGACAGCGTCGCAGCCAGGAACTCAGCTGGATGGTAGTGCTTAAGCCACGCCGTCTGGTAGGCGATGAGCGCGTAGGCCGCGGAGTGACTCTTGTTAAAGCCGTAACCCGCGAACTTTTCCATGAGGTCGAACAGCTTCACGGCCAAGTCGGCGTCGTAGCCTTTCTCGATCGCCCCCTTCTCGAAGATCTCGCGGTGTTTCGCCATCTCCTCGGGCTTCTTCTTGCCCATGGCCCGGCGCAGCAAATCCGCGCCGCCCAGCGTGTAACCGCCGATGATCTGCGAGATCAGCATCACCTGCTCCTGGTACACGATCACCCCGTAGGTGCTCGTGAGGACAGGTTCGAGATCCGGATGGAAGTAATCGACCTCCGCGCGTCCATGCTTGCGGTTCACGAAGTCGACAACCATGCCGGATTCCAGCGGGCCGGGTCGATACAACGCCAAGACGGCAATCACGTCTTCGAAGGTGTTGGGCCGAAGGCTCTTGAGCAGCTCCTTCATGCCACGGGATTCCAGCTGGAAGACAGCGGTGGTATTGCCCTCGCTCAACAATGCATAAGCGTTCGGATCGTCCAGAGGCAACGCCATGACGTCGAAGTCGCGTTTGTCCGGGTTGAAGCGCCGCACATAGCGAACCGCCCAGTCCAGAATGGTAAGGTTGCGCAGGCCGAGGAAGTCGAACTTCACCAGGCCAACGGCTTCCACATCATCCTTGTCGTACTGCGATACCGCGTTGCTGTCGGCGCCCGGCTGGCAATACAGGGGACAGAAGTCGGTCAATTTGCCCGGCGCGATCAACACGCCCCCCGCGTGCATACCAATATTACGCGTCAGGCCTTCCAGCGGCTTGGCCAGATCGACCAGGGCACGCACCTCTTCTTCCTGCTCGTAGCGCTCCCGGAAAGCGGGTTCGTCCTTGAGCGTACGGTCCAACGTCCAGGGATCCATGGGGCTGAACGGAATCAGCTTGGACAAGCCATCACAAAGCGAATACGGCATCTCCAGCACCCGCCCGACGTCGCGCACAACCGCCTTCGCCCCTAGCGTGCCGAACGTGGCGATCTGGCTCACCGCCTGCCGACCGTATTTCTGCTTGACGTAGTCAATGACGCGTTCGCGATTGTCTTGGCAGAAGTCGATATCGAAGTCGGGCATGGAAACCCGCTCGGGATTCAGGAAGCGCTCGAACAGCAAGTCGTAGCGTATTGGATCCAGATCCGTGATTCCAAGCGCATAGGCGACCAGGGAACCCGCACCCGATCCGCGGCCCGGCCCCACCGGCACACCGTTGCTCTTCCCCCAGTTGATGAAGTCGGCCACGATGAGGAAGTAACCCGGGAAACCCATCTTGATGATGATGGTGCACTCCCACCGCAGTCGCTCCAGATAGGCAGGATACTGCGCGTTGCGCTCCGCTTCGTCCGGGTAGAGCTGCAACATGCGCCGCTCCAACCCCTCCTCTGCCAACTGAACCATGTAGTCGTCCAGAGGGATGCCGTCAGGCGTGGGGAAGTCGGGCAGTCGCGGCTTGCCAAGTTCGAGCACCAGGTTGCAGCGTCTTGCAATTTCCACCGTGTTCGCAATCGCGGAGGGGATGTCGGCGAAACGCTGCGCCATTTCCTCCGAGCTGAGCATGTACTGCTGCTCGGTGTATCGGCGGGGTCGCCGCGCGTTCCCCAATTGCTCGCCCTCGGCGATGCAGACACGCGCTTCGTGCGCGCGGAAATCGTCCGGCAACAGGAACTGGATGGGGTGGGTAGCGACGACTGGCAGGTCCAGCTTCACGGCAAGCCGTAATGCCGCCTGCACATAGGCTTCGTCGCCATCGGCGCCGGTGCGATGCAGCTCGATGAAATAATTGTCGGGATAGAGACGGGCCCATTCAGCAGCCGCGGCGGCGGCCTCCTCTTCCCGACCGGCTTGCAGCAATTGTCCTACGTCCCCCGCACGGCCTCCGGAAAGCACGACCAAGCCGTCGAACTCGGCCAACCAGGATTTCCGGATTTCCGCTCTGCCGCGGTACTGGTTCTCCAGCCAGGCACGGCTCAGCAGCTCACACAATGCCAAGTAGCCGGTGTGATTGCGCGCCAGTAGCAGGATCCGGTAAGGCTTGTCGCGATCCTGTTCGTTCTCCAGCCAAACGTCCGCACCGGCTATCGGTTTGACGCCCTTGCCCTGCGCCGCACGGTAGAACTTCACGAACCCGAACAGATTGCACAAGTCGGTCAGCGCGAGCGCGGGCTGGCGAAATTCCACGGCTTTTTTCACGAGGCCGGGAATTTGGGCGATGCCGTCCACCACCGAAAACTCGGAATGGACGCGCAAATGTACGAATGCGGGGGGTGTGGCTTGCTCGGTCATGCTCGCGATTGTACTCACCGCTGCATGGCCGCCCAGGCCTTCTGCAGACGTTTCACCGATACGGGCGCGGGGGTTCGCAGCTCTTGCGCGAACAGCGCTACGCGTAACTCCTGGAGCAGCCAGCGGAAGTCGTCCAGCTGTGCATCATGCGCACCCTTCAATCCTTGAAGTGCGCGCTGATATTGCGCAAGCAATGGCGCCATCTCCCCCATGGAGCGCGCATCCCGCGCGGGGTCGGCCCGCAGCTTGTCGATACGAACGTGGGCCGCTTTCAGGTAACGTGGAAAGTGCACCAGCCTGTCGTACGGGGTGTCACGCAAGAAATTGCGCGTCATTAGTTCGGATTGTTGCTTTTGCAGATCGGCATATGCCGCCGCATGGGGTTTGGCCTGGGGCAGCTTCTTTACTAGTGTGGACCACTCGCCAAGGATCACGCCCGTCAGCCGGGCGATCTCCTGCACGATAAGCCCCAGCCGATTGCGACCCTCCGCCTTGCGTGCCTCGAACGAAGCTTGATCCTGCGGCCAAGGGTCCCCAAGAAACGCCTGCGCAATGCCGCAATCGATGATCTGGTCGCGCAAGTCTTCCTGCGTGCCCAGGCTCATATAAAGCATGCTCATTCGCGTCAGGTCCGGAATATTCTTCTCCAGAAACTTCACCTGATCGCGCAGGCCCAGACGAAAAAGACGGCATAGGCCTCGCCGGTGATGCTGGCGAGCCTCGGCCGGGTCGTCGAAGACATCAAGTTCGCAGTGCGTTCCGGCATCGACCAATGCGGGATAACCGATGAAAGACTGCCCCTTGCGCTGGATCTCCATGATCTCGGGCAAATCGCCGAAACTCCAATCGGTGAGCTTCTCGTGGGCGAGCGCCTGGGCCACTTCCTGATCGCGTCCAGCGACCTTCTGAAAGGAGGCCTGTGCCTCGCGCCCATGCTCCGCCTTGAGCTGGTCCAGGTTGCGACCGCCCGACAGCATCCGGCCGTGTTCGTCCACCACCTTGAAGTTCATGAACAGGTGGGCCGGCAGTGTTTCGAGCTTGAAGTCGGTGCGCTGCGGGCGCACCTTCACTTGCTGCCACATGTCCTGGGCAATGGCATCCAATAGCGACATGCCAGGGTCCGATGCCTGATCGAACCAGCGCTCCAGGAAGCCAGCCGCGTAGTCAGGCAACGGAACGCAGTGCCGCCTCAACTTCTGCGGCAAGGACTTGAGCAATAGATGCACTTTCTCCTTTAGCATACCCGGCACCAGCCACTCGCAACGCACCGGGTCGATCCGGTTCAGTGCGAACAAGGGCACGTTCAGCGTCACGCCATCGCGTACCGAGCCCGGCTCAAAATGGTAGTCCAGCGTCATGTCGACGCCCTGCCAGGTCACCTTCCTAGGAAAAACGTCGGTGGTGATGCCGGCGGCATCGTGCCGCATCAGCTCATCGCGACTCAGCTCCAGGCTTTTGGCGGCGACGCCGTCCAACCGGCTGTACCACCGTTCCAGCGTCGCGGTCTGGCAAATGTCTTCAGGAATCCGTGCATCGTAGAAAGCGTAGATCAGACTGTCGTCAACCAAGATGTCGGGGCGGCGCGTCTGGTGCTCAAGCTTCTCGATCGACGCGATGAGTCGGCTGTTATGGCGGAGAAAGGGCAGTTTGCTGTCGATCTCTCCCGTGACCAGGGCATCGCGGATGAAGATCTCGCGAGCCTGCACCGGATCGATGCGCCCAAAATGAACACGTCGGCCCGTGTACACGGTCAGCCCATACAGCGTGGCACGCTCGTTCGCCACCACCTGCCCGGCCTTTTTCTCCCAACGTGGATCCGACCAAGTCTTCTTGAGCAGGTGCGCGCCGGCCCGTTCCACCCACCGCGGATCGATCTTCGCGATGCATCTTGCATAGAGGCGGGTGGTTTCAACCAGCTCGGCTGCCATGATCCACTTGCCGGCCTTCTTGCCTAGCGCGGAACCCGGATGCACCAGGAAGCGAATGTCACGCGCGCCCTGGTAGGTTCCGCCCTCTTCCGCCTTCAGGCCGATGTTGCCGAGCAGGCCGGCCAGCAAGGCCATGTGGATCTGTTCGTAGGTGGCTTCGGCCTGGTTGAGGCGCCAGCCTTGCTCGCCAACCAGCGCCGCCAGCTGGCTATGGACGTCGCGCCACTCCCGTAATCGTAGCGGCGACAGGAAATTCTGCCGCAACAAGGCGACGAGCTTGCGCTGCGAGGCCTTGTGCTCGACTTGTTCCGCGTACCAACGCCACAGCCTGATCCAGGAAAGGAACTCGGAGCGGTCGTCGTTGAATTTCGCATGCGCATTGTCCGCGGCTTCGCGCTCCTGCATGGGGCGGTCACGTGGATCCTGCACCGAAAGTGCTGACGCGATAATCAGCATTTCGCTCAAACACTGGTGGTCACGGGCGGCCAGGATCATGCGTCCGACGCGGGGATCGACAGGCAAGCGGGCCTGCTCGCGGCCTATCGCCGTCAAGCGGTTCTCTTCGTCCAGCGCACCCAGCTCCTGCAGCTGTTGGTAGCCATCCGCGACCGCGCGGCCTGCCGGCGCATCGACGAACGGGAAAGCCTCGATATCGTCCAGCTTCAGCGCCTTCATGCGCAGAATCACCGAAGCGAGCGAGGAACGCAGCACCTCAGGGTCGGTGAAGGCCGGCCGCGACTTGAAGTCGGCTTCGTCGTACAGCCGGATGCACACCCCGGGGCCAATTCGACCGCAGCGGCCTGCACGTTGGTTGGCCGACGCCTGGCTGATGGGCTCGATGCGCAGCTGTTCTACCTTGTTGCGCCACGAATAGCGTTTGACCCGGGCCAAGCCGCTATCCACAACATAGCGAATCCCCGGCACCGTGAGCGAGGTCTCCGCAACGTTGGTGGCCAGCACGATGCGACGCACACTGCCTTGTGGGTGAAAGATGCGCTCCTGCTCGGCCTGAGAGAGACGCGCATAGAGCGGCAGCACCTCGGTGCCCGGCGGATGGTGCTTGCGCAAGGCTTCGACGCATTCGCGGATCTCACGTTCGCCGGGCAGGAAAACCAGTACGTCTCCGGGACCATGCCGGGCACACTCGTCCACTCCATCCACCACGGCGTCGATGAGGTCGCGTTCTTCGTCGCGCCCGCTGCGTGCGCTGGCGCTACCTTCGTCGTCATCACGCATTACCGGCCGATAACGCAGCTCCACCGGGTAGAGACGGCCCGACACCTCAATAACGGGTGCCGGCTTGTCGTCCGTCCCGAAATGACGGGCGAAGCGCTCAGCATCGATTGTGGCGGAAGTGATGATCAGCTTAAGGTCGCGGCGCTTCTTCAGCAGCCCCTTGAGAAAGCCCAGCAGGAAGTCGATGTTCAGGCTGCGCTCGTGCGCTTCGTCCACGATGATGGTGTCGTAGCGCTTGAGCAAAGGATCGCGCTGTGTCTCCGCCAGCAAGATACCGTCGGTCATCAGCTTGATGGCCGCATTCGGGCCGCTGCGATCACTGAAACGGATTTGGTAGCCCACCCAGTCGCCCAGCTCGGTGTTGAGCTCTTCGGCAATGCGCTTGGCCACCGACGTCGCAGCGAGACGCCGGGGCTGAGTGTGCGCAATCATGCGCTGTCGGCCCCGGCCCAGCTCAAGGCAGATCTTGGGAAGCTGGGTCGTCTTGCCCGAACCGGTCTCCCCGCACACGATCACCACCTGATTCTCCTGGATCGCCCGGGCGATCGAATCGCGATGCTCGCTGACCGGCAGATCTTCTGGATAGCGGATAGGCGGTGGTTCGCGGTCGATTCTGGCCCGGGCCTGGGAAACGGGGCGGTTAGCCGTACGGCGGCGGTCGTTTTCGGCGGTTTTCTGTGGGTTTTCCGACAAAGGGACAGTCTTTTGCATGAATCCGGTTGGGTCAGGATAGTCCATCATTATAATTTTCCTCTTTGCCTGGCCGTTTAACGGATGCAATACGTATGACCACGATCGACAACGAAACCTATTCCGCACAGGATGCCCCCGAATTTGCACCGGCCCAGTTCGTGCGATGGTTTCGGGAGGTCGCGCCTTACGTGCACGATTTCCGGGGCAAGACCTTCGTGGTCGCCTTCGGCGGCGAGCTGGTGCGCGACGGCGCCCTGAACCCGCTGATCCAGGATCTCTCGCTGCTGTCGGCCCTGGGCGTCAAGCTGGTACTGGTGCATGGCTCCCGACCGCAGGTCAATGAGCAGTTACAGCTCAAGGGCTACGACATCCAATTCGGGCGAGGGACGGAGCCCACCACGCCCGCGGCGTTGGAGTGCGCCAAAGAGGCGGCCGGCGAAATTCGTCTCGACATCGAGGCGGCGTTCAGCCAAGGGCTGCCCAATACCCCGATGTCGCACGCCAAGATCCGCGTCATCTCGGGCAATTTCGTCACCGCTCGCCCGGTAGGCGTGATCGACGGCGTGGATTACCTCCATACCGGCGCCGTGCGCAAGATCGACGTCGAAGCGCTAAGAGCGGTCATCAATCAAGGCGCGATCGTATTGCTGTCTCCGCTGGGCTTTTCCCCCACGGGCGATGCCTTCAACCTGGCAATGGAAGACCTAGCCACCAGCACGGCTGTCGCGCTGCGAGCCGAGAAACTGATTTTCCTCACGCAGGACCGCTACATCACCGACGCGCAGGGCGCCACGGTGACGGAGCTAGCTCGCGAAGAAGCGGACCGCCTCCTGGCGGAAACGACGCTGGACGAAGACACGCACGCGTTCCTGAGCCACGCCTCGAAAGCCGTGAAACGCGGCGTTGCCCGCGCCCACCTGCTGCCCTATACGCTGGACGGTTCGGTGTTGCTGGAAATCTTCACACACGACGGGGTGGGCACCATGGTGGTGGAAGACACGCTGGAAGACCTGCGTCCCGCCATGGTCGACGATATCGGCGCCATTGTTCAGCTCATTGAACCGCTAGAGGCGGATGGCACCCTGGTCCCGCGGGGACGCAGCGTGATTGAGCGCGACGTCGAAAAATTCACCGTACTGGAACACGACGGAGTGATCTATGGCTGCGTGGCCGTGATCCCCTACCTGGAGGATGGCATGGCCGAAATGGCCTGCCTGATCGTGCATTCGGAGTGGCAAGGGGCCGGCGACGGCGAAATGCTTCTGCGGCACGCCGAAATGCGCGCCCGGGCACTCGGCGCACGACGCTTATTCGTACTCACGACGCGCACCTCGCATTGGTTCATCAAGCGTGGCTTCGTGCAGGGCAGCATCGCCGACCTGCCCAAGGAACGCCAGCTCACCTACAATCGTTCACGTAACAGCCTGATTTTCATCAAGCGTCTCTGATTTTCAATTCTGGAAGGTGAACTGCATGACTCGAATGGTCCAATGCGCCAAGCTGAAACGTGAAGCCGAGGGGCTGGACTATCCTCCCTACCCCGGCGACCTGGGTGTCCGGATCTGGCGAGAGATCTCCAAGCAAGCCTGGGCGGACTGGATCGACATCCAGACCCGACTGGTCAACGAAAACAGGCTCAATCTAGCCGACGCGCGTGCCCGCAAGTATCTGGCGCAGCAAATGGAGAGCTATCTCTTCGACGACCGCGACGTGGAAGCCCAAGGCTACGTCCCGCCGGCCGACTAAAAAAACGGCCTGCCGTCAGAATAACGGCAGGCCGTTCTTACATAGGGGCGCTCAAAAACGGAGCGACGCCCCAAATCAGGATTTATCGGCGGCCTGATCAGCGGCGCTATCGGCCGTTGCGGTGAGCGGCGATTCTGCCTGACTTTCCAGTTCGCCACGGGCGGCCCGCTCCGTGTACTTCAGGCCCGTATGGCGAACGTCGTCGCCGCGCACCATGTAGATGACCCGCTCGGCCATGTTCTTGGCATGGTCGCCGATACGTTCCAGTGCACGCGCAATGAACACGAGTTCGATGGATCCCGAAATACTGCGCGGATCCTCGATCATATACGTGATCACATGCCGCAACGCGGCCTTCCATTCTTTGTCGACTTCCTTGTCGCTGCGCACGACGGTGGCAGCATGCACCGGGTCCTGGCGCGCAAAGCTGTCCAGCATGTTGCGGATCATCGCCGACACGCTCTTGGCCATATGGCGCAGCTCGACGACCGGCTCGTACAGGGAGTTGGCTTCATGCAGCCGGCGCGCCACCTTGGCGATCTTCTCGGCTTCGTCGCCGCAGCGTTCCATATCGGTCAGCATCTTGGACACTGACAATAGGGTGCGCAGATCGACCGCGGTGGGCTGGTGCCGGGCTATCAGCAAGCCGATGCGCTCGTCGATTTCGACCTCGTGGCGGTTGACTTCGCGCTCACGCTCTCGCACGCGCTCCACCAGTGCAAGATCGCCCACCTGCAAGGCCTCGACGGCATCCTGGATCATGGTCTCGACCAAGCCGCCCATCTCGAGGAACTGGGAACGGACGGCTTCGAGGTCGGCAGAAAACTGCCTATTGGTGTGCTCGGTCATAATGCTCTTTGAATCACGGGTTCGCCAGGAACCCTTTGGTGGATCTAACCCTACAAGATTACCACTCAATTATGACGATTGTGTGTCCCCGGCTCCGGCGGGCGGTTCCATACGCCGAACCCCCTCCTGCGAGGATACAAGGGCGAGATCGGCGCCCGCGATCGCGAACAAGCCGCAGCTCACCACGCCTGGGATATCGTTGATTTGCGACTCAAGCGCTGCGGGTGCCACGATATTCAGGCCGGAAACGTCGAGTATCTCGCAGCCGTTGTCCGTAATGAAGTTCGTGCGCAGCACAGGCCGTCCACCCAGGGCCTCCAGGCGACGCGCCACGAGCGAACGCGCCATGGGAATCACTTCCACGGGCAGCGGGAAGGTGCCGAGCCGATCCACCACCTTGGACTCATCCACGATGCAGACAAAGCGCTGAGCAACCGAGGATACGATCTTCTCGCGGGTGAGCGCACCGCCCCCGCCCTTGATCATGTTCATGCCATGATCGATTTCGTCCGCGCCATCCACATAGACCGGCATCTCGGCCACTTCGTTCAGATCCAGCACTTGTATCCCGAGGTCCTGCATGCGGCGGGTACTGCGCTCGGAACTGGATACGGCTGCCCGGAAGCGTGCGCGATGCGGCGCAATCGCGTCGATGAAGCAATCGACAGTGGAGCCGGTGCCCACACCCAGCACCGACTCGGGCTGCAGTAGGGTCAGCACATATTCGGCCGCGGCCTGAGCAACGTTGCGCTTGAGTTGATCTTGGGAAAGCATGGACGGTTCCGTTACGGTGATTGCAATGGGCTTAGGCGGTGCCAAGCCGTTCGAGATATTTCTTTTCCGTGAACCCGACGGTCACTGCACCGTCGGGCCAAATTGCCAGTGGCCGGCGCACAAGCGCAGGGAACTCCGCGATCAGCGCGAGCCACTCGGCATCGGAGGCGGGCGATTTGCGAGCATCGGGCAAGTTGCGCCACGTCATAGACGCGCGGTTCACCAGCTTCTCCCAGCCCCCCAGCTCACTACTCCATTTCACCAGATCGGCGGGTGGCAGGGGTTGCGCCCGGTAATCGGTGAACTCGGCCGGAACATCGCGATCCTGCAGCCATTGTCGCGCCTTCACGCAGGTGCTGCACTGTGTGAGTCCGAAGAGTTGTATCGGTTTCGTCATTCTGTCGCCCCCTTGCGATTCTGAAAACGATGCGCGATCACCACGAAAACGGCGACCAGCAGCATGAAAATCGTGGCAAGCGCATTGATCTCGGGCTTCAAGCCCAGCCGCACGCGTGAGAAGACCTCCAGCGGCAGCGTGGTGTATCCCGGCCCGGTGAGGAAAGACGCAACCACGACGTCGTCGAGTGACAGCGTGAAGGCCAGCAGCCATGCGGCCAGCAAAGCCGGCGCGATCAACGGCAGGACGATCTGGAAAAATACCGTGATGGGCGACGCTCCTAAGTCGAGCGCAGCCTCTTCGATCGAACGGTCCAGGTCGCGCACTCGCGACTGGATGATCACAGAAACATACGCCATGCTCAGGATCACGTGCCCCACCCAGATGGTGAATGCGCCGTTGCTACCTTCCCATCCCAGCAGATCGCTGAGTTCCACGAACATCAGAAGGAGGGAAATGCCCAGCACCACCTCAGGGATCACCAACGGTGCACTCGCCAGCCCGACAAATAATGCAAGACCCCGGAAGCGCCCTGCCCGGGCCAGCACGTATCCGACCCAGGTCCCGATCACGACCGCGGCCGTGGCCGTGAATGCGGCGATCAACAAGGACAGGCGTGCCGCCTCGAGCAAGGCCCGGTCGGTAAATAGTTCGTGATACCAACGCAGAGAGAAGCCCGTCCACGTGGTCATCATGGCCGAATCGTTGAACGACAACACCATGAGCACGAGTATCGGCACATACAGAAACGCGTACCCGAGGCCTAGCACGAGGGCCCGCAAGCGTGAATTCGGCTTAGCCATTGCGCCGCCCTCCCCGCATGCCCAGTTGGCGTACTTGTCCGTACTGGAACAGCACCAGGGGTACCAACAATAGCAGCACCATGACGCAGGTCACAGCCGCAGCCATGGGCCAGTCGCTGTTGTTGAAGAATTCGGTCCACATCACGCGCCCGATCATCAAGGTATCGGCCCCGCCCAGCATTTCCGGAATGACGAACTCGCCCACCGAAGGAATGAACACCAGCATCGCCCCGGCGATCACGCCGGGCATGGACAGCGGCAACACCACGGACACAAAGGCCCGCCACGGACGCGCCCCGAGATCGTATGCGGCCTCCAACAAGCGGACGTCCAGCTTCACGAGGTTGGCGTACAGCGGCAGGATGAAGAACGGCAGATACGCGTAGATCAGCCCGATATAGACCGCCAGATCCGTGCGATAAATTTCGAGGGGTTGGTCGATCACGCCAAGCAGCATGAGCAGATTGTTCAGCAGCCCGTCGTTGCGCAAGATGCCGATCCACGCGTACACGCGCAACAGCAGTGAGGTCCAGAACGGAAGGATGACCCCAATCAACAGCAGGCTGCGCACGGAGGGTTCCGATCGCGCAATGTAATACGCCATCGGATAGCCGATCAGCATACAGCACAGCGTCGTGATGGCCGCCATCTTCACGCTATGAAGATAGGTGGCCACATAGAGACTATCTGTGAACAGCAACGCATAACCGCGCAGATTCAGCACCAGGCTGAGGGTCTGATCCTGGAACTCAGCCAGCGCCGTGTAGGGCGGGATGCCGAACTTCAGGTCCGCAAAGCTGATCTTCAGCACGAGCAGGAAGGGCAGCAACAAGAACAGGATCAGCCAGATGAACGGCGGAGCGATCGACCAGACCCGTCTCCACGACAGGGGCTGGCGTTGTGGCGTGCGCGTGGGGTTCATGATGTCAACACGGTCGCACTGTCATCCGACCAGTCGATATAGACTTCTTCACCCACAGCCGGCGCATCGGCCTGCACCATCGCGAGGCTAGGGACGGACGCTTCCACGAGCATGCCGGAATCCAGGCGGATCTGGTAACGGGCATAGCTGCCCATCCAGGCCATGTGACTCACGGCGCCGTGGCTCCAGTTCACATCGCCCACTGGCTGTTCCCTGTGCACACGGATACGCTCCGGGCGAATCGAAACGTGCACCTCCATGCCTAGCGGTTCGCTCACACCGTGATCCACGTATAGCGGCCGACTGAGCTGTTCGCTTTCGATCTGAACGTGGTCGGGCTCATCCACCGTGATGACGCCGCTGAACAGGTTGGTCGAACCGATGAAGCCCGCGACAAAACGGGAGTTGGGGAAATCGTAAACCTCCTGAGGCGTGCCCAACTGCACGATCTGGCCCTCGGACATCACGGCCAGCCGATGCGCCATCGTCATGGCTTCTTCCTGGTCGTGCGTCACCATGATGCAGGTCACGCCCACCTTGTCCAGGATCTTCACCAGCTCGATCTGCGTCTTCTGGCGGATCTGCTTGTCCAGCGCCGACATGGGCTCGTCCAGAAGCAGAAGCTTGGGACGCTTGACCAGGCTGCGCGCCAACGCTACGCGCTGTTGCTGGCCGCCTGAAAGCTGGGAAGGCTTGCGCCGCGCGTAAGCGCCCATCTGAACCAGATCGAGTGCTTCGTAGACGCGCCCGTGTATCTCGTTGCGTGGAACGCCCTCCTGCTTAAGGCCAAAGGCCACATTGGCCTCGACTGTCATGTGAGGAAACAGCGCGTAGGATTGGAACATCATGTTGACCGGCCGCTTATATGGCGGCAAGGCGGTGATGTCCTCGTTATCGAGCAGGATGCGTCCGGAAGTGGCTTCTTCAAAGCCGGCAAGCATGCGCAGCAGCGTCGACTTACCGCAACCCGAGCTGCCCAGCAGGGCGAATATCTCGTGGCGCCCCACCGACAGGCTCACCGACTGCACGGCGACCACATCGCCGTAGATCTTGACGACGTCCTCGATACGGACGAATTCGTCTGCGGCTCCCGACCAGGAAGCCCCCGGGCGAATATCGTTCATTGTCGTCAGCGTCCAGTCTTGAGTTCGTTCCACAGGCGGCTGATCTCGCGCTGCAGGCGCAAGGGCTGCGGCTTGATCACGTACAGCGTGCGGGTTACGTCTTCGTCGGGATAGATCATCGGGTTCTCGGCCACTTCCTTCACCACGTGCTTGCGCGCCTCCTTGTTGGCATTCGGATAGAACATGGTGTTGGTGATCGCGGCATGCACCTCGGGCGTCTCGATATAGTTGATGAACGCATGAGCGGCATCAACGTTGCGCGCGTCCTTGGGAATCGCCATGGTGTCGAACCACACGGGGGCGCCACCGTCGGGGATGTAGTAGTCGATGGTGTAGTTGCGGCCGGACTCGCGAGCACGCGCGCTGGCGATCATCACGTCGCCGGAAAACCCATAAACCATGCACAGGTCTCCCGCGGCCAGCTCATCGATATAGCCCGATGAGCTGAACTGGCGGATATGCGGGCGGATGCGCTTGAGTACCTCGAGTGCCTCGCGGTAGTCGGCAATGTTCTCGCTGTTGGGATCCTTGCCGAGGTAGTGCAGCACAGCGGGAAAGACCTGTGCCGCTTCGTCGAGTATGGAAATGCCACAGGCGCGCAGCTTTTCCGTGTTCTCGGGGTTGAACAGCATGTCCCAGCTGCCCAAGTCGACGTCTTCGCCGAGTATCTCGCGCACACGGGTCGTGTTGTAGCCCAGACCGTTGGTGCCGTAGCCCCACGGGATCAAGTATTCGTTACCCGGATCCACGCTGGCGACGACTTCCATGATGGCCGGGTCGAGATATTTCCAGTTGGGGATCTTGGACTTGTCGAGCTTCTGAAAAAGGCCCCCTTCAATCTGACGGGCGGCGTAGTGCGTGGAAGGCACCACGACATCGAAGCCGGACTTGCCGGTGAGCAGCCTGGCCTGCAAGGCATCGTTGCTGTCGTACACGCTGTAGTTCACCTTGATGCCCGTGGCCTTCTCGAAGCCCGACAGGGTATCCGGTGCCGTGTATTCGGCCCAGTTGTAGACGTTGACTTCCTTGTTCTGAGCCGCCACGGAAACGGTGGCCGCCGCCAACGCTAGACCCACGACGGTTCGCACAGCCATGCTGAATTTCATTTGCCAGTCTCCCGGACAAAGGTGAAAAGGACGTGATGTTAAACGAAACTGAGGGCTACATCGCCAACGTACGCGTCAACTTCGCGTAACTGCGGCCGAGTTCTTCCCACCAGGTGATGCCGCGTGCCCCGGCGACCTTAGCCAGCGAGCGCCTAAGCCTGAGCAGATTCGCGCTCCGCCGCTCCATCGAGAGCGTTGTACGGCGCGCCTTATCGAAATCGATGAGCCAGGCCCGCCCCTCGGGATCAAGCAGAATATTGTACGCATTCAAGTCAGCATGCCACACTCCCTGCTCGTGCATGGCATAAATGGAACGCGCTACCTGTTCACTATCAGCAACATCCAGAGCGGAAGCCAGCGCCTTCACTTCGGGGATCCGCTCCACAATGATGGCAGCGCGATAGGTCGGGCCCGAGCGCCAGAACGCAGCCGCGAGGGGCCGCGGAACGGGTAAGCCCGCTTCATACAGCGACCGCAACACTTCGAATTCATTCAGGCTGCGCACATGCTGAGGGCCGTTCCACAAATAGCGATCCTCGGTGATGCGAGCCATCCAACCGCCACGACGATACCGGCGCAGCACACCCGCACGTGTGCCGCATTGCACGAACCACGCCGCTTTGCGCCCGCCTTCTCCCACCTGTTCGGCATGCAAAGCGGGAGTGGACGGATCGAACAGATGCGCGCCCGGCTCTTCGATGACCGTGGCATCGTAGCGCATGCATCCGTTAGTGAACTCATGTTCTCTGACCGCCAGCATATCCCTCATGTCACTTCTCTCAACGTAGACAACGGCGAAGCCCGCAACACGCCCGACAACGCGAAGCGGGCCGCGATCAGGGCAGCCAACACACCGCCCACAATTCCGACAGGCCACGGCCACCACACCGACACCAGCTCCACCTGAAGAACTCGGTCGGCAAGCACCCACGCCAGACTGACGGACGCTGCGGCCGCCAGTGCGCCCGCAATGGCGCCGCACAATACGAGTTCCCTGAGCAGGGCCGCGCGCAGCAGATCGGCTCGCGCGCCCAGAGCCCGCATCACGGCAACCTCCTGCATGCGCTCATCACGGGTGGCGTGCAATGCCGCCCCCAGGACCAGCACTCCTGCGAACAGAGTGAAGGCAAACAGCAGCTGCACGGCAGTGACGGTGCGTTCGAGCATCAATCTCACCTGGGCCACGATCACCCCGATATCGAACACGGTGACGTTGGGCCAGGCTTGCACGATGTCCCGCTTCAAGGCATCCGCGCTCAAAGGGATGTGAAGTGAACTGATGTAAGTGGCCGGGGCGTCAGTCAGTGCCCCCGGACTTAACAACGCAAAGAAGTTCACTTCGAAGGAGTCCCAGCGCACCTTGCGCAAACCGCTCACCGTGACATCGACCTGACGACCGGCGACATCAAAGCGCAGGACGTCTCCCACCTGCACCTTCAACGCCTGGGCTACGCCCTCCTCTAGCGCGATTTCGCTAGCCTGCGGATCCAACCAGCGGCCCGCCGTCATGGCGTTGCTCGCGGGCAGCTGAGCAGCGACGCTGAGGTTGAACTCACGATCCGCCAATCGTTGCGCCCGCTCCTCGATGTAGTCGTCGGGATGAACGGGTTTCTCGTTGATGGACACCAGGCGTGCACGGACCATCGGATGCAGCTCAGGGCGAGGCAACCCCGCGGCTTCGATCAGGCTCGCGACGTCGTCGCGCTGATCGACCTGAACATTTATCAGAAAGGTGTTCGGCGCATCCGGCGGCAGACTTTGCTGCCAGCTGCGCAACAGGTCTCCCCTGAGTATGCCGAGCAATAGCAACAGCATCAACCCCAATGCCAACGAGCACAGCTGCGTCATGGTGAGGCCCCGTCGCCGCGCCATGCCGGTCACCGCGAATCTCCAGGCTAGGCCGCCAGTATCTCGCCCGCGAAAACGGTTCAATACGCTCACCAGCCCGAGACCCACCAAGGCAAACACCGCAAACGCAGCAGCAAAGCCCAGGACCACGAGCAGGCTGGTACGCAAGTCGCCGGACGTCCAGCCGATCAAGGCCAAGAAGGAAAGTGCCGCCACCACATAGGCCGGCCAGCGTCTTCCACGCCCGACCGCTGCGTCGCGGCGCAAGACGCGAGCCGGAGGCACATGACGCAAGGCGGCCAGCGGCGGCAAAGCGAATCCGAGCAACAGCAGGCAACCGCTGGCCCATCCCTGCAAGGCGGGCATCCAGGTCGGCGCGGGTAGCGGCGTATCGAGCCAGCCTGCCAGCATGTCCACTAAGCCGTAGTGCGCCACATAGCCCAGCGCAATGCCGGCGGTGGCGCCGACCAATGCCACCAATGAGAACTCCACCCAAAGCACACCGAGCAGCGTAGAGCGCCCGGCACCCAGGCAGCGCAATACCGCTACACCGTCGGTATGGCGACGGGTGTACTGGCGGGCGGCCAAACCGACTGCAATCGCCGCGACCAGCACTGAAAGCAGCGCCACCAACACCAGAAAACTTTCTGCCCGCTCAATCACCCGGGTCACCTCGGGCCGGCTGTCTTCGAGCGTACTGAGCCGCTGTCCCCGTTCCAGTCGCGGCTCCAGCCACTCCCGATAGCCGCGCACTGCGTCGGATTCTCCGGCAACGAGCAGGTAATGATGCACGCGGCTGCCCGGCCCGAGCAAACCCGCAGCCGGCAGATCGGACAGGTGCATCATCAGGCGCGGCGCCAGGTTCACGAACTGCGTTCCCCGATCCGGTTCATGGCGGATGACTGCCGCGACTTCGAGCTGCAGGTCGCCGACTTCAAGCCGGTCGCCCACCGCGGCGTGCAGGATGCCCAATAATTGGCCGTCCACCCAGACCGTGCCTGGCGCCGGTCCGCCCTCTCGTGTTTCGCCTGCTCCATCGCCCGTGGTAGCGACTTGCAAGGCACCATGAAGTGGATACGCGTCGTCGACCGCCTTAAGAGACACCAATGTGCTGGCATCGCCACGCGTCGCCATCGATGGGAACTGAATGGTATTTCCGACCTTCAGCCCGCGGCTCAGCGCCTGCTGGATGAACGCCTCCGGCACAGCCTGGCCTGACCGCAGCACGAGGTCGCCTCCCAGCATTTGGGCGGCATCCCGTTCGAGCACTTGGCCGGCTCTGTCGGCGAGGAAGCCGACACTCGTGATCGCCGCCACGGCGATCATTAGTGCCAGCAGCAGTAGCCGCAACTCCCCAGCGCGCCAGTCGCGCAGGAAAGCACGGAAACCGAGGCGCATGAAGGATGGCAAGGCGGCGGACATTGTCAGGAGTTGAGCAGAAGCAAGACCATGATCACCAAGAGCATACAGGCAAATGTCAGCTTCAATCGAGGTTCGGGCAAGGTGTAGGCCAGGCGCACACCATAGGGAACGAGCAGGATGCTGCCCAGCGCCATTGGGATTCCGACCAGCCAGTCGGCCTGGCCATGCCGAGCGTAAGTGGCGAGCGCGACGACCGTACCGGGTATGACCATGCTGAGTCCCAACGCCTGCGCACGGGTCTGGCTCAACCGGAACACGGTAGTCAACAGAGGCACGACCAACACGGAGCCACCGACCCCGAAAATGCCGCCGGTGAGCCCAGCCAGTATTCCGACCAAGGCGTACCAGATGGGATGAAAGACCTTGCCGGGACCGCCCGAAGGCTTGGAGTGGCCAGTTTTCGCGCTCTTGCGGTCACGGCGGTTCTGACGCCAGACCTGCTGCAAGTAGAACAAAGCGATCCCCAATACGAACAAGGCATACACGCGCCTCAAGAGTGAGGGATCCACTCCCAAGGCGATGCGCGCCCCCACCCAAGTAAACAAGATGGAGGTCAGCGCTCCCGCGCCCGCTGCTTTGAGATCGATACGATCATGCTGGTTGTACTTGCGGACGGTCAACAGGATCGCCGGCAAGACCATAATGAGCGCCGTGCCCTGAGCCAGTTGCTGGTTCATGCCGAACACCAGACCCAGCAGCGGTATGGCCAACAAACCGCCCCCGATGCCCAGGACGCCGCCGATGAAGCCGATAGACGCGCCCGACAACAGGCATCCCGCCACTACAAGGGTCCAATCCACTTATTATTCCTTCGCTGCCGATGAGCCGGCCGCCCCTCTATCCACGCAAACGCTCCATAGCGACCTCGATGCGGTCCACCGCAATGATCTCCAGGCCTTCAATGGGTTGCCGGGGCGCGTTGGCCTTGGGGATGAGTGCGGTGCCGAAGCCCAGTTTGGCGGCTTCCTTGAGGCGTTCCTGACCGCGGACCGCCGGCCGGATCTCACCCGCCAGCCCCACCTCGCCAAACGCCACCAGCCCGCGCGGCAACGGGCGGTCTCGCAATGACGACATGATGGCCAACAGCACTGGCAGGTCAGCGGCGGGCTCGGTGATCTTCACACCACCCACCGCATTGACGAAGACGTCCTGATCAAAGGTGGCCACCCCTGCATGGCGATGCAGGACCGCCAGCAACATGGCCAGGCGAGTGCCTTCGAGGCCGACGGTCAGTCGGCGCGGATTGGGCACGTGGGCAGTGTCCACCAGGGCCTGCACTTCGACCAGCAAAGGACGGGTCCCTTCCTGGGTCGCCATGATGCAAGAGCCCGCAACGTTCTGATCGTGCTGCGACAGAAACAGCGCCGACGGGTTGGCAACCCCTCGAAGCCCACGGTCGGTCATGGCGAATACGCCCAGCTCGTTGACCGCGCCGAAGCGATTCTTGAAGGCGCGAACCAGGCGGTAGGAGGAGTGGGTGTCGCCTTCGAAGTACAGGACCGTATCTACGATATGTTCCAGCACACGAGGACCGGCCAGGCTACCGTCTTTGGTGACGTGTCCGATGAAGACCAGGGTCACGCCGCTTTGCTTGGCCAGGCGGGTGAGCTGCGCGGCGCACTCCCTTACTTGGGAAACCGAGCCCGGTGCGGCGCTCAGTTCGCTGGAATACAGAGTCTGGATTGAATCGATGACCGCCACCGCCGGTTTCTGCGAGCCGATCGCATCCATGATGGCTTCTAGACGGATTTCGGCCAACAACTGTGTGCCCTGAGTGGGAAGATCGAGACGCCGGGCGCGCAGGGCAACCTGTTCGGCGGATTCCTCGCCCGTGACATAAAGCACCGGCACGACGTTGGCCAGGGAAACCAGCGCTTGCAGCAGCAGAGTGGACTTCCCGATGCCGGGATCGCCGCCGATCAGCACCACCGAGCCCGGCACAAGCCCGCCACCCAACACGCGGTCGAACTCGGCAATGCCGGTCGGTTGGCGAGGGAGTTCGCGGGCTTCGATGTCGGACAAAGCCTGCACGGGCGTGCTACCGGCCAGCGGCGCGTAGCGGTGTGTAGGAGCAGCGGCCGCGAGACTTTCAGTCATGCTGTTCCATGCGCCACAGTGCGGGCATTTGCCCAGCCACTTGGCCGATACACCGCCACATTCGGAACAGACGTAAGTGCTGCGTGCCTTCGCCATGCTTGCCTCAGTGATGCCCTGGTACGCTGTAGCCGCCATCCACCCCGAGCACCTGACCGGTGATGAAACCGGCCTGATCCCCCAACAGGAAAACGACTGCTTCCGCGATCTCGTCCGGACGGGCAAAGCGACCCATGGGCACACCCGCCAGTACGCGCTGTTCGTCCTCACTGCCTACCGGATGCGCGGCTCGGAATGGTTCCGTTTCGACCGGCCCGGGAGACACGGCGTTCACTGTGATGTTGTGCGGAGCCAGCTCCAGCGCCCAAGTACGCGTGCAGGCGATAAGGCCCTGCTTGGCCGCGCCATAGCTGGTATGGCCGAACGAACCGAGGCCCAGATGACCGCAAACGTTCACCACGCGGCCGTCGCGACGCGCCTTCATGCCGCCTACGAACGCTTGGGTAACCTGGACGGCAACTCGCACATTGATGTCGAAGACGTTGTAGAGCTGGGCCAGTTCGATCTCGCCTAGCGGAGCGTGGTCGAGAAAGCCCACGTTATTGACGACGGCGTCGATCGGGTACTTTTCGCGGATCACCCGAAGCACCTCTTCGGTCTCGCCGGCATTGGACAGGTCACAGGCATACAAATAGCCCGGAAAATCGATGTCCTGTGTTTGCCGTGCCAGCCCCACGACGTGACAGCCCAGATCGGCCAGCCGCTGACTGATCGCCCAGCCGATTCCCTTGGTCGCGCCGGTGACCAGCACACACTTGTTCTTCATTGCAATACTCCATCGTCGACCTGGATCGACCTCGGCACCCGGGGCGCCAAGGCACACAACAGTTCGTAGCCCACGGTACCGGCCGCATGCGCCACTTCGTCGACCGAGGGGCCGCCCTCACCCCACAACACCACGGGAGACCCAATGCCGGCTTGAGGTATGGTCGTGAGATCGACCGCCAGCATGTCCATGGAGATCCGCCCGATCAACTGCGTACGCTGTCCCGCCACCACGACCGGCGTGCCGTTACCCGCATGACGGGGATAGCCGTCGGCATAGCCGCAAGCGACGATACCCACGCGGGTGGGCGACTCGGCGGTGAACAGGTGACCATAGCCCACGCATGCCCCCACAGCACAGTCCTGAACGGCAATCAGACGCGCCGACAGCGTCATGACCGGCCGCAGGCCGAGTTCAGAGGCGCTGCGGGCGGGAAAAGGCGAAGAGCCATACAGGCAGATGCCCGGACGCACCCACTGCTCGTGCTGCTGGGGAAGCTGCGTCCACAGCCCCGGTGTAAGCGTTGCCGCGGAGTTGCAGACGCTCATCGGCCCCGGCATGTCGGCCGTTAGCTTTGTAAACAATGCCAGCTGCTCGCGAGTGACCTCAGGGTCGTCGTCGGCTCGGGAAAAATGCATCATTGTGCCCAGTTCGCCGACGATGCCCTGCTGTTGAAGCGCCTTGAGGCGAGCCCAGGCCCGTGCCGCGGCTTCCGGAGCGAAACCCAGCCGGTTCATGCCCGTATTGAGCTTCAGGTTGACGCTGATGGGCGCAGCCGGCCGGGACGTTTCGAGCATGCGTAATTGGTCTTCGCAATGCACGGCAACCACGAGTCGGTGTGTATCTACAACGTTTATATCTGAAGGTTCAAAGAAGCCTTCGAGCAGCATCAGTGGACGGGACCACCCCGCGTCGCGGCACGCCACCGCCTCGGAGAGATCGAGCATCGCTAGGCCGTCGGCGGCCGCAAAGCCGCGCATGGCGTGCAGCAGGCCGTGGCCATATCCGCCCGCTTTGATCACGGCCCAGACGCGGGGCGCAGAGCGGCCGGCCGCGGCAGCTTGTGCCTGCACGCCGGAAACGACTTGCCTTAGGTTGTGTTGCAGGGCCGGTATGGACACCGTTGCCTGTATCGGACGTGGCATGGAGCTTCCTCGAACAGATAGGAGAGTCTAAACCAGTTGCAGCGCATTCGCTAAGCGCGCTTATACGCTTATACTTTGCCGGCCATGGCCGTCGACCACTACGAAAACTTCCCCGTCGCCTCCTTGCTTTTGCCCAGGCCACTGCGCGCGGCTGTGCGGGACATCTACCGCTACGCACGTTCGGCCGACGATATCGCCGACGAAGGCGATGCACTTCCAGAAGCCCGGCTGGCCGCGCTCTCGAAGTACCATGAAGCTCTCGATTTGCTGGAGCAAGGCGAAACGCAAGAGGCTCTCCCTCATCCAGAAATTTTTGTGCCGCTGGGCGAGACCGTGCGCCGGCACTCGCTGCCGTTGTCCCTGTTTCGTGACCTGTTGTCCGCGTTCACTCAGGACGTCGTCAAGCATAGATACGAAGACGATACGGAGCTGCTCGACTACTGTCGCCGTTCAGCGGATCCAGTGGGACGCCTATTGCTGCACCTCTATGATCGCCATAGCGCAGACAACCTGGCCAGCGCAGATGCAATCTGTACAGGTCTGCAGTTGACGAATTTCTGGCAAGACGTGGCGATCGACTGGCAGAAGGGGCGCCTGTACCTGCCGCGCGCGCAGCTCGTCCGTCATGGCGTCTCCGAAGGATGGATAGACCGTTGCACCCGGGCGGGGCGCTTGCTGGCTGACGACGTCGATGTCGATGCAGGAAGTGCGTGGCGGGCCTTGATGGCCGAACAGGTGGCGCAGGCGCGCGGCTACCTGGAGGCCGGCCGATCTCTGCCGCGCAGGTTGCCGTTGCGCGCCGGCCTCGAACTGCGCTTGGTGATTCAGGGGGGGCTGCTTATCCTGGATCGGCTGGAGCAACTAAACTATGACGTCTTCCAGCGACGTCCCGTCCTGCGCCCAATGGATTGGCCGCGCATGGCATATCGAGCCTTTTTCAAATGACTCCCGACCAATACTGCCAAGAGAAGGCCGCCCGCAGCGGCTCCAGCTTCTATTACGCCTTCCTCTTCTTGCCGCCGGAACGGCGCCGTGCAATTACGGCGCTCTACGCATTCTGTCGCGAGGTAGATGATGTCGTGGACGAATGCAAGGAATCATCCGTGGCACGGATGAAGCTGGCGTGGTGGCGTACGCAGGTGGACGCCTTGTATCGCGGCGAGGCGGAGCACCCCGTTATGAAAGCATTGGCGCCGCACGTCGAACCCTACGGAATCGAGGACCGTCAGCTCTACGCGGTGATCGAGGGCATGGAAATGGACCTGGACGAGCTTCAGTACCGCGACTGGCCCGCCTTGGAGAAATACTGTTGGCACGCCGCCGGAGTGGTAGGCGAAATGTCGGCCGGCATCTTCGGACCGGTAACCCCCGCCACGCTTGAATACGCGCGCAAGCTGGGAACGGCGTTTCAGCTGACCAACATCATCCGCGACGTGGGCGACGACGCCCGCCGAGGTCGAATTTACCTGCCGCAAGCAGACCTGGATCGCTTCGGCGTGAAGCCGACGGAGATCATGAACGGGCTCCACACCGATCGCTTCGTCGAGCTCATGCGCTTCGAGACAAACCGGGCGCGCGAATACTATCGCGCCGCTATGCGGGCCTTGCCCGAAGGTGAGCGTCGCGCCCAGCGGCCGGGCTTGATGATGACGGCCATCTATGCCACCTTGCTCGACGAAATTGAGCGCGATGGCTGGCATGTGCTCGACCAGCGCATATCTCTCACTCCGATTCGGAAGTTCTGGCTGGCCTGGCGCACCTGGGTTGGCGGCGGCAAAGGCATCGCGCGCCGGCTGTCGAAATGAAACTGGCCGTCGTCGGAGGCGGATGGGCCGGCCTAAGTGCCGCAGTGCATGCATTCCGCGAGGGACACGACGTACGGGTGTTCGAATCCGGCACCGTCCTGGGCGGGCGGGCGCGCAGCATACACGCGCCCACGCTGGACCGGGAGATCGACAACGGCCAGCACATCATGCTGGGCGCCTATTCCGATACGCTCGCGCTCATGCGTGACCTGGGTCTTGATACTGAACGCCAATTCACACGCCTGCCCCTGAGCCTGCGCAGCGCGGATGACTCGCTGCACCTGCGCGCCCTGCCCGGCCTGCCGGCTCCCCTGCATATCGCCGCAGGTCTGCTAACGGCCAAGGGACTCAGCTGGGGCGAGAAACGCGCCGCCGTACGTGCCATGAACCAGCTAAGGCGCGCGGGCTGGCAGGTGCCGAGAGGGGCGACGGTTCACGAGTGGCTGGCTCTGACGCTACAGCCTGCGCGCCTGCAACGCCTCCTCTGGATTCCTTTGTGCATTGCCACGATGAATACGCCGGCGGAGCTGGCATGTGCTCAATTGTTCGCCCATGTCCTGCGGGACAGCCTGGGCGCGACGAGCCGCGATGCCTGCGATATCCTGATCCCTCGTACAACGCTTACGGAGCTGTGGCCGTCGCAAGTAGATGCCCTGACGCGCCAACACCAGTCCGCGACGGCACGAGGCAGCCTGGAGATTGTTTCCTCCACGACCATACGGCGCCTTCAGTATGCGGATACGGCCGGTCCCGCAGAACCGGCGCAGCTCCTCGACGGACGGCGCTCTACAGGAAGCGCGGGCACGCCACAGGCAAGTACTGCAACACTCTCGCCGGGAACCAGGCTGACGCTGGATGAGCGGCCGGAGCGCTATGACGCTGTGCTCGTCTGCACTAACACCCCATCGGCGTCCCGACTGCTCGCCGCGTTGCCGGCCGTCCCAGGTAGCGACGAATTCCTCGACACACTGAACTCCTTCCAGCATGCCCCTATTGCGACGCTGACGCTGATGCTGGAACAAGCGGTGGCGCTGCCCGCCCCCATGCTGTTACTGCACGAGGATCGAGTACGTGGCCACTATGGTCAATGGTTGTTCCAGGGGCAGGACCCGGAGCAGCGGCTGCTGCATGTGGTGGTCAGCGACGCCGCGTCCCTGATGAGCCGCGATCGCGACGCAGTGCTTGCAAGCATGTTGGTGCAGCTGCGTGAACAGCTGAAAGGCGTTCAGCTTTCGCCGGTGCTGCGGCATGCCCTGGTGGTAGAGAAACGCGCCACGTTTCTGTCGGTTCCGGGCCTGAAGCGGCCGAGCAACCGCACACCCTGGCCGGGGGTCTTCGTAGCCGGCGACTGGACAGACACCGACTATCCGGCGGTGCTGGAAGGCGCGGTGCGCAGCGGCCGTACCGCAGCCATGCTGGCGATGGGATGAGGCGGCCGCTAGACCCAGCGAGACGCCGTGTAGAACCCCAGACCGGTCGCCGCCAGGCTCCCCAACACACTCGCCGCCACATAACCGCCAGCCGACACATAGGCCCCACGCATCAGCATCGCCACCGTCTCCCCCGAGAATGCCGAAAAGGTGGTCATTCCGCCCAGAAAGCCGGTCAACGCGAACAAGCGCAACCACATCGGCACTTCGGGCTGAGTCGCGAACACGCCAAGCAGCAGACCGATCAGGTATCCGCCCACCGCGTTCACCAATAACGTACCCCAGGGCCAGCCCGCGCCCCCACTGTTCAGTGACAGGCCGATCAGCCATCGGCACAGCGCACCGAGCGCCGCACCAATCGATACAGCCAGGGCGTGGCCGATGGTCAGCACGGGGCCGTCCGCTTCAGGGCGCCTCGGAGGCCGGCAGCGGCGCGTGCTCGCGGATGTACTCGCGTACGCGCTCCGCGTCACAGGGCAAGTTCACCACCCGTTGCGGCAGCTCGGACAAACCGGAGAGATGTGCCGGCACGGGCGGTTCGACACCGATCGCCTCGACGATGGTCTCGGCGAATTTCGCCGGCAAGGCCGTTTCCAGCACGAGCATGGGCACGCCGTCCTCGAGGTAGTCGGCCGCCACCTTCACGCCATCGGCGGTATGCGGATCGATCAGCACGCCGGTTTCCTCGAAGACGCGCTTGATGGTGGCGAGCCGGTCGGCGTGAGAGCTCGTGCCGGACACAAACCCATAGCGTTCTTCGAACTGAGACTTCAAAGCCGCAAGATCGAAATAGCCTTCACTCTCCAGGCCCTTCCACACCTCGCTCAGCTTGACAGGGTCGCGGCCCAGGAGATCGAACACGAAGCGCTCGAAATTCGAGGCTTTGGAAATGTCCATGGAAGGGCTGGAGGTCGCATGCGTCTGGGCGGAAGACCGCGGACGATACACACCCGTGCGGAAGAACTCCTCCAGCACGTTGTTTTCGTTGGTGGCCAGCACCAGCCGGCGCACAGGCAGGCCCATTTCGCGGGCGATATGGCCCGCCAGAATGTTTCCGAAATTGCCCGACGGTACGCAAAACGAGACTTCGCGTGCGCCGCCGGTCGACGTGGCGCGCAGCCAGCCCCAGAAGTAGTAGACCACCTGTGCTGCGATACGCGCCCAGTTGATGGAGTTCACGGCTCCTAACCGGTAGGCGTTCTTGAATTCCAGGTCGCCCGCCAGCTCCTTCACGATGTCCTGACAGTCGTCGAAAACACCCTCGACCGCAATATTGTGGATGTTCTCATCCTGCAGCGAGTACATCTGCGCGCGCTGGAAGGCGCTCATGCGACCCTGCGGCGAAAGCATGAATACGTTCACGCCCCGCTTGCCACGCATCGCATACTCAGCGGCTGAGCCGGTGTCACCCGAGGTGGCGCCAAGAATATTCAGCGTGGCGCCACGGCGTTGCAGGACGTACTCGAAGACCTGTCCCAGAAACTGCATGGCCATGTCCTTGAAGGCCAGCGTCGGACCTTCGGACAGACCCAGCAGGCTCATCCCGCCCTTCAACGGCTTGATGGGCACCATTTCCTCGCCGGGGAAGACATCGCGGCTGTAGGCGGCACGCGTGAGCTGCAAGAGATCGTCACGTGGAATGTCGTCGGCAAATAAGGACAGGATCTCCGCGGCGAGTTCGGCGTACCCCAGGGAACGCCACTGCTCCAATGTATCGGCCGACACTTGAGGGATCGACTCCGGCACGGCGAGGCCGCCGTCCGGCGCAAGACCCTCGAGCAGAATGTCGCAGAAGGGCTGGGGCGTCATCCCGCCCCGAGTGGAAATATATTTCATGACAGTTCCTCGACGCGCAGCCGGGTCACTTCCGAACGTACGAACGGCAGCTTGTGCATTTTCTCGATTGCCGCGCTGACGGCTCCTTCCCGGGCACGATGCAGCAGGAAGATGATGGACGCCTCGCCCGCCTGGTAGGGCTCCTGGAACATGGAGCCAATGGAAATACCGGCATCGGCCAGAATGCGGGAGATATCCGCCAGTACGCCCGGCCGGTCCTCAACGCGCATGCGCAGGTAATAGGACGAGCGGATCTCGTCGGCCGGCAGGATCGGGATGTCCTTCACCGCGTCAGGCTGGAAGGCCAGATGCGGGACCCGATGCAGCGGATCCGCCGATTCCAGGCGCGCAACATCGACCAGGTCGGCCACCACTGCCGAGGCGGTCGGCATCTCGCCCGCGCCCTGGCCATAGTAGAGAGTGGGACCCACCACGTCGCCATGCACCAGTACGGCGTTCATTGCGCCTTCCACATTGGCCAGCAGGCTGCCCATCGGGATCAGTGTGGGATGCACGCGCAGCTCGATGCCGTCGTCGCGGCGACGGGTGATGCCGAGCAACTTGATGCGGTAGCCGAGCCTTGCGGCATGTTGAATATCTTCCGCCTCTAGTTTGGAGATACCTTCGATACAGGCCTTCTCAAACTGCACGGGAATGCCGAAAGCCATGGAAGCGAGCAGCGTCAGCTTGTGCGCGGCGTCCACCCCTTCAATGTCGAAGGTGGGATCTGCCTCGGCGTAACCCAGCCTTTGGGCTTCAGCCAGCACCGTATTGAACGGCAGCCCGCGCGACTGCATTTCGCTCAGGATGAAGTTGGTCGTTCCATTGATGATGCCGGCGATCCAGTCGATGCGGTTCGCAGTAAGGCCTTCGCGCATCGCCTTGATGATGGGGATGCCACCGGCCACGGCAGCCTCGAATGCCACCATGACGCCTTTCTCGCTGGCCGCATCGAAGATCTCGTTGCCATGCTTGGCCAATAGGGCCTTGTTGGCGGTAACCACGTGCTTGCCCTGACGAATGGCTTCCATCACCCATTCACGAGCAAGGGTCTCACCGCCGATCAGTTCCACAACGATGTCGATTTCGGGATCGCGGGCAACTTCGAGGCCATCGGTTGTGATCCGCACGTTGGCGTCGCCCACGAGCCGGCGCGCCTTCTCGACGTCTCGTACCGCGATGGCGGTGACTTCAATGCGATGACCGGCCCGACGTGCGATTTCTTCCGCGTTGTTCTGCAATACCTTCCAGGTGCCGCCACCGACGACGCCCAGACCCAGCAAACCCACCTTGATGGAACTCATTTCCCTACACCGTCCTTACGGAACATATCCTTGATGCCGCGAACCGCTTGGCGGATGCGTTGTTCGTTCTCGATGAGCGCAAATCGCACGTATTCATCGCCATACTCGCCGAAGCCCACTCCGGGCGACACGGCCACCTTGGCATCGGCCAACAGCCGCTTGGAGAATTCCAGCGAACCAATGGACCGGTATGCCTCCGGGATGCGCGCCCAGATGTACATCGACGCGCGGGGAACATCCACCGGCCACCCGGCGTCATGTAGCCCCTTTGCCAGTACGTCGCGACGATTCTGGTACTGTGCGACGACCTCGGCCACGCAGTCCTGCGGCCCCTCCAATGCGGCGATGGACGCCACCTGAATCGGGGTGAAGGTGCCGTAGTCGTGATAGCTCTTGATCCGGGCCAGTGCATTCACCAGTTGCTGGTTGCCCACCATGAAACCGACACGCCAGCCGGCCATGTTGTAGCTCTTGCTCATGGTGAAGAACTCCACCGCGACTTCGCGGGCCCCTTCCACTTGCATGATGGACGGCGCCACATAACCGTCGAAGGTGATGTCCGCGTACGCCAGGTCGTGCACGACCAGAATGTTGTGTTCGCGCGCCAGCGCCACGATTCGTTCGAAGAACGACAGATCGACGCATTGCGCGGTCGGATTGCTGGGGAAACCCAGGATCATCATCTTGGGGCGCGGAATCGTTTCGCGCACGGCGCGCTCGATCTCTTCAAAGAAGTCGAGCCCCGGCACGATGGGTACCGAGCGGATGTTGGCTCCCGCGATCACCGCGCCATAGATGTGGATCGGATAGCTGGGGTTGGGCACCAGCACCGTGTCGCCGCGATCAAGTGTCGCAAGCATCAGGTGAGCCAAACCTTCCTTCGAGCCGATCGTAACGATGGCTTCGGAATCCGGATCGATCTGGACGTCGTAGCGACGCTCATACCAGCCTGAGATGGCCTTGCGCAGCCGCGGAATACCCTTGGACACGGAATAGCCGTGAGTGTCAGGACGATTGACGGCTTCGATCAGCTTGTCGACGATGTGACGGGGCGTGGGACCGTCCGGATTCCCCATGGACATATCAATGATGTCTTCCCCACGCCGGCGCGCCGCCATCTTCAGTTCGCCCGTAATATTGAAGACATACGGCGGCAAGCGCTCAATACGTGGAAACGTGCTCATGGTGATCCTTGGCTGATATGAAAAGGGCGTGGTGTAAACAGAGCGGTTGCACCGCAGCAAACTCGTTAATCTAGCGTAAAGACAGGGGCTGCGGCAAATAGTGTCAAGTGTAAACGATACACCCCCCATATCGCAGCACCATACGCGCGCGCATGCGCTATGATGAAACTCACTTGGGGAGTCACTCTTGCTATTACAGAAAGAATCCAACCCTGGACTGAATACCGTCACCGCCTACGGCGCGGGTTATGTAGAAATCAACGGCGCCCCCTACCGGCATCCCGTGCGGTTTGCGCCGGAAGGCGAGGTCGCAGCGTGGTCCGTCGATAGTGTGGCGGAACTCACCATTGCTGCGCTGCGGGAGCTGGCGGGCCTCCAGGAGGCGGCCGCCGATCCACTGGCATTTCTTGAGGGGGATGCGGTTCCCATCTCCTCCGATGTCGAGGTGCTCCTGATCGGCACGGGCAGCGTGCAGGTCATGCTGCCCATTTCAACCACGGCAGCGTTGCAACGCCACGGCATCGGCGTAGAAGTCATGTCGACGCAGGCAGCCGCCCGCACCTATAACATCCTCATGTCCGAAGGTCGGCGCGTCGTCGCGGCCCTGATCCCCACACAGGAGAATGAATGACCATTGTTGCAGTCGGCCAGGCCGTCCCGCCTTTCACCGCCGCATCCACGCAGGGCGAAATCACTCTGGAAGACCTGAAAGGCCGCAAGACCGTGTTGTATTTCTATCCCAAGGACAGCACGCCGGGCTGTACCACCCAGGCCCAGGGTTTCCGTGATCTGCACGATGAATTCCTTGCCGCAGGCGCCCGCATCATCGGGGTATCCCGAGACTCTCTCCGCTCGCACGAGAACTTCACCGCCAAACAGGCCCTGCCCTTCGCCCTAATCGCCGATACCGACGAGCAGCTCTGCGAACGCTTCGGCGTCATCAAGATGAAGAACATGTACGGACGCCAGGTGCGCGGCATCGAACGCAGTACCTTCCTCATTGATGCAGACGGTGTCCTGCGGCGGGAATGGCGGGGATTACGCGTGCCCGGGCACGTGGAAGCCGTCCTGCAAGCGGTCAAAGAAGACTGACTTTTCCGCTCGCCATACAACATAACAGGAGCGCCAGGCATGCCGTTACCAAAACTCCCCACGCGAATGGGCGACCGGATCAAACCGGAAGACATGGAAGACACCGACGTCGCCGTACTGGCGCCGCCGACGCCCGCCGCTCAGCCGGAGTCCAAGGCCGCCACAAAGGCGCCCGCGACAAAGGCCACCAAAACGAGCGCTAGCGCAGCGGCCAAGCAGGCGACCAAACCGTCGGTATCCGACGGCAGCGCTGCTCCACGCCGCAAGCCCACCCCAGCGGCGGGCCGCGAGCCTGCGCAACCCGAAGCAGTACCTGAAATCACACCAGCCGCGCCCACGGAAACACTGGTCGAAGAGGCCCCGCGCACTGCCGTGAGCGGAGCGAGTTCTACTGCCGGTGCGAGTTCAACCGCTGCCTCACGCAGCCAGCGCAGCCCCAAGCGCACACGTCTGCCTACCTCTCGCAGAAAGCTGTTCGTGCTGGACACGAACGTTCTGCTGCACGATTCAAATTCGCTCTTCAAGTTCGAAGAGCACGATATTTATCTGCCGATGATCGTGCTCGAGGAACTGGACCATCACAAGAAGGGGATGTCCGAAGTCGCCCGCAACGCGCGTCAGGTCAGTCGTTCCCTCGACGCCCTGGTGAATGAGGCAAAGGATCTCGAGAAGGGCGTAAACCTGGATGCCCTGGGCAACATGGAGGCGCTCGGCCAGCTGCAGCTGCAGACGTCGGCGCTGGATCTCTCCTTGCCCGTTGAGCTGCCGGTCGGTAAAGCCGACCACATCATTCTGGGCGTCGTCCATGCTTTGAAATCGCAGTATCCGAAGCGCAGCGTGGTGTTGGTGTCCAAGGACATCAACATCCGGCTCAAGGCCCGTGCGCTGGGTCTGGAAGCGGAGGACTACCTCAACGACCGCGTGCTGGACGATTCCGACCTGCTCTACGACGGCGTCATGCCCCTGCCGGACAACTTCTGGCTAAAGCATGGCAAGGACGTGGAATCCTGGCAGCAGGGCGGCACCACGTTCTACCGCATCAAGGGCCCGCTATGCAGCGAGTTCCTGGTCAACCAATTCGTGTACCTGGACGGCGAAATGCCGCTGCACGCGCAAGTGCGCGAAGTCAGCGGCAAGTCGGCCGTCTTGGCAACCTTGCGCGATCACAGCCACGGCCGTAACAGCGTGTGGGGCATCACCGCCCGCAACCGCGAACAGAACTTCGCGCTCAACCTGCTGATGAATCCCGAATGCGATTTCGTTTCATTGCTCGGGCAAGCGGGCACGGGCAAGACCTTGCTGGCCTTAGCGGCAGGCCTGGCTCAGACGCTGGAAACCAACCGCTACACCGAGATCATCATCACGCGCGCAACCGTTCCGGTAGGAGACGATATCGGCTTCCTGCCCGGTACTGAAGAAGAAAAAATGCTTCCCTGGATGGGCGCGCTCGAAGACAACCTGGAGGTCCTACACCTGGGCGCCGGCCGCCACGATCTGGCCAGTGACTCCGGCTCCACCGACTGGAACCGGCAATCGACCATGGAGCTGATCCGTTCGCGCATTAAAGTGAAATCGCTGAACTTCATGCGAGGCCGCACCTTCTTGAACAAGTATCTGATCATCGACGAGGCACAGAACCTGACTCCGAAGCAGATGAAGACCCTGGTCACGCGTGCGGGTCCTGGCACCAAGATCGTCTGTCTTGGCAATATCGCCCAGATCGACACGCCCTACTTGACCGAAGGGAGTTCCGGGCTTACCTATGTGGTCGACCGCTTCAAAGGCTGGCCGCACGCCGGACACATCACACTGCAGCGCGGCGAACGCTCTCGCCTGGCGGACTACGCCAGCGAAGCGCTGTAGGAGCGGAGCGGTCAATGACACAGCAGGCCAGCGAATCGACCGTAACGCTACCCGTGGGTTTCACCATGGGCGACGCTGCGGGCATCGGCCCGGAGATCATCGTCAAGGTCTTTGCGGCGGGTCTGAGAACGCCCGCCCTGGTGTACGGAGATGCCGGCGTTCTGCAGTCCACGATCGACCAGCTGGATCTGGGGTCGCAGTTGAGGGTGGAGATCATCAGTGAGCCGGAGGCCTGCTCTGGCGACCCTGCGGTGATCCCGGTGCTGAACCGCTGGCAAGCCCTACCCGAAGGTCTGCGCATGGGTGAAATCCACGCGGAAGCCGGTCGGGGTGCTTACGAATACCTGTGCCACGCCATCGACGACGCGATGGCCCAGCGCATCCGTGCGGTCGTGACCGCTCCCCTGAACAAGAAAGCGATGCAGCTGGGGGGTATCGATTATCCCGGACACACCGAGATTCTCGCGGAACGCAGTGGTACGGCGCACTACGCCATGATGCTGGCCAACCCCGAACTGCGCGTCGTGCTGGTCACAATCCACGAGCCGCTTGCGGCGGTCCCGAGTTTGATCACCTTCGAAGCTGAACTTGAAACCATAAGGCTGGCCCACCGGGCCTGTCGACAGGCCGGGCTGCTGAAACCTCGCATTGCGGTGGCCGGACTCAACCCGCACGCGGGGGAAGACGGCCGCTTCGGGCGCGAAGAAATCGAGGTCATTTGCCCCGCCATCGAGGCGGCCAGAGCCGAGGGCTTGGAAGTGACCGGCCCGTGGCCGGGCGACACCGTTTTCATGCGGGCACGCATGGGTGAATTCGACATCGTCGTCGCCCAGTACCACGACCAAGGCCTGATTCCAGTGAAGTACCTGGGCGTGGAACAGGGCGTGAACATCACGGTCGGCCTGCCCTTCGTGCGCACCAGTGTGGATCACGGCACCGCGTATGCCATCGCTGGTCGAGGAATCGCCGACCCGTCTTCATTGCGGGCGGCTTACGAAGCCGCCCTGGCCATGACGCCGGAATGAATAGGCCCAGCCGCTAGTCAGCAGTCAGGCCTTGTTTGGGACGATCTGCCCCGATTCCACCAAGCGCTGCATGGTGAGAGCCGCCACATTTTTCAGCCAGGGCTGCCGTTCCCAGTGTTGCGCTGCGAAGGCGTTGATTGCTTCGCGGTGCACGAGCGAGGCGCCAATTAGATCCTGCCCTTGAATAAACATTTCGCGGTGTCGCCGAGAAAGGGCGAACGGAATCTCCCGGGCCGCGCTGCGTACGGTCATGCTCTTCAGGTCGATAGACAGTTCCCCTTGCTGCGCCCGGGCGGTATCCTGCATCAGCGCCTGTACGTCGTCTTCCGATACCATCACCAGTAACAGGCGATTGTTCATCGCGTTGGAGTAGAAGATCTCGCCGAAACTGGACGCCACGATGGCGCGGATCCCGAATTGCAACAGGCCCCAAACCGCATGTTCTCGGCTGGATCCACAACCGAAGTTGGGCCCGGCCAGAAGGATGCGCGTATCGGCATACTCGGGCCTGTTCAGGATGAAGTCGGGGCGAATTCTGCCCTCCTCGTCAAAGCGCATGTCATGTAACACACCGTTGTCGAGACCGGACTTATCGATGCCGCGCAGGAACTGCTTGGGCATGATCTGGTCGGTATCCAGGTTTGCAAACGGAATCGCGGCGGCCAAGCCTTCAATACGCGTATAAATGTCGATTGCACTCATTGATCCGCTCCACTCTGCTTCAGATATTGCCGCACATCCGTGATGCGACCCGTCATGGCCGCAGCAGCCGCCATGGCCGGACTCATCAGATGGGTGATTGCACCTCGGCCCTGACGTCCTTCAAAATTCCGGTTCGTTGTGGAGGCGCAGCGCTGACCCGGTTCGAGCACATCATCGTTCATGGCCAGACACATGGAGCAGCCCGGCTTGCGCCATTCGAACCCGGCCTCAATGAACAAGCGGTCGAGCCCCTCCCGTTCTGCCTGGGCCCTTACGGCGCCTGAACCTGGGACGATCATCGCCCGAACGCCGGGTGCCACCTTTCTTCCCTTGGCCACGCAGGCAACCTGTCGGAGGTCCTCGATCCGCGCGTTTGTGCAGGAACCGATGAATACATGCTGCACTTTCAGACCCAGAAGCGACGACCCCGTTTCCAGGCCGGTATAGGACAAAGCGCGCTCAACCGATACATCAGCTTTCCCTTGCGCATTCACCGGGACATCGGGAATTACATCATCGATGGCAATCGCCTGATCGGGACTCGTACCCCAGGTGACATATGGTGCGACGTCCCCCGCATCGAACTGAAGATCCACGTCGAAAATCGCCGCGTCGTCGGAGCGCAGCGTCTTCCAGTGTGACAGCGCACGCTCTCGCACTTCGCCCTGAAGATCGAGCGCCCGCTCCAGCACGTAGTTAACCGCTATTTCATCCGGTGCGATGAGTGCGCCTCGCGCACCGGCCTCCACGGCCATGTTACACAGAGTGAAACGCGCCTCTACCGACAGGCTTGTGATGGCGGAGCCACAGAACTCCACTACGTAGCCGCGTGCGCCCTGCGCCCCGATCCGGCGAATGACCATCAGGATCAGATCCTTGGACGTCGTACCCGGTGGTAAGTCGCCATCGACCCGTATACGCATATCGCGCGCTACGCGATACACCAATGTCTGCGTCGCAAGCACGTGCTCCACTTCCGACGTTCCGATGCCGAAGCCCAACGCGCCGAGTGCCCCGTAGGTGGTGGTATGGCTATCGCCACACAACACCACCATGCCGGGACGGATCATGCCGTGCTCGGGGGCCACCACGTGTTCGATGCCCTGTAGCGCATCGTTGGTATCGAACAGCGGTATGTGGTGGCGCACGCAGTTGCGCTTCAGATTGCTCGCCTGCAGCGCCGAGGCGGGATCGGCGATCACACGCACTTGGTCCGGTCGCGTGGGAATAATATGACTAACCACCGCCACGTTTTGGCCGGGAAATGCCACCTCTCTGCCCTGCTCGTGCAGCCCCGCGAAGGCCTGGGGACTTGTGTACTCGTTCATGAGGTGCAAATCTGCGTAGAGCAGTACGTTGTCCTCATCGAGGGTGGTCACGGTATGTGACTCGACCAGCTTGCGATACAGCGTCCTTGCGGTCATTTGCTATCCATCCAAAACATGTTGATGTGGCCTGCGAATGCTTAGTTCGCCTTGATGCCGGCCGCCGCAATGACTTCGCGCCATTTCTTCATGTCGTTCACGAGCAGCGACTTTGCCTCTTCCACGCTCGAAGGCGCGGGGTCATACGCTTCTTTCACCATGCGGTCCTTGAGTTGCGAGTTGTTCAAGGCCGTATTGAGCGTACTGTTCAGCTTTGCGATCACGGCATCAGGCGTACCAGCGGGAGCAAACACCATGAACCAGGTCTCGAAGCTGTAGTCGGGCAGCCCGGCTTCGGCGATGGTCGGCACGTCGGGCATGAGTGCCGAACGCTTAGGACCCGTGACGCCCAGGGCACGAAGCTTTCCCCCTTGCACCTGGGGAAGTGCCGCGGACAACACGGGGAAGGACATCTGCACATGACCTCCGATGGTGTCCAGCATGGCCGGGCCGCCTCCGCGATAGGGAATGTGGAGAATGTCCGTCTGGGAAACCGATTTGAACAACTCCGCGGCCATGTGGAAGGTACTGCCGCTGCCAGCGGAGCCATAGATCAACTTGCCCGGCTCGGCCTTGGCGGCGTCGATGACTTCCTTGACCGACTTCGCGGGCAGATCGTTATTCACCACCAGCACGTGCTGCGAAGTCGCCACGGTCCCAATCGGGGACAGGTCACGCAGGGTGTCGTAAGGCATGGTTTCGTACAGGGCAGGGTTGATGGCCAGCGACACCGTCTGCAAACCGATGGTGTAGCCGTCGTTCTTCGACTTAGACACAATATCCACACCGATATTGCCGCCTGCACCAGAGCGATTCTCGATGATGATCGACTGTCCCAGCTCCTTCGCCCAGTCATCGGCAACAAGCCGCGCGGCAATATCGGCGCTACCGCCAGGGGCATAGGGGACGACGAGTTTGATGGGACGTTCCGGGTAGGACTGGGCGGTCGCGACCATGGGCAGCGCAAAGAATGCGCAAGAGAGCAGGCGGCGAGCGAAAGCGAGTCTAGACATGAGAGTCTCCTGTGTTCTTCTAATGGGTGCATGCTGCAGGACGAATGCTAATATGTCTCGCACCTCGCATAATGTCGTAATTATTATTTTATTAATTCTCCACAGGAAATAATCTGGGCCCCGCTGGTATGGATTCCATCTCGGACCTGCGATTTTTCGTGACCCTTGCCCGTCATGGCACGCTGGCGCGGGCGGCGCAGGAGTTCGGCGTCACACCACCCACCGTGAGCAAACGCCTGGCGAGCCTTGAACAACGGCTCGCAGTCCGTCTAATGAACCGGACGACCCGCCGAATCGGATTGACGCCCGAGGGTGAGACTTATTTAGCGCAAGGTGAACGACTGCTTGAAGAACTGGAGGCTTTGGAACAGGCCGTCACGGGGGGCCGTGCGGCGCCCCGTGGGTTACTGCGTGTGCACGCCACATTGGGATTCGGCCGGCGACATATCGCGCCCGCAATTTCACAGTTCCTGACCCAGTATCCCGAGATTGACGTACAGCTGCACCTGAGTCATGCGCCGGTCAGTTTGCCAGACGCCGGATTCGACGTCGTGATTCGATTCGGGGACGCTCCCGATTCCCGCTTGACTGCGCGCACCCTGGCCCACAACCGGCGCGTTCTGTGCGCGTCCCCAGCATACTTGGAACGCGCGGGTGACCCTACGCATCCAACGGAGCTTCAGGCCCACCAATGCATCATTATTCGGGAGAGCGACGAGACCTACGGAACCTGGCATCTGACCCAGGGCACGCAAACGCAAACGGTCAAAGTGAGCGGCCGCGTCAGTAGCAACGATGGCGAAACCGCCGTCGAATGGGCGCTGGATGGCCACGGGATCATCTTGCGTTCCGAGTGGGACATTGCCCGTTACCTGCGCTCCGGACGCCTACGCCAAGTACTGCCGGAATGGTCGCTGCCATCGGCGAACGTCGTCGCGGTATACCCCACGCGACGTTATGTCTCCGCACGGATCCGCGCCCTACTCGATCATCTGACCGACTGGTTCGAACCGCAACGCAAAGCGGCCGTCAAACCAGGGGGGCACTGGTAAGACTCTGGCCCTAGCGGTGGGGTGTAATCAACTGACCGCTGAGGTGAAGTTCAAGAAGCGGGTACTGGAACCCTGGAAGGTCAGGCGCACTGTCCCGATCGGCCCGTTACGCTGCTTGCCGATAATGATCTCGGCCGTCCCCTTGTCGGGCGAATCGGGGTTGTAGACCTCATCGCGATAAATGAACAGGATCACGTCGGCGTCCTGCTCGATAGCGCCCGACTCACGCAGGTCGCTCATGACCGGCCGCTTGTTCGGCCGTTGCTCCAGGCTGCGGTTCAGCTGCGACAGCGCAATCAGCGGGCAGTTCAGTTCCTTGGCCAGGCCCTTGAGCGAACGGCTGATCTCCGAAATTTCGGTGGCGCGGTTCTCGCCACCGCCGCTGCCCGACATGAGCTGCAGGTAATCGATAATGATGAGACCCAGCTGGCCACACTGGCGCGCAAGACGCCGTGCACGCGCGCGCACTTCGTTGGGCGACAGTGCGGGACTTTCGTCGATGTACAGCTGCGCCTCTTGTACGCGCTGCACCGCGTGAGTCAGGCGTGGCCAATCCTCAGCGGTGAGTTTGCCGGTACGCATGCGATGCTGGTCGAGCAGCCCCACCGAGCCGATGATGCGCTGCGCCAGCTGCACTGCGCCCATTTCCATGGAAAAGACGGCGACAGGCAGACCTTGTTCGATCGCCACGTACTCCCCGATATTCATGGAAAAGGACGTTTTCCCCATGGAGGGGCGACCCGCAACGATCACCAGGTCGCCGGGCTGCAAGCCGGACGTCATGCGATCCAGATCGCTGAAGCCGGTCGGTACGCCTGTGACGTCGGAATCGCCTTCCCGGTGGTAGAGCTCGTCGATGCGTTCCACCACCTGCGCCAGCAAAGGCTGAATTTCCTGGAAACCCTTGGTACCCCGAGCGCCCTCCTGAGCGATCTGGAATACCTTGGACTCGGCCTCGTCCAGAAGTTGACGGGCCTCTTTCCCCTGGGGGTTGAAGGCGGCGGATGAGATCTCATCGGCAATCGTCACCAGCTTGCGCAACATGGAACGTTCGCGCACGATTTCGGCGTAGCGGCGGATATTCGCGGCCGATGGAGTGTTGTGCGCCAGGGCGTTCAAGTAGGGCAGACCGCCCACTTCCTCCGACTTGCCGCTGGAAGACAGCGATTCGTGCACGGTGACGACGTCAGCCGGGCGCGACAAGTTGATAAGCCGCGCGATATGCTGCCAGATCAGCCGGTGGTCATAGCGATAGAAATCGTCTTCGGCCAGCACGTCGCTGATGCGGTCGAATGCTGCGTTGTCCAGCAGCAAGCCGCCCAGCACCGATTGCTCGGCCTCGATGGAATGAGGCGGCACCCGCAGGTAATCCAGCTGCGGGTCGCTGTGCATGGTGGCGTTGTCCAACGAAAACTCCTGAAACCCGCCGACGGCGGCAAAAAAAGAAAGCCGGTGGAGACCGGCTTTCTTTGCTACTCGGTGGTCATCTCCGCAGGGAAATGTACCATGGTGAGACGACCGTATCGATCAGGCCATCTGACCTTGCACCACGACATTGATCTCGACGACGACGTCGGGATGCAGTGCCACGGTTACGGGGTACTCGCCGACCGACTTGAGGGCGCCCTCGGGCAGGCGAACCTGCATCTTCGTGATGTCCTGGAAACCTTCCTTGACCAGAGCGGCAGCGATATCCATCGAGGTGACGGAACCGAACAGACGACCGTCCACGCCTGCCTTTTCAACCAGGGTCAGCGTGTAGCCGGTGAGCTTATCGCCGACGGACTGGGCTGCGGCCAGCTTCTCCGCCTGTACTTTCTCAAGTTCAGCGCGACGTGCTTCGAATTCCTTCAGAGCAGCATCGGTGGCACGACGGGCGATCCGCTGGGGGATCAGGTAGTTGCGGGCATAGCCGTCGCGCACACGCACGACATCGCCAAGGTTGCCCAGGTTAGCGACTTTTTCGAGCAGAATGACTTGCATGACTGTAGGCCCCGGTTCAGTTGTGGTTGTCGGTGTAAGGCAGCAGGGCCAGGAAGCGGGCACGCTTGATCGCGGTGTCCAGCTGGCGCTGGTAGTGAGCCTTGGTGCCGGTCAGACGTGCCGGGATGATCTTGCCGTTTTCCTGAATGAAATCGCGCAGGGTGTCGAGATCCTTGTAGTCGATCTCTTCAACGCCGGCTGCCGTGAAACGGCAGAACTTGCGGCGCTTGAACAGCGGATTCTGTTGGGAGAACTTGCGTTTTTCCTTACCTTTTCTGAAGTAAGCCATGATGTGCCTCGTTGGTGTCCGGGACGTGCCCGGTATGTTTCTACGTGCATCGAGCGGTTCATGCTCGAGCGTGTGTGGTCAGAGCTGCTAGACGACTACGCTGCCGCTGCCGGGATACGAACGTTCCGCCTTCTGGATATGCAGAACAAGCCTGCTTGATCCTTTGCGTGCCGCTGCGAGAAACCCTTCCAGATCCAGCCGGGCCCCCAATGGGACGTCGGCGAGATGATGAGCGGTGTTTCCCAGAGCTATGGCCCGCGCTTGAAACGCGACCCGTCGTGTTTGTCCGGCTTCTTGGACTTCAGACTCGTGTTCGAGCGTGAGTTCCAGGGCCGGCACACCGGCGGGCGTATACCTAAGCGGCTGGAGTTCAATGACCGACGCGGTCAGAAGAATCCGGTTCACGCCAGGCAGCCCAGTGCCCTAATTATTCCGACTGCGTGCTGGTGGCTTCGGCTGCCGTCGCCTTGCGAGCTTCTTCGCGCTCCACCGACTTCATCATGACGGACGCGCCGCTGGGGGCCTTCTTCGTCTTGATGGTCAGGTGACGCAGAATGGCGTCGTTGTAGCGGAAGGCATGCTCGAGTTCGTCCAGTACGGCTTGGCCGCACTCGATGTTCATGCACACGTAGTGTGCCTTCACGAGCTTCTGGATCGGATAGGCGAGCTGGCGGCGACCCCAGTCCTCGACACGGTGGATCACGCCTTCACCACCCGTGATCTGGGCGGAATAGCGCTCGATCATGGCAGGCACTTGCTCGCTCTGATCGGGATGCACGATAAACACTACTTCGTAGTGGCGCATAGGTTAATACTCCTTGTGGATGATTCCCAAGGCAGGGCTCCCCTTCCGACACCCGGGCTTGCGCACCGAATTTCGTAAAGAAAACACCGCCCCTCTGAGATTCAGCCCGCCCTTATTTCGAAAGCCATGGCAAACCAGGCGATACACCAAGCCTGTTTAGCCTGAAAAAGGGTCGAGCAAGAAAACGAAAAATTCTAGCACGAACGGACCGGCGTGTCACCGGCCACGATTCGTTGTGTGGAGAGGCGACTAGCCCAGCACCACTGCGTAGGCAGAATGGTTGTGGATGGACTCGAAGTTCTCCGCTTCGACCCGGAAAGACTCCACGCCGGGCTGTTCGCGGGTAATGCGCGCGACATCGCGTACCAGGTCTTCCACGAACTTGGGGTTCTCGTAGGCCTGTTCGGTCACATACTTCTCGTCAGTGCGTTTGAGCAGACCCCACAGCTCGCACGATGCCTGGGCTTCAACGCCGAGAATCAACGCGTCGACATCGACCAGCGCTGGATCGGAGTAGCGGGCAGTTACCGTGACATGAGAGCGCTGGTTATGCGCCCCGTATTCGGAGATGGCCTTCGAGCACGGACACAAGCTGGTCACCGGAACAAGCACCGTGAGCTCGAACTCCGGCTCGCCAGTGGGCTGACCGGCCTCATCGCGGCTCGCCGTGCACTTCCAGGTCACCTCGTAATCCATGAGGCTGCTTACCTGCGACACCGGGGCTGTCTTATTCAGAAAATACGGAAACCGGGCCTGCATATCCCCGCGCTGGGCGCCCAGCAGTTCGAGCATATCTTGAGCCATGGCGCAGAAGGACGCGGGCGTCATCGGCGTGCGTCGATGCGTTTCCAGCAAGGCCACGAAACGGGACATATGAGTACCCTTTTCGTGCGCCGGCAAGGCTACGGTAAGCTCCCATTCGGCCACTGTCGGAAGCGCCTCGTCGCTTGCGGCGATCAACATAGGATGCCTGACGCCGCGCACACCTACGCGTTGAATCGCAATGTGACGCGTGTCCACACTGCTTTGCACGTCCGGCATGGCAACGACAGGATCGGTCAAGGTATTCATTTCTCTCTCTGTTGGATCAATTCGTGCTCGCCAGGCGAACCACCTTGGCATCGCCATAGCGGTTACCCCAGCGTTTTGCCACCGAGGCAATGATGCCCGCCGCGTCCAGCCCGAGCTCCTTCAGGATGGTGGCCTGGTCGCCGTGGTCGATATAGCGGTCGGGCAGACCCAGCTGCAACATAGGTACTGCCAGGCCCGAAGCCGCGAAAAATTCCTGGACGGCGCTGCCAGCCCCGCCCATGATTGCGCCTTCCTCTACCGTAACGAAGGCTTCGTGCGTGGCGGCCAATTCGGCCAGCAAGGCTTCATCTAGCGGCTTCACGAAACGCATATCCACCACGGTGGCGTCCAGCGTCTCGCCCGCCTCCAGTGCCGCTGTCAGCAAGGTGCCAAACGCGAGGATCGCAAGGCCTTTGCCTTGCCGCCGCTGCACTGCCTTGCCCATCGGAACAGTCTCCAACCCGGCTTCGATGGCAGCACCGCGCCCTGCCCCACGCGGATAGCGCACAGACGCCGGTCCAGGGTGCTGGAAGCATGTAGACAGTAGCAGTCTCGCTTCGTTTTCGTCAGAAGGCGCCGCCACGACCATATTGGGGACACAGCGTAGATAGGCGATGTCGTAATTGCCGGCGTGCGTCGCACCGTCGGCACCGACAATACCGGCGCGGTCGAGCGCGAATGTCACATCGAGATTCTGCAGCGCGACGTCATGGATGAGCTGATCGTACGCCCGCTGAAGGAAGGTGGAATAAATCGCGACGACCGGCTTCTGACCCTCGCACGCCAAGCCGGCGGCGAAGGTGACTGCGTGCTGCTCCGCGATGCCGACATCGAAATATCGGTTGGGAAAGCGTCGCTCGAACTCGACCATGCCGCTGCCCTCGCGCATGGCGGGAGTGATACCGAACAGTCGCGTATCGCTTTGCGCCATGTCGCAGAGCCACTGCCCGAACACCTGGGTGAATGTGGTGCGTGGCGCCGTTGCGGGCTTCTGAATACCGACGTCCGGATCGAATTTTCCCGGCCCGTGATAGAGCACCGGATCGGCTTCGGCCAGTTTGTAGCCCTGCCCCTTTTTGGTCACCACATGCAGGAACTGCAGCCCGCCCAACTCGCGCAGATTTTCCAGCGTGGGAATCAGAGCGTCGAGGTCGTGGCCGTCGATCGGCCCGACGTAATTAAAGCCAAGCTCCTCGAACAATGTGGCCGGCGACACCAAGCCCTTCGCGTGCCCTTCGACACGACGAGCGAGTTCGAGCACGGGCGGTACACGCTGGAGCACGGCCTTGCCCACGTTCTTGGCTGCGGCATAGAAACCGCCAGACAGCAACCGGGCCAGATAATGATTGAGCGCACCCACGGGCGGCGAGATCGACATGTCATTGTCGTTCAGTACCACGAGCATGTTCACATCCGGCGTGACACCCGCGTTGTTGAGTGCCTCGAAGGCCATGCCCGCAGTCATTGCGCCATCGCCGATCACCGCGATATGCCGCCGACGGCTGTGCCCGGTATTGCGGGACGCCACCGCCATGCCCAGCGCCGCAGAAATCGATGTAGAAGAATGCGCCGTACCGAAGGCATCGTATTCAGACTCGCTGCGCTTCGGAAAACCGGAGATTCCCCCCGCCTGGCGCAGACGCGCCATGGCATCACGCCGGCCGGTGAGTATTTTGTGTGGATAGGACTGATGCCCGACGTCCCAAATCAGCCGATCGTCGGGTGTATTGAAGACCCGATGCAAGGCGATGGTCAGCTCAACCGTACCAAGATTGGACGAGAGGTGACCACCGGTGCGCGACACCGACTGCAATACGAACTGCCGCAGCTGATGGGCGACCTCTTTGAGTTGGCGACGATCCAGCCGACGCAGATCCGCCGGCGAATGAATATCTTCGAGGCTGACGTTGCTCATTGAAATGTTTGATCCCTGTTCAATAGGCATTGTATTCGCAACGCATCGCGACGATGAACCGGACGGTAACAAAGTTAACGATCACGACCGATGATGAAATCTGCCAAGCCGGCCAGGCGGTTGGCCGACGGCCCGAGGGGCAGGAGTGCAGCGCGCGCCTCGTCGCCTAATTCGCGCAGCAACTCACGTGAACCGTCCAGGCCGAGAGTAGACACATAGGTGGGCTTGTTCTCGCGCAGATCCTTGCCTGCCGTCTTCCCAAGCGTAGCGGTATCTGCAGTGACATCGAGAATGTCGTCCGCCACTTGGAACGCCAACCCGACGGCTGCGGCGTACTTTTCCAAGCCCTCGCGCACGATGGAGCTTGCGCCTGCCACCACGCCTCCCAACAACACGGACGCCTCGAGCAAGGCACCAGTCTTCATGCGATGCATTTGCTGAAGCGTATCCTGCTCCAGCACATGGCCCACACTTTCGCAGTCGATGGCCTGACCTCCCACCATGCCTTGGCTTCCGATGGCCCTGGCCAGCAACTGAATGGCCTGAACCACGAGCGCCGGAGCGATCGGCATCAACCCCAGCGACTCGAAGGCCAGGGGTTGCAGTGCATCGCCGGCCAGCATGGCGGTGGCTTCGTCGTACTGCACATGTACCGTCGGGCGCCCGCGTCGCAGGGTGTCGTCGTCCATGCACGGGAGGTCGTCGTGGACCAGGGAATACGCGTGCACGAATTCGACTGCCGCCGCGGCATGATCGAGCGCAATCTGCTGGGGAGCAGCGGCAGCTGCCGACTGCAGCGAGGCTTCGCCTGCCGCATAGACGAGCGCCGCGCGCACCCGCTTACCCCCGCCAAGCACGGCGTAGCGCATGGCTTGATGGAGGCGAGCCGGCACTGCGTCGGCCGCAGGCAAGGCGTGTTCCAGCATGGCTTCCACCTGCTGCACGCGGCTTGCAAGCCATACCGGAAAGTCCAATGCCTGGGCGGGGGTCTGTTGCGGACTCATGCCCCGTCCTCGCCGGGCAGATCGTCCAGCGGCTTGAGCAGGCTGCCTTGCAGTACACGCACCTGCTCTTCGGCGATATCCAGTCGCTGCTGGCAGATACGAGCCAATTCCACCCCGCGCTGATAGGCCAGCAGGGAATCGTCCAGCGCGAGCCCGCCGTCTTCCATTTTGACGACCAGGGCCTCGAGTTCGGCAAGCGCCGATTCGAAATCCTTAGGCAAGTCTTGAGGGGCGGGTGATTGCGCTTGATCTGATGACATGTTGCGTGATGTTCGTTGGCTGATTCGGGGTGTACGAAGTGGACCATTGTAATCCGACCCCGATTCGGGGCGGTTCAGGCGGAGCAAGTAGAGTACAATCCTCCGTCCTTTACCATCGGCCAGTCCGTTTTTTCTTCGCACCAGGGCTGCCCCTGGTATTTCTACTGCGGGGGGAATCATGACCGATATCGGTCGCGCTGCGCACACAGCACTTGCGCAGACCCAAATTCCAGTGCACTCCTACTTCGACGATGCGCTTTTCGCGCGGGAGCAGGAGCTGATCTTCAAGCAGTCTTCAGTATACGTCGGCCACGAGTTGATGGTCCCCGAATCGGGCGATTGGCGCAGTCTCGTTCAGGAACGTTCCGGCCGCGCGCTCGTACGCGATGGCACCGGCGTATCGCTGATCTCGAACGTCTGCCGTCACCGCCAGGCGATCATGCTGGGTGGTCGCGCCGGCAACGTCACGGATCCGGCACTGTCCTCCGGCAATCTCGCAGATACCGGCGGCAAGATTGTCTGCCCGATCCACCGCTGGACCTACGAAACCGACGGTACACTGATCGGCGCACCAGACTTTCCCGAAAAGCCGTGCCTGAATCTGCAACGCTTTCCGATGAAGCGTTGCCACGGCCTGCTGTTCGAGGGCCCGCGGGACCCGGCCAAGGATTTAGCGCCCCTGTTTGCAACGCCCGAGTTCGATTTTTCCGGTTATGTGCTGGATCACGTTGAATACCACCACTGCAACTACAACTGGAAGACCTTCATCGAGGTCTATCTGGAGGACTACCACGTTGCGCCGTTCCACCCCGGCCTAGGCCGTTTCGTTACCTGCGACGACCTGCGTTGGGAGTTCTCTGATTGGTATAGCGCACAGCGCGTCGGCGTAAGCCAAGCCTTCGGGACGCCGGGCAGCGAGGTGTACCGCAAATGGCATGACCGTCTGCTGGAATACCGTGGCGGGCAAGAACCGGATTTCGGGGCTGTGTGGGTGACCTACTTCCCCACACACATGATCGAGATCTATCCGCACGTACTGGTACTGTCCACGCTGCACCCCGTCGGGCCGCAGGAGACCGTGAACGTGGTGGAGTTCTATTATCCCGAAGACATAGCGGCCTTCGAGCGCGAATTCGTCGAGGCCCAACAAGCCGCCTACATGGAAACGGCGGTCGAAGACGATGAGATCGCTGAACGTATGGACGCCGGCCGGCGAGCCCTGATGATGCGAGGAAGCAATGAAATGGGCCCGTACCAGTCGCCCATGGAAGACGGCATGCAGCACTTCCACGAATGGTATCGACGCATGATGGGCGACGCACTGGGCGCCTGATTGGGTTTGCCGGCAAGCTCGGTTACCGCACACGACCGCCCATCAAACCCGGCGTCCGCTCTCCGGGGAATCGGCGGACGTCGTGGCGGTCGCCACGGTCTGGCCCTGCATAATGCGCGTTTCGCTATACGTGCGCCACGTGGAAAGCAAGCCCGAAGCAATGATCAGCGCCATGCCGCACCATGCCATCCAGTCGGGCATATCGTCCCACAGCACTGCGGCCAGGACGGCGGCGAACACGATGGTGGTGTATTGCAGCGCAGCGGTGAGCAAAGCCGAGCCCAGGCCGAATGCCCGGGTCAAAGCCAACTGGCCTACTAGACCGAACATCCCTACGCCAATCAAGGTCATCCAACCCTCCAGGCCAATGGTGGGCCAGCCATCCACGGCCAGGCCCACACCACCTGTCAGGCACACGAAACAGGAAAAGAGCAGGACAGTTAGCCATTCCGGCTCTCCGATCCGCCCAAGCGAACGCACCTGCATCATGGCGACCGCTGAAGAGGCGCCGGCCCCTAGGCCAACAAGAGCGCCGAGGATCTGATCCACACCGATGCTGGGACGCAGTATCGCAACGACGCCGACAAACCCAAGCAGCACCGCCACCGTGCGAACGCCGTCCCGCTGACGCCAATCCCGAGCCAGCATCCAGCCTGCAATAAACAAAGGCGACGTATAGTTAAGACTCACTGCCGTGCCCAGCGGCAAGGTCGAGATTGCAAAGAAACCCATCCACATCGAAGCGACGCCGGTCACGTTACGCGCGATATGCAAGCGCCAGCTTTTGGGCTTCAGTGAGCGACGCGTGGCCACTGCCCAGGTAAAGAGCAGCAGTACCGACGGAATTCCACGAAACAGCACGACTTGAGCGAGGCTCGCATGCTGATCGGATGCCAATTTGACGCAGGCCCCCATGGCAGCAAACATGAGGCTGGCCAGGAGCATCCATAAAGACTGCATTTATTCAACCGAATTCAATGGGAACGGGCGCCCGTGCAGGTGAAGGCAATACTATACTCTTCCGCCAGGGGCATTTTCCCCATGCTTGCGGGAAACCAACGCATCCGTTGCTTCCGCGGGTCTTTTCCGCAGCCAAACCGCCCCCATATACAAAACAGTATTACTTGCTCGCAACCCCGGAGATTTTCCACCCATGAAGCGCATTGTCCTCTTCCTGATGACCAACCTGGCCGTGCTGCTCGTCCTGAGCGCCACAATGAACGTCCTGGGCGTGGGTCGCTACCTGACGGAAAACGGACTGGATCTGACCCAGCTGCTGATATTCGCCGCGATCATCGGCTTTACCGGCTCCATCATTTCGCTGCTGATCAGCAAGCCCATGGCGAAGGCCAGCACGGGCGCCCGCGTCATCGATCCGCAAGCACCCGCTAACGCACGTGAGGCCTGGCTGCTGGATACCGTTCACCAGCTTGCGGATCGCGCCGGCATCGGTCGCCCGGAAGTCGCGATCTATCAGGGCGCACCCAACGCCTTCGCCACCGGCGCCTTCAAGAACGATGCCTTGGTGGCGGTATCCACTGGCCTGCTGGAAAGCATGACAGAAGAGGAAGTGGCGGCCGTGCTGGGCCACGAAGTGGCCCACGTGGCCAACGGCGACATGGTCACGCTGACGCTGATCCAGGGTGTGGTCAACACTTTCGTGATCTTCCTGTCGCGCGTGGTGGGTTACTTTGTCGACCGTGTGCTGCTGAAGAACGACCGCGGTGCCGGCGTTGGCTTCTACGTGTCCGCGTTCATCTGCGAAATTATCTTCGGCGTGCTGGCGTCGATTATCGTGGCCTGGTTCTCGCGCCAACGCGAATATCGGGCGGATGCGGGCTCTGCTGCCCTGCTCGGCTCGCGCGAACCCATGATCCGTGCCCTGGCCCGCCTGGGTGGCATGGAGCCTGGCGCGCTGCCCAAGAATTTCGAAGCGGCGGGCATTTCCGGCGGTAAGGCCATCAGCGCCCTGTTCGCTTCGCACCCGCCGATCAACGCGCGCATACACGCGCTGCAGTCGCTGCAGCGCGTGTAACGCAGCTTAGTCGAGAAGGCGGTCGAACCACGCGACCGCCTTACCCCAGGCATCACTCGCGTCCTTGGCGTTATAGCTGGGACGATAATCCGCATAAAAGGCATGCCCGGAATCCGGATACACCTCGATCCGGGACGCTTTGGCAGCTTCGTTGCCTTCTTGAAGCGCGGCCTCCATGCGTCGCACGTCTTCTAGGGGAATGCTGGCATCCTCGCCGCCGTACAGCCCCAACACCGGCGCGTGCACGCGGGCCGCGATATCAATCGGATGTGCTTTCTGCGAGGGGCTATGGCCAGTCGTCAGCTTGCCATACCAGGCCACTGCCGCCTTGCACTGAGGATTGTGCGCGGCATACATCCAGGTGAGACGCCCTCCCCAACAGAATCCCGTGACGCCTAGGCGCGACGTATCAGCCCCGTTCGAGGCGGCCCATTGCACGCCGGCGTCCAGATCGCTCAGGACCTGTTCGTCCGGCACTTTCGAAACAATGTCGCGGATGAGTTCGGACATGTCGGAATAGCTGGCGGCATCGCCCTGGCGCTGATATAGCTCCATGCCCAGGGCCATGTAGCCTTCGTGGGCGAAGCGCCGGCAGATATCCTTGATATGTTCGTGCAGGCCGAAAATTTCCTGAATGACGAGAATAAGCGGAGGGCGCTCCGCTGCAGCCGGCGCAGCATAATAAGCCGACATGACGCCATCTCGGACCGGCACGTCGACCATGCCATGACGCAAGCCCTCGGCATTGGTATGGATGGTCCTGTCGCCGCTACCAGTGATTTTTGAATATGTCATGTTCCCTCCATTGTTGTTGCTGTTGGCGCGCATGGCAACGCGCCCAATAAAAAACCGATAACTAGTGCGCCTGCTCCCAGTTGGTGCCGACACCGACCTCCGCAACCAGCGGCACGGCCAGTTCCGCCACACTGCACATGAGACGGGGCAGACTGCCGGCGACGACCTCCACTTCGTCAGCCGGCACATCGAGCACCAGTTCGTCATGAACTTGCATCACAAGCCGGGCGCTTAGTGCTTCTGTGCGTAGCCAGTCGTCCACCGCCACCATTGCCATCTTGATCAGATCGGCAGCGGTGCCCTGCACGGGTGCATTGATGGCGACCCGCTCGGCGGCCGCACGACGCGGCCCCTTGGCACCGCGCAGTTCGGGCAACCAGATGCGCCGCCCAAAAACCGTCTCGACATAACCCTGATCGGCCGCCTTGGCGCGTATGGTTTCCATATAACGCGCCACACCTGGATAGCGTGTGAAGTAACGGTCGATATATGCCCGGGCCGCGTCCCGCGTAATGCCGAGGTTGGACGCCAGCCCGAACTCGCCCATGCCGTAAATCAGGCCGAAGTTGATCGCCTTCGCCGCACGACGCTGCTCGGAACTCACCTCTTCGAGCGCGACGCCAAACACTTCCGAGGCCGTGGCGCGGTGGATGTCCTGCTTTTCGATGAATGCCCGCTTCAAATTGTCGTCGTCGGACATGTGCGCCATGACGCGCAGCTCGATTTGGGAATAGTCAGCGGAGACAATCTGCCCTTCACTCGCGACGAAAGCAGTACGTACGCGCCGCCCTTCGGCCGTACGCACGGGGATATTCTGCAGGTTGGGGTCTGACGAAGCCAGTCGGCCCGTGATCACCGCGGCTTGTGCGTAACGGGTATGGATCCGCCCGGTATGGGCATTGATCATCTTGGGCAGCTTGTCGGTATAGGTGGACTTCAGCTTGGCCAAGGCTCGATATTCCAGGATCAGGGCGGGCAACGGGTAGTCCAGGGCCAGGCGCGTTAAGACCTCTTCGTCCGTTGAAGGCGCCCCGCTGGCCGTCTTGCGCACGACCGGCAGCTGCATGCGCTGGAACAGGATTTCACCCAGTTGCTTGGGCGAGTTCAGGTTGAAGGGCTGCCCCGCCAGCTCATACACCTTACGCTCCAGCTCCAGCATTTGCTGGCCCATTTCGTGGCTCTGCATGGCGAGCGCGTGGGAATCGATCTTGACGCCGTTGCGCTCAATGGTGGTGAGTACGTCGGAACAGCGGATCTCCAGTTGATAGATACGCTCCAGCCCCGGTTCGGCCGCAATGCGCGGTCGCAGGATCTGATGCAGCTGCCAGGTGAAGTCGGCGTCCTCACACGCATAGTGGGAGGCTTTTTCGACTTCCACCTCGTCGAAACAAATCTGTTTAGCGCCTTTGCCACAGATATCTTCATATGAGACGCCCGGGCGGCCCAACCAGCGCTCGCCCAGTTCCTGCAGACTGACGCGCCGATGCGACTCCAGCACATACGACTGCAACATCGTGTCTTCGGTAACCCCAGCTAAGCGTATGCCTTCGTTGGCCAAGACATGAGTGTCATATTTGGCGTTGTGGAGGAGCTTGGCAGACTTGGGGTTCTCCAACCATGGGCGTAGGCGTTCGAGCACCTTTTGTTTGTCGAGCTGGACTACGGCATCGGGCCCACGGTGGGCAACCGGAATATAGCAAGCCACGCCGCCGGCCGTGGCCAACGAGATGCCGACCAATCGCGCCAGCATGGGATCCAGCGACGTGGTCTCGGTGTCCATGGCCACCAGTTCGCTGGCCTCCAAAGTCGCCACCCAGCGCTCCAGGCCCGATTCGTCCAGTATGGTTTCATACGCAGTGGGCGGAGCCGGCGGCGCATCGACCGCCACCCGCGCGTCCTGTTCCGGGACACGCGTGGCGTCGCCGGTCAGTTCCCGCAGCCAAGTCCGGAAGCCATAGCGCTCGAACAAATCAATTAACGCGGCGTGATCCGCCTGTCGGGGCACCAGCGATGCCAGGCCATCGACCACATCGAGATCACAGTCGACCTTGATCGTGACAAGCTGACGCGTTAGCGCGAAATTCGGGATGGTGTTGCGCAGGTTCTCGCCCGCCGCTCCCTTGATTTCCGCAGCATTCTCAACCAGCGACTCCAGGGATCCGTATTGGGTCAGCCATTTGACGGCGGTCTTTGGGCCGACCTTGGGTACGCCGGGAATGTTATCCACTGCGTCGCCCGTAAGCATGAGATAATCAACTATCTGTGCAGGCGCGACGCCAAATTTATTTAACACGCCCTGCACATCCAGGCGCTCCCCGTTCATTGTGTTGACCAGCTCCACATGTTCGTTAACGAGCTGGGCGAGATCCTTATCGCCCGTGGAGATGATCGTATGCACGCCCTCAGCTGCGGCCTGGCACGCCAACGTGCCGATAATGTCGTCTGCCTCTACGCCGGGCACGGAGATGACCGGCCATCCCATAGCGGAAACTGCCTCGTGGATTGGCGCGATCTGCGCAGCCAGATCTTCGGGCATGGACGGGCGATGCCCCTTGTAGTCGGGATACAGTTCTTCGCGGAAAGTCTTGCCCCGGGCATCAAATATGCAGGCGGCGTAGTCCGCCTTGTGTTCCGAAATCAGTCTCCTTAACATGGAGATGACCCCGTACAGCGCGCCGGTCGGTTCGCCCTTTGCATTTCGCAAATCAGGCATGGCGTGATAGGCCCTGTACAAATAGCTGGACCCATCAACAAGCAACAAGGTTTTTTTCATGTCCAATAAAATCGTCCGATTGCCGGCAACACAGCAGATTCCCCGGATTATGTCAGAGATGGAGGCTGCTGCGGAAACCCTCCAGGAAATGGGTTGGGGGGTTAGCGTGTTCGGCAGCGCGCGTATACAACCTGATTCTCCTTATTACCACCTGGCGGAAGCGCTCGGCAAGCGCCTGGCCGAAGCCGGCCTTACCGTCATTGCCGGCGGCGGTCCCGGAATCATGGAAGCGGCAAACAAAGGCGCCTACGAAGCAGGCGGTCATAGCATTGGTTTAAATATCTCGCTGCCGCGCGAGCCCCACAACAATCACTACCAGACACACAGCCTGCAGTTCGATTATTTCTATTCACGCAAGGCGACCTTCTTCATGCACAGCGCGGCCTATATCGCCCTACCGGGCGGTTTCGGAACGCTGGACGAACTCTTCGAGGTCACCACGCTGGTTCAAACGCGCAAGATCCCGGAAGCACCCATCGTGCTGATCGGTACGGAGTTCTGGGCGGGCCTACTCGATTGGATCCGCAGCCATTTGCTGGGCAATGGCTTGATCGGCAAGAACGATTTGGATCTTTTCTTCGTCACGGACGATCTGGATGCTGTGATGAAGCATATCCACACATACTGCGCCGACTGCTTCAGCCGGCACGAAGAACCTTCCCTGCCTATCGAGCGGGAGAGCAGCGCGGACAGCGTTCAGTAAAGAAATCGGCCCGGTTTACACCGGGCCGATCTGGCTTGCAGGCCTTTGCGGAAGGACGACGCGCTTAAGCGTCCGAGCTGCCTTCACGCGCCATGCGGCGGCGCTCATGTTCCTGAAGGTAGCGTTTGCGCAAGCGAATCGAATTTGGCGTAACTTCCACCAGTTCATCGTCATCGATGAACTCGACGGCATACTCAAGGGTCAGGTCGATTGGCGGCACCAGGTCGATATGCTCGTCCTTGCCGGAGGCCCGCACGTTGGTGAGCTTCTTCTCACGGATCGGGTTCACGACCAGGTCGTTGTCGCGGCTATGGATGCCGATGATCATGCCTTCGTACAGCGGATCCTGCGGCGACACGAACATACGGCCGCGCTCCTGCAGCTTCCACAGTGCGTAGGCCACGGCCTGGCCATCGTCCTGGCTGATCAGCACACCGTTGCGACGCTCGCCCAAGGTGCCTTCCTTGATCGGGCCGTAGTCGTCGAAAATATGGCTCATCAGGCCCGTGCCACGCGTCAGGTTCATGAACTCGCTCTGGAAGCCGATCAGGCCGCGTGCCGGGATACGGTATTCCAGGCGGGTGCGACCGCGACCGTCTGCCACCATGTCCAGCAGTTCGCCCTTGCGACGACCCAGTTCTTCCATCACACCGCCCTGGTGGCCGTCCTCAACGTCGACGGTCAGCATTTCGTACGGTTCCATGCGGACGCCGTCGATTTCCTTGAACATCACACGCGGGCGCGAGACAGCCAGCTCGTATCCTTCGCGGCGCATGTTCTCGATCAGAATCGTGAGGTGCAATTCGCCACGACCGCAGACTTCGAACACCGTATCGTCGCCGGTATCGTTGACCCGTAGCGCCACGTTCGACTTGAGTTCCAGGTCCAGGCGCTCGCGCAACTGGCGGCTGGTCACGAACTTGCCTTCCCGCCCTGCCAGCGGCGAGGTGTTGACCATGAAGTTCATGGTGAGCGTGGGTTCGTCGATGCGCAGCATGGGCAGCGGTTCGGGCTTGGCCGGGTCCATCAGCGTGCAGCCAATGCCGATCTCTTCAATACCATTGATCAGCACGATGTCGCCCGCTTCCGCTTCGTCCACCAGAACGCGTTCGAGTCCCTTGAACTTCAGAACCTGGTTCACACGACCCTTAAACGGCTTGCCTTCAGGACCGAACTGAACCACCACGTCCTGGGCGGCACGTAGGCGCCCGCGGTTGATGCGGCCGACGCCGATCTTGCCCACGTAGCTGCTGTAGTCCAGCGAAATGATCTGCATCTGCAGGGGGCCGTCGGCGTCATCGTCACGCTGCGGCACGTGCTTGATGATGGCGTCGAACAACGGACGCATATCGCCGCTGCGCACGTCATCGGTAAGGCCGGCGTACCCGGACAGGCCCGACGCATAGATGATGGGAAAATCCAATTGCTCGTCGGTAGCGCCCAACTTGTCGAACAAATCGAACGTCGCATTGATGGCGTGATCCGGACGGGCGCCCGGACGGTCGATCTTGTTCACCACCACGATGGGCTTCAGGCCCAGCGCCAGTGCCTTGCGCGTCACAAAGCGCGTCTGCGGCATCGGTCCTTCAACCGCATCCACCAGCAGCAGCACGCCGTCTACCATGGACAGCACACGTTCGACCTCGCCGCCGAAGTCCGCGTGTCCCGGCGTATCGATGATGTTGATATGCACACCCTCGTATTCCACCGCACAATTCTTCGCCAGGATGGTGATCCCGCGTTCTTTCTCGATATCGCCCGAGTCCATGACCCGTTCCGCGATCTGCTGGTTGTCGCGGAAGGTCCCCGCTTGACGAAGCAGCTGGTCGACCAGCGTCGTTTTGCCGTGATCGACGTGCGCGATGATTGCCACATTACGCAATGCGCGTTTCATATTTCATCCTTCTGTGGAAGAGTTGCAGGCATCAGGCCTGCCGGTAGTGCGTTCAATGGAATAAGGACGTCCTGGGGCCGCTCCATGGTCTGAAGCGCTTCGAGACCCACGGAATTGGACAAATCGAAGGGCCCCACCCGAGTGCGCCGCAAGGCAACCAGATGGGCGTAGCACCCGAGCTGACGGCCAATGTCCTGCGCCAGCGTCCTGATATAAGTGCCCTTGCTGCAATCCACCAGCAGGCGAGCCTGCATGCCATCGAAATCGAGCAGCTCGAGGCGATGAATGGTGACCTGCCGTGGCGGGCGTTCCAGCTCAATGCCCTGACGGGCGTATTCATACAGGGGTTTGCCGTCGCGCTTGAGCGCGGAATACATGGGCGGAACCTGTTCGATTTCGCCGCGAAACGCCGGTAAGACCTCTAAGAGCGCCTCGCGCGTCACGCCGGAGAAGTCCGCCGGTGCCCGTGCGACCACATGCCCCGTCAGGTCGCCGCTATCGGTTTCCTCGCCAAATCGCAACGTGGCTTCGTAGCACTTGTCTGCCTCGAGCATGGTGCCGCAGATCTTGGTGGCGCGGCCGAGGCAACAAATTAGCAGACCGGTGGCGAAGGGGTCGAGCGTTCCTGTGTGTCCTGCTTTGCGGGCATCCAGCGCACGCTTGGCGCGTTGCAGCGCATGGTTGCTGGACAGGCCTTCCGGTTTGTCCAACAGTAGGACACCGTCGATCAACTGTCCTCGTCGTTTAGAGGCCCGCATGATGTGTATGTGTATTCAAATTCGTGTGCCAGGGGTGAGCCGGACTGGACACCATGGGAGGTCGTCGCGAACCTTAAAGGAAACAGGAGCGACAACGCGCGGCAGAGTCCGGCGCCGAAACTAGTTCAGGTCGTCGGGGTCGTCGGGCGGAATCGAACCGTCGTCCGCGGAGCGATCGCCGCGGTTGGCCTGGTCGATGAGCCGAGACAGGTGAAGACCGCGCACAATGCCTTCATCGTGAATGAAGCGCAGCGTGGGCACGGTATGGATATGCAGAAGCTTGAACAGCAGGGAATGGAACCAGCCGGCCTTTTCATTCAGCGTGGCGGCCGCCGTCGCGGGTTCCGCGCCGATGACCGTGAAATAGACCTTCGCGTGCGCGTAGTCGGGCGAAAGATCGACGCTCGTGAGCGTGATCAGGCCCGATCGCGACACGTCGATCTCGCGCTGGATGATGCCGGCCAGATCCTTCTGGATCTGGTCGGCAAGCCGCGTGTTCCGTCCCGCGTTTTGTCGAGTCTTGTGTCGGGCCATGATGATCAGAGGGTTCGGGCGATCTCGCGGATCTCGAAGACCTCGAGCTGGTCACCCACCTCGATGTCATTATTACCGCGCAGCGTGATACCGCAATCGAAGCCCTGCTTGACTTCCTTGACGTCGTCCTTGAAGCGGCGCAGCGATTCGAGCGCACCGGTCCAGATGACCACGTTGTTGCGCAGCAGGCGAACCTGCGAATCGCGACGCACGACACCGTCGAGCACCATACACCCTGCCACGTTGCCGATACGCGAAATGCTGTAGACCTCGCGGATTTCGACCATGCCGATGACTTCCTCGCGCTTCTCGGGCGCCAGCATGCCTGACATCGCGTTGCGCACATCGTCCACGGCGTCGTAGATGATGTTGTAGTAGCGCAGGTCGATGCCGTTGCTTTCGGCCAGCTTCTTGGCGCTTTGCTCGGCGCGTACGTTGAAGCCGATGATCACGGCGTTCGAGGCAATCGCCAGGTTGACGTCGCTTTCCGAGATACCGCCCACGGCCGCGTGCACAACCTGTACGCGGACTTCGTCCGTGGACAGCTTGACCAGCGACTGCACGAGGGCTTCCTGCGAACCTTGAACGTCGGTCTTGATGATCAGCGCAAGAGTCTGCGTACCTTCGCCCATGTTCTCGAACATGGACTCGAGCTTCGCGGCCTGCTGGCGTGCCAGCTTCACGTCGCGGAACTTGCCTTGGCGGAACAGAGCGATCTCACGCGCCTTGCGCTCGTCGCTCATGGCGATGAGTTCGTCGCCGGCCTGCGGGACTTCTGTCAGACCCTGGATTTCCACCGGAATGGAAGGACCTGCCTCGGTGACGCTCTTGCCTTGGTCGCTCAGCATGGCTCGCACACGGCCGAAGCTCGCACCCACCAACACGGCGTCGCCGCGCTTGAGCGTACCGCTCTGCACCAGAATGGTCGCCACCGGGCCACGTCCCTTATCGAGGCGGGCTTCGATGACTAGACCCTTCGCAGGCGCTTCAACAGGCGCCGTGAGTTCCAGGATTTCGGCCTGCAACAACACGTTCTCGAGCAGGTCGTCGATACCTTCGCCCGTCTTAGCGGATACTCCCACGAACGGGACGTCGCCGCCGTATTCTTCCGGCACGACCTGCTCGGCGACCAGCTCTTGCTTGACACGCTCGGGGTTGCCCTCGGGCTTGTCGATCTTGGTGATGGCAACGACCAGCGGCACATTGGCGGCCTGGGCGTGGTGAATGGCTTCACGCGTCTGAGGCATCACGCCGTCGTCCGACGCGACCACCAGGATCACGATGTCGGTCGCCTTCGCACCGCGTGCACGCATGGCCGTAAAGGCCTCGTGACCCGGGGTGTCGAGGAAGGTGACCATGCCGCGATCTGTCTTCACGTTATAGGCACCGATGTGCTGCGTGATGCCGCCCGCCTCGCCAGATGCGATCTTGGTACGACGAATGTAGTCCAGCAGCGAGGTCTTGCCGTGGTCGACGTGACCCATGACGGTCACGACCGGCGCACGCGGCAGGGCTTCGCCTTCCACCACCTCGGTCTGGTCCAGGAAAGCTTCCGGATCGTCCAGCTTGGCGGCAATCGCCGTATGGCCCATTTCCTCGACCACGATCATGGCGGTTTCCTGGTCCAGCACCTGGTTGATGGTGACCATCTGGCCCAGCTTCATCAGATGCTTGATGACCTCGGCCGCCTTGATGGCCATCTTGTGCGCCAGATCGGCCACTGAGATGGTTTCCGGCACGTGCACTTCACGTGCGATGAATTCTTGAACCTGCGGTTCACGGCGCTCCTGCTGAGCGTTGCGTCCGCCACGGCCACCGCGACCGCCCTTGCCCTTGCCGCCGGCACGCCAGCCATCACGGCCCGGTGCAGCGGGCGCGGTATCGCGAGCCGCGGGCTTCTTCCCACGGCTGTCCTCGCTCCAACCACCGGATTCGGGCGCCTTAAGCGGCTTCTTGGTATCGGTCGTGCCGGGCTTCGCGTCTTTCTTGCCCTTGCCGGCCGGCTTGTGCAGCGTGCCGGAGATCCCGCCGGCTTCCGGTTCGGGAGCCTTCAAGACCTTGCGGGGACGATTCAACATGGCGCGCAGAGCAGCCGCCTCGGCTTCAGCAGCCTGGCGTGCCTTTTCGCGTTCCTCGTCGACAGCGCGATCCGCTGCGGAAGGTTCCGCTGCGGCAGTCTTGCGAGCAGCGGCCGACTTAACGGCTGCAGTACCCGCCGTTGCCTGACGGCCCTTGCCGCGGGCCGGCGCAGCCGGTTCGGCAGCGGGCGCTTCCGTCTTGGCAGGTGCTTCGGCCACAGGCGCTTCCGTTTCTGCAGCAGGAGCAGCGGGCGCGGACTCGGCAGCCGGAGCAGGCGCTGCTTCCTTGGGGGCCGGAGCCTCCGCCTCCTGCTTGACTTCAACCGGTGCAGCCGGCTCTTCCTTCGGCGACTCGACCGCGGCCTTCTCTACGACCGGGGTCTCGGGCGCAGCGGGCTTGGAAGCTTCGACAGGTGCCTTGACCTCTGCCGGAGCGGGAGCCGGAGCCGCAGCGACAGGCGCAGGCGCCTCCGGTGCAACGGCTTCGGCGGCTTGCTTTTCGAGAGCGTCTTCTGCCTGCGCACCGGCGCGAGCCTGTTCCGCGGCGCGTGCCGCCTCGGCGGCCAGCTCGCTGGTGTCGCGCTTGACGAACACCCGCTTCTTACGCACTTCCACAGGGATCGTGCGCGAACGACCGGACCCGTCGGCCTGACGGATCTCGGACGTCTGGCGTCGCGTGACGGTGATCTTCTGGCTTTCCGACGCCCCACGTGCTCGACGCAGCGACTCGAAAAGCTTCGCCTTGTCCGCTTCGGTGACGGGGTCGTCGACCGATTTGATGTCAACGCCAGCGCCACGCAACTGCTCCAGCAGTACGTTCGCGGGCATTTTCAGTTCGTCGGCGAACTGGGCGACGGTGTTACTCGGCATTCGACTCTCTCTTGCTTGCAACTACTATTGTTCAATATGGACCGGAGCGCGATTAGGCTTCATCATCAAACCAATGGGCTCTCGCCTTCATGATGAGCTCGCTGGCTTCCTCAGCCCCCAGACCCGTGATCTCGGACAGTTCGTCCGTTGCCAGTTCCGCCAGGCCGTCGATATCCACGATATCGTTCTCTGCCAGGACGGCGACCAGTTCAGGGGTCAGTCCCTCGATTTCCAGGAGATCCTGCGCGCTGTTTACGCGCTCTTCCTGGGCGATCGCCTCGGTCAGCAAGGCGTTGCGCGCTCGCGTGCGCAGCTCGTTGACGGTTTCTTCATCGAAAGCGTCGATATCGAGCAGTTCCTGCAGCGGCACATAGGCCACTTCTTCCAACCCGGTAAAGCCTTCATCGATGAGGATGTCGGCCACCTCCTCGTCGACGTCCAGTTTGCTAATGAACGTCTCGCGCAGAACGGCGCGCTCTTCCTCTTGCCGGTTCTGGCTTTCTTCCGGCGTCATGATGTTGATCTGCCAGCCGGTCAGCTCGGAAGCCAGTCGGACATTCTGGCCGCGGGCGCCGATGGCCTTCGGCAGATTCTCGGCATCCACCACGACGTCCATGGCGTGCTTGTCTTCGTCCACCACGATGGACTCGACGTGCGCCGGCGCCAGGGCGCCAATCACGAATTCGGCGGGATCATCGGCCCAAAGCACGATGTCCACTTGTTCGCCACCCAATTCATTACGCACGGCCGTCACACGCGAACCGCGCATACCCACACAAGTCCCGATCGGATCGATGCGCTTGTCGTAAGCGACGACCGCAATTTTGGCGCGTACACCGGGATCGCGCGCAGCAGCCTTGATCTCCAGCAGCCCCTGTTCGATCTCGGGAACTTCGTTTTCGAACAGTTCCTTGATGAACTCGGGCGCAGTACGGGACAGAATCACCTGCTGGCCCCGGGCAGCGTGGTCGACCTTAGCCACCCACGCACGGATACGGTCGCCGATGCGGATGTTCTCGCGCGGGATCATCTCCGAGCGCGGCAGCCGAGCCTCAAGCTTGCCCGTATCGACAATGATATCGCCCTTGTCCATGCGTTTGACAGTCCCCGAGACGATGGTTTCACCGCGCTCGAGGAAATCGTTGAGCACCTGTTCGCGCTCGGCGTCGCGAATACGCTGCAGAATTGCCTGTTTGGCTGCCTGGGCGCCGATGCGTCCGAACTCTTCCGGCTCCAGCGGTTCCTCGATGTACTCGCCGACTTCAATTCCCGGAACGATTTCCTGGGCGTCGCTATACATTTCCTGACGATCGGGCTCTTGGAGACCGGCCTCGTCGGGCACGACCAGCCAACGGCGAAAGCCGGAGTGCTCGCCAGTTTGGCGATCGATGGACACACGAATATCGGCATCTTCCTTGAAGCGCTTCTTCATGGCGGAGGCCAGCGCATTCTCGAGTGCACCGAACACCACTTCACGTTCCACATTCTTTTCACGCGCCAAGGCGTCGACCAAAAGAAGAATTTCGCGACTCATCGCTTTTTGCCTTTGAAATCTAAGATGGGGTCCAGTTTGGCGCGCTCGATGTCGTCGAACGTGAAACCGAGAACCTGCGTTTCACCGGATTGAGTTTCGTATTCGAGGCCGAATTCGTTCGCTGCCGATGCATCAACTTGCGACGTTGCCTGCAGCAGCCCTGTAAATACCTTGCGATTGTCGACTGCCTGACGCAGTCGGATCTCGACCCGTTCTCCGGCGAAACGCAGGAAATCTTCCGGGGTCTTCAACGGACGGTCGACGCCCGGAGAACCGACTTCTAGACGGCGGTATTCAACGTTTTCGACCTCGAACACCCGGGACAGGTGCTTCGAGACGCGTTCGCAGTCTTCAATGCGCACGCCATCGGACCGGTCGATGGTCACTCGCAAGAGCCCGCCCGGCGCCCGTTCGACATCGACGAGTTCAACGTCCATGCCGACCAGAGCTTCCTGGGTCAGAGCAAATAGTTCTGCTGCCATAAAATCCAAAAAAAATGGGCTGCAAAGCCAGCCCACTGTTATCGCGCAATCCGGGGTATCCAAGCTGAGACTCCAAGGCCTGCAAGCCTGGATGCCGATCCGGTCCGCCTTCGAAAATGTGCCGCTAAATTGTCGCCTTGCAAGACCAGGCGAACGCCGGATCTACCAAACAATATAGCTGTAAAGCGGTGTATTTTAGCAGAAAGCGCGGGAAATTTCCTGCAATCACCGCAACTTACCCAATTTCCCAAGATGCGACTCATGTGCGGTGGCGCTGCGCGGTTGCCAATCGTCACCGCGTCCGCCAGCGCTACGGCCGCGCGGCTGGCCGCCCGTCTTGGCCGGCCTTCCCTTGGCCCCGCTGCGCCCACCGGGCCCGCGGCGCGGTGCCTCGGCTTCGGGTGCGCCGTGCTTGCGACCCTGCCCCGCAGCGGGTTTCTTGCCTTTGGCCGGCCCCTTGCGCTTGCGGTCCGTCGGCGCATTCGGGTGGCCGTTGGCATAACCGCCGGTGATCAACAGACCGCTACCGAAGGGATCGGAGGGCGATGAACCGTTCACCGCGCGTCCGCCAACGACTCGTCCGCGACGGCCGACCTTAGCCCCATTCATGCCATTGCGCTCCGGCGTACCGAAGCCCGGGGGCAAAGCGCTGTCGTGGGAAATCGGCTGTCGTTCGCCGCGGCCACCGTCTTCGCCGTCGCCTTCTTTAAGAAGCCCGAGCTGAACCATGATGGCTTGCGCCAGCGTCGGATCCAGCTCTTCCCAACGACCGCGCCGCAGGTTGCGGGGCAGTACGATTTCGCCGAAGCGCGTACGAATCAGACGACTTACCGTAACGCCCGCCGCTTCAAACATACGGCGCACTTCACGATTGCGCCCTTCGTTCAGCGTGACTCGGTACCAGCGATTGCTGCCTTCGCCACCCAGGTACTCCAGCGTGCCGAAGCGCGCCGTACCGTCGTCGAGTTCAATGCCTTTCACCAGGCGCTGTTGCTGTTCCTGATCGAGCTCTCCGAGCACGCGCACCGCGTACTCGCGTTCGGCGCCGTAGCGGGGATGCATCAACCGGTTGGCGATCTCGCCGGACGTCGTGAGAATCAGCAGGCCTTCCGTATTGAGGTCCAGCCGTCCCACGGACAACCACTTGCCGACCTTGAGCTTGGGCAGCCTTGCGAATACGGTCGCGCGCCCTTCCGGATCATCGTGGCTGACGATTTCGCCAGCCGGCTTGTGATAGAGCACGACGCGCGGCGGCTTTTTCTTATTGGGGCGAGCGATCAGTCGGCCATTGACCCGTACTTGGTCGTTCGGCCCGACGCGCTGGCCGATATGTGCCGGCTCGCCGTTGACGGAAACGCGTCCCGCAATAATGAGTTCCTCCATTTCACGGCGAGACCCAATGCCCGCTTCCGCCAGCACCTTGTGCAGTTTGGGCGCCAACGCCTCGCTATTCAGGTATTTGTCGAGCCGTTGCGGCAGCGCAGCGCTGCGCTCCAGGTAAGACAAAGCGAGTTCGGCTTCTTTGTCGCTGCCTGTAGTATCGGCCGGCCCGCCGGTGCGGCGGCGACCCTTTGCCTGACGAGGAGACTTCGAACCTTGCTTTGCTGGTGCCCCTGTCGGAGCCGCGACATCTGCCGTATCGCCGGCGCCGGATACAGCCTGGGACACCGAAGTGTCGACCTGGGCTGCGTCGCCGCTAGCAGCGGGCTTTCTGCGCCGCCCCGATGCAGCAGTCTTGCGAGCGCGAGCCGGCTTTGGCCGCTGCGCCGACTCACCGGACTCCGATGAAGCCTCCGACGCGGGATCAGTAGACGCTTGCGTTGTATCGGGGGCGCCTTCGGCACGGCGGCGCCGGAAAGGCGTGCGCAACTTGCGGCCGGGGCCTCGTGTCTTCGCTGTGGCGCCGTCTGTCTCGCCGGCCGAAGAGGCAGCGACGGGTGCCGGCGAGTCGTGGGACTCGAGGCGCGGAGCCGAAGTCTCGTTCGTATTACTCATTTCGTTCAGGTACTCCGTAAGTTTCATTCGTATCAGCCGCGGCGGCCTGCATGTCCAACGCCGGTTCGGCAGATGTATCGGCGGCGGGTTCTTCAGTCGCTTCCGGTTCGGCGTCAAAAGCCAAGCCAGCCAACGCCTGGGTGGCATCGACCTCGGAAAGCGGAGGCAGATCGTCCAGGGACTTCAAGCCAAGGTCATCAAGGAACTGATGTGTCGTACCCAGCAGGGCCGGTCTTCCCGGTGCATCCCGATAGCCAAGCACTTCGATCCAGCCGCGCTCTTCGAGCGTGCGGACGATCTGGGTCGACACAGTGACGCCGCGGATATCTTCGATATCTCCACGGGTGACCGGTTGACGCCAGGCAATAATAGCCAGGGTTTCGAGAACAGCTCGCGAATACTTGGGAGGCCGCACGGGGTCGAGCCGGCTCAGGTAACGCTGCATTTCAGGGCGGCTTTGAAAGCGCCACCCGGTCGCAACGTTCACGAGTTCAAGACCCCTATCTTTCCAATCCAGTTGCAGCAGCGCCAGCAAGCGCCGCAGATCGTCCGTCCCGACTTCTTCTGTAGTGAAAAGCTTGCGCAGTTCGGACAAAGACATGGGCTGATCCGCACATAATAGCGCGGTTTCGAGGATACGTAGGGTCTCGCCTTCAGTCATCGCTAAGTTTTGCTCTAGGCTTGCATAAAGCATGCAGCCAGGTTAAGATCTTTTTCTCTCAGACGCGGGGTGGAGCAGTCTGGCAGCTCGTCGGGCTCATAACCCGAAGGTCGTAGGTTCAAATCCTGCCCCCGCAACCAGAATTTCCGGGATTCCCCAAGAATTCCGTTTAAGGCGGGCCGAATCCCAGTGTGGATCGGCCCGTTTTGTTTTTGCGTTGAGCATTGGAATAAATAGGTATCGCTGAGGTATCGCTATGCGAACGTATCGCCATACGGCTCATCGCCGCAGGCGCAGCCTGGCGAGCCCTTATTTGTTCTATGTATTGCGCTGTATTGCGATGGGCGAATTGGGCAACCTTTGCGCCGTGGACTTCACCCGAACCAGTAGGGGTCTGCCGGGTATTCGGCAGCTTGCGGCTTGAAGGACAAGCGACGCGGCGATCAATGCAAATGCACGAAATGCCGCCAACTGGCATTGCTAGTTACATTACAACATTCGCGCGGTACACAGGCAAGCGCTTTATGAACTGCGCACAGAAAAACCGGGGCGCAGTTGCCGCTGCACGACACTGTTTCACGTTGACCGGTCGTGACGCTCATGTTCGAATGGGCAGGTAACGCGGAGGCCCGGTTTCAAGTGAATGTCGAGATCACCTGTCTAAACACGCTGTCCGCCGTTCCCGCGTCGCATTGGGATGCGCTGACACACAATCACCCCCTACTTTCCCACGCCTATTTGGAATCGCTGGAAGCCACACATTGTGCGGTTCCGCGCACCGGCTGGTCTCCTCGGCACCTTGCGCTGTTTAGAGACGGCGTCTTGCGTGCGGCCATGCCGCTGTATGCGAAGCATCACTCCCGCGGCGAATATGTATTCGATCAGGTATGGGCTAATGCCTATGCACATTACGGCATGGACTATTACCCGAAGCTCGTGTGCGCAATTCCGTTTACTCCTGTACCCGGGCCGCGGTTGCTAGCGCGTGACCAGAATGACCGCTCACTGCTGTTGGCGGCGGCACAACGGCTTTTGCGTGAAGGCGGCTATTCGTCCCTGCACATCCTGTTTCCGGACGACGACGACATTCCCGCCTTGCGCAAGGCGGGAATGCTGTTTCGCAGCAACGTACAGTTCCACTGGCATAACCGCGGGTACGCGGATTTCGCGGCCTTTCTGGCCGCCCTTACCCAACCCAAACGCAAGAAGCTCAGACAAGAACGAAGGCGGCTTCAAGAAGCGGGCATCACGTTCCGATGGCTGACGGGCCGGGAAATCGACAACGCCACGCTGCGCTACGTTTACCTGTGTTACGTACAGACGTACCTTGAGCATGGGCATGCGCCCTATCTCAACCTGGATTTCTTCGAACGGCTACACGACAGGCTGCCGTCCGCATTGGTCGTCGTACTGGCAGAGAGACGCGGCATCCCTATTGCCGCCGCATTGAATATCCGCCACGGAGACCGACTATATGGCCGCTATTGGGGCTGCACAGAATATGTTCCCGGCCTGCATTTCGAGACCTGCTATATGCAAGGCATCGAATATGCGATCGCTCAGGGAATACGGGTATTCGAGGGCGGAGCGCAGGGCGAACACAAATTGGCCCGCGGTTTACTGCCGGTGCAGACCTGGTCCGCACATTGGATCGATGATCCCGTCTTCCGGCCCGCCATCGCGGATTTCCTCCAGCGCGAAACGCCGCTACTGGACGAGTATATTGATCAGCTGGAAGCGCATGCCCCCTACCGAGAGGCCCCGTTGGCCGACTAGCCTCGGGACTTGTCCGTGTCCGACGGCGGAGCGCCGAACGGAAACACGTTGAACATCCCCCGGGTCTGGTCTTGCATCTGGTCCTGCATCTGCACGAACAGATTTTTGCTTTGATCGATGTAGCTGTTCATCATGTTCTGCAGGACAGGAGCCTGCACGCTCATGAACTGTGTCCAAGCCTCTGGCCCGAAGTGCGGACCATATAGGCCTTTGGACTGCTCGGCCATGCGATCCTGTACCTCCATGAACGTCTGGATGTTTTTCTCCAGAAAAGTGCCCATCACCCCCTGCATGGCATTCCCGTAGAAACGAATGATCTGGGACAAAGCGGTGGCGGAGAACATCGGCACCCCGCCTGTTTCCTCTTCAAGAATGATCTGAAGCAGAATGCTGCGTGTCAGGTCGTCGCCCGACTTCGCGTCGACCACCTGGAAGACTTCGTTATCAAGCACCAGTTGCTTGACATCCACCAGCGTGATGTAAGCACTGCTGCGCGTGTCGTACAGCCGGCGGTTCGGATACTTTTTAATAAGGCGTACAGCGGGTGTAGATTGGGTTTGCGTCATGACAGAAGCCGAAACGTTAAAACGGGATGCAGCCCGGTTTGACGAGCTGCGTTCGCCGAAAAAGGAGCCCTGGCTTAGCCCATATGCAGGCCGCCATTAAGCGAGAAATCAGCGCCCGTGGCAAAGCCGGAGTTTTCCGAAGCCAGCCAGCACACGATGGACGCAATTTCTTCCGGCGTACCCAGGCGTTTGACCGGAATGGTGGCGACGATCTTTTCCAAGACGTCGGGGCGAATGGCGCGGACCATCTCGGTACCGATATAACCGGGCGACACCGTATTGACCGTCACGCCCTTACCGGCCACTTCCTGCGCCAGCGCCATGGTGAAACCGTGAATGCCTGCCTTGGCGGTGGAATAGTTGGTCTGGCCGAACTGGCCCTTCTGGCCGTTCACCGAGCTGATGTTGATGATGCGGCCCCATTGCCGTTCGACCATGCCCTCGATGACCTGCTTGGTCACGTTGAACAGGCTATTCAGATTGGTGTCCATCACGGCGCGCCAGTCGTCGAGGCTCATTTTGCGAAAGAGACCGTCTCGGGTGATGCCCGCGTTATTCACCAAGACATCGATCGGCCCGATTTCATCCAACACCTTACGAAACGCCGCTTCGGTGGAGTCCCAGTCGGACACATTGCCCACCGATGCGTGGAAGGTATACCCCTTAGCCGCCTGTTCGTCGAGCCAAGCCTGAAAATTCCGACTGGGCCCGCAGCCGGCCACCACCGTGAACCCCTGGTCCGCCAGCCCTTGGCAGATCGAGGTCCCAATGCCGCCCATACCACCGGTCACGTAAGCGATTTTTCCTTTCATTTGGGTGATCTCCCATTCCTGAGTTTAAGTATGCTTGCCTGGCAGTTCCACAAGCCTCGTGGCTAGACCGCTCTTACCCTAACATACGCGCCCGGCGCCGGCTCCAGGGCCTTGTGACGGGTATTACCCGGGCGGGCCGGTGCCTTGCGCAGGCTTCCGCTTTGCTGTGCCAACCACTGCGCCCAGTCCCCCCACCAGCTGCCGGATGTTTCCGAGGCGGAATCCAGCCATGCCTGAGCGTCGGGGGCCGGTTTGCCGGCTGGAAGATCGTGTGCCACCGACCAATAGTTGCGACGTTTCTTGGCCGGCGGATTAATGACGCCTGCAATGTGACCCGACGCGCCCAACACGAATCGCCGCGGACCAATGAGGAGGTCGCAGGACGCGTAAGCCGATTTCCAAGGGACGATATGATCTTCGCGCGAAGCGAACACATAGGCCGGTATGTCGAGCGTGCCGAAATCAATTCCCTGGCCGTCGATCTGCATCCTGCCCGGTTTACAGAGATTGTTCTCTAAATAGGTGTTTCGGAGATACCAGGTGAAGAACGGCCCGGGCAGATTGGTACCGTCCGCATTCCAATAAAGAAGGTCGAATGCCGGCGGCGTAATGCCCTTCAGGTAATTGTTGACCACATAGTTCCAGACCAGCTCCCCGGGACGCAGGAACGAGAACGTAGTGGAAAGTTCGCGAGCCGTCATGAGCCCGCCCTGGGCCAGCTGCTGTTCGCGCATCCGCACATGGACTTCGTCCACGAAGACATCGAGCACGCCCGTGTCCGAAAAATCGAGCAACGTCGTCAGCAAAGTGAGCGATGCCACGGGCCGCTGGCCGCGCGCATGGGCAAGCGCAAGGGCGGAAGCCAGAAGCGTTCCGCCTACGCAGAAACCCAGGGCGTTGACTTGCGGCTGGCGCGTGACGTCCGACGCTACTTCCAGAGCGCGCAGCACACCTTCATTGAGATAATCGGCCCAGGTGGCCTGCTCGGAGGCATCAGTATCGGACGGCAGTGGATTTCGCCACGACACCAGAAACACCGTATGACCCTGCTCCACGGCATGACGTACGAAGGAGTTCTCCGGCTGCAGATCGAGAATGTAGTACTTGTTGATACAGGGCGGCACAATCACCAGGGGACGCGTATAGACCCGGTCGGTAAGCGGCGCGTACTGAATTAGCTGGAACAGCGGATTCTGATAAATCACCGTCCCCGGCGTAACCGCCACGTTGCGCCCCAGTTCAAAACTGGATTCGTCTGTCTGGCTCATGCGCCCGCGACCGACGTCGTCCAACAAATTGCGAAGGCCGCGCGCCAGGGATTGGCCGCTGGTCTCCAGCATGAGTTGCTGAACTTCGGGATTGGTGAGCACGAAATTGCTCGGCGCAGTGGCTTCAAGCCATTGCATAACAGAGAAGCGCAAGCGATTACGCTGCGATTCGGAAACCTGAGCAGCGTCCACCATTCGATGCATGGCCCGAACGGACAGAAGCCAGATATGGGCGTTCAGCAGCGCAAACGGATTTGCCGACCAGGCCGCCGCTCCAAAACGCTTGTCTGCAGGCGCCGGCAACGTACCGTTGCGAGCCTGTTCGAGCAACGACGTGTACTCTCGTGTGAATTCGGCGTGAATTTCGGCGAGGGTGTGCGACGCCACGTTGATGTGCCCGGGCCAGGCGGGAGGGAACGAAGCGTTCACGATGATACATCCGGTAAGAATCGGGATCTTTGCTCTATGGTGGAATGCAAAGGGGACAGTGTCAATCAGGGTAAGTCGGGACCGTTCGACATGCCAAACCGACAATTCTGCTAGGCCGGTCGGCCCTCCAGCCATGCAATGGTCGCCATACGGCCTGTGGTGGACTCGCGCCGGTATGAATAGAAGAGATCGGCCCGCTCGTACGTGCACAACCCTGAGCGTTCGACGTGCTGTATGCCCATCTTCGCCAAACAGTGAAAGCTGAGCCCGGCAAGGTCAGCCAGCCACTTGCCCGGTACGACGCCAGCCGTGAAGTACTGGGAGGCGGCACCGTCGTCATCGACGAATGCGCAACGCACCTCATCTCCTACTTCGAAGCGCGCCTGGCCGATGCACGGTCCAACCCATGCCCGCCATGCGGCGGCATCCGGCAACCGTGATCTCAACGCAGCGACTGTGGCTTCCAGTACGCCTGCGGCTAGACCCCGCCAGCCGGCATGAGCAACGCCGAGCGCACGCCCGTGGACGTCTGCGATAACGACGGGTACGCAGTCGGCGGTCATGATCGCCAGTACACGGCCCGGTCGAGTCGTGACGGCGGCGTCGGCGCGTGGGGGCCCGCCAGCACCCAAAGGCGGTGCATCGGCATCGGCGACGTCAATGCCATGCACCTGCTCTAACCAGAACGGCGCCTCCGGCAAGATCGCCGTCAGCCGGCGCCGGTTCTCGAGCACAGCATCCGAGGCGTCGCCGGTATGCATGCCTAGATTGAAGGTATCCCAGGGGGCGTTGCTAACCCCGCCATGCCGCGTGGTGCATCCGTACCGCACACCCGGCCATAAGGCGCCCCGTATTGGCAGTAGACCCGGATCGTCCTTCATGTTTCCCATTCAATGCCGGCCATCACGGCCTCGAAGTCTGCGGGAAGCGGCGCCTGAAAGGAAACCGTACCTGTGCCCGCCGGGTCGTCAAAAGACAAGGCACGAGCGTGCAGCATTTGCCGAGTCGCGCCTGCGATCATTCGGCCCCCGTAGAGTTCATCGCCCACAAGAGGATGCCGCAGGCTCGCCAAGTGCACACGTATCTGGTGCGTGCGACCCGTTTCCAGGCGGCATACGGCTTCGGTGACCGGTCCGGCGTCGCCGGCCCGTCCATGACGCAGAGATTGATAATGCGTGATGGCGGGCTTGGGCGCGATGGGCCGCTCGACGCTCATGCGCACCGGCACGGCAGGGTCACGGCCGATTTCACGATCAACGGTGCCGCTGCCTTCGAGCCGCCCATGTGCCAGAGCGAGATACTCGCGATGCACTGTGCGGGCTTGTAGCTGGCGCACCAGATGCGTCTGCGCTTCCTCAGTACGAGCCACCACCATCACACCGGAAGTGTCTTTGTCGAGCCGGTGCACGATACCGGCTCTGGGGACACGCGCGAGTTCCGGATACCGATACAACAGCCCGTTCAGCAGCGTACCTTCCCAGTTCCCCGCGCCGGGGTGGGTGACCAGGCCTGCCGGCTTGTCGACGACGATCCATTGTTGATTCTCCGCTACCACGCCGAATGTGACAGCTTGCGGCGTGAAGGCGCGGTCCTCCGGCGCAGTTTGCGGATGAACAGTAATTACGTCTCCCGGGCCGGCAGCCTGCTTCACCTTCGCCGCACGGCCGTTCAACAGCACGTGTCCCTCTTCTATCCAACCTTGCAGGCGGCTGCGGCTATGCTGGGGCAACAAACGCGCAAGGATTTTATCGAGTCTGTCTGGTACTTCAGTGACGCCCAGCTTGTATTCCAGAGGTTCGTGCTCACACATGATGTTCGATCATATAATTGTCCGGCTATGCTAACACCGAGGATGCTTACGTGACATCGATCCCTTCCACCGCCTTGCGTCGCCTTCGCCATGCGGCCGTCATGCTTTCCATGGTTGGCATCGTTGCCGGCTGCGGCACGATTAAACCCGAGAAGGACCCAACCGCGGGCTGGAGCGCCGAACGCCTGTACCAGGATGCTCGCGAATCCATGAGCGCAGGCAACTGGAACGACGCGCGCACGCGCCTAGAAAGCGTGGAAGCTCGCTATCCCTTCGGTGTTCATGCCCAGCAAGCCCTCATTGACCAGGCGTACGTCAACTGGAAGGACGACGAGCCTGAACAGGCTCTCGCCGCGATCGACCGCTTCGAGCAGCAGTATCCCAATCACCCTGGCAGTGACTACATGCTGTACCTGAAGGGGTTGATCACCTTCACTCCGCCCAGCGCCACATTCAGCCGCTTCACCAACCAGGATCCCGCCGAGCGCGATCCGAAAGGCCTGCGCGAGTCGTACGAAGCATTCAACCAGCTTCTGTCCCGCTACCCTGACAGCCGCTATGCGCCGGACGCTCGCAAGCGCCTGACCTGGCTGGTGGACACCATTGCCCGCAACGAGGTGTACGTCGCGGAATACTATTACCGCCGCGGTGCCTATGTCGCCGCCGCCAATCGCGCGCAGACCGTGATTACGGATTTCCAGGGCGTGGCCTCCGCAGAGAAAGCCCTCTACATCATGTATATGTCTTACGACAAGCTGGGCCTTACAGAACTGCGCGACGACGCCAAGCGCGTGCTGGATATGAACTACCCAGACAGCAAGTACTACACACAAGGGCTGGATGAGCCGGTGAATTACTGGAACCCAGTTAACTGGTTCTAAGCCTTAACCGGCTTCTTGCTCACACAGGCCCTGCGGGGCCTGTTTTCGTTCCAGGAAGCGGCGCACTTCTGTCACGTCGCGGGTACGAGTAAAGGGCGGCAAGCCTCTCCATAGCAGTCGCCCGTAGCGCTTCTCGACCATGCGCGCGTCGGCCACCAACAGTACGCCCCAGTCCTGCTCGGTTCGGATCAGGCGACCCGCGCCCTGCTTCAGGGCGATGGCGGCCTCGGGCAGCTGATATTCCATGAACGGATTGCCGCCGCGTTCGCGACAGGCACGCAGCCGCGCCTCAAGTACGGGATCGTCGGGCGGGGCAAACGGCAGCTTGTCGATGGCCACCAGCGTGAGCGCGTCGCCCGGCACATCGATGCCTTCCCAGAAGCTGGCGCTACCTACCAGCACGGCGTCCCCGGCCGCCGCGAAGCGCTCCAGCAAGACGCGACGCGATTGCTCGCCCTGCCTGAGCAACAGGCGCTCGATGCCATGATCTTCAAAATGTTCTTCAAGCAGGTCCGCCAAGTGATCGACCGAGCGCAAGGTGGTGCACAAGACCAGCACGCCTCCTGGACTGGCTTGAATCATAGGCACCAGCATTTCCGCGAACTGCGTGTTGAACTCGCGTGAATGCGGCTCGGGCAAGCCCGACGGCACGCAAAGCAGCGCCTGGTTCGCGTAGTCGAACGGCGATTCCCAACGGGCAGTGCGCGCCTCCCACAAGCCCAGCTCCCGAGTGAAGTGCCCAAAATCGCCGTTCACCGAAAGCGTGGCTGACGTCAGCACCCACGCCTGTTCCTTCGAACGGTAACGGGAGAATATCTTGGCGACGGACAGCGGCGCACTGTGCAATCGCAGATGGTGTGTGCCCTGCTCCAGCCAACGCACTGCCTCGCCGGTTTCGGTGCGACTATCGGCCAGCGCATCGTGACCCTCGCGATCCGGCTGGGACCACTGAAAGAGCCGCGCTCTGAGTTCGATCGCCGTTCGGGCAGCCGCCGCGAGGTCAGGATGCTTTTCTTCCACCACGTTCAGCAGTGCCACCGCTCGGTCCAGCGACTGAAGCAAGGTGTCGAGTGCCGCATCGAACGTCTCGGCGTTGGGAATCGCATGGAAGGTGGCCTTCTGACCCGGCAAGCGCGAGACCTCGGCGGAGGCCAGTCGTAGTTCGCGCGTGGCCGTTTCCACAGCGCGCGCCGCCTCGGTCCAGTTGGTGGATTCGCGCGCGTAGGCCAACCCTGCGGCCTCCATTGCACGGCTAAAGTCCAGCAATTGGTGTGCGGACACGCTGGTCCCCAGAAACCGTGTCGCGACGTCGGGCAATTGGTGCGCTTCGTCGAAGACCACCAGATCGACGGTAGGCAAGAGATCGGTGATGCCCTCTTCCCGCAACGCCAGATCCGCCATGAACAGCGCATGGTTCACCACTACGAGGTCGGCCTCCTGGGCCTGACGGCGCGCTTTCAGGAGAAAGCAGTCCTTCACATGAGGGCATTCCTGCCCCAAGCAGTTCTCGCGCGTGGAGGTGACGCGGTTCCAAATGTCGGCATCTTCGGGCACCTCCGCCAGGTCACTGCGATCGCCCGTTCGGCTTCTTCCCGCGAAGACCGTGATCGCGCGCAACTGCGCGACTTCGCTGCGCGAACGCAGGGCACGGTCGTCCTGCTGCAACCGCTCTAGATGATAGTGACAGACATAGTTGCCACGACCCTTGAGCAAAGCGATGGTGATCGGCAGTTCCAGCGCCTTGCGCAGACGCGGAAGATCGCGGCGGAATAATTGATCCTGCAGCGTGCGTGTACCCGTGGAAACCAGGACCTTTACGCCGCTGACAAAGGCCGGCACCAGATAGGCCCAGGTCTTTCCCGTGCCGGTTCCGGCTTCCGCGACCAGCGTCGCCCGATCCCGAATAGCCGATTCGATGGCGCGTGCCATTTCAATCTGGGCGGTGCGCGGGCGATAGCCGGGTGCTGCGGCAGCCAACGGCCCTTCGGCGGAAAAAATGTGGTCGAGGTCTAGGGCGAACATTGCAGAATCATAACTCCGGTAACGGACCGCCAAATCGCCTTGTGGCAAAATGCGCCGTCCCGGTTAATGCAATACCTGATCAAAGAAATGACTTCCACCATCACCGATACGCCGGTCGCCACGCCGGATTTCTCGTCGAACCCCGAGCGCATCATTCAGCTGCTGGCCGGCGAACTGGGCGTACGGCCGGCCCAAATCGCTGCCACTGTGCAATTGCTGGACGAAGGCGCCACGGTGCCCTTCATTGCGCGCTACCGCAAGGAAGTGACCGGCGGGCTGGATGACACCGTGCTGCGCAATCTGGAAGTGCGCCTCATCTACGTACGCGAACTGGAAAGTCGCCGCACAGCGATCCTGGAATCCATTCATAGCCAAGGCAAGCTGACGCCGGAACTCCAGGCCGAAATCGAGGCCGCCGATGCCAAACAACGCCTGGAAGATCTCTACGCACCATACAAACCGAAGCGGCGGACGCGGGCCCAGATTGCCCGTGAAGCGGGGCTCGAGCCATTGGCCGATGCGATCATCGCGGAACGCGGCTGCGATCCCGCAGAGCTGGCACAAACGTATCTGAACCCGGAAGCCAACATCAACGACGTCAAGGCAGCCCTGGACGGTGCCCGCGACATCCTGGCCGAGCGCTATGCCGAAGACGCAGACCTGTTGGCCGGTCTGCGCGACTATCTGTGGAGCACGGGCCTGCTGCATGCGAAGGTGGTCGAAGGGAAGGAAGAAGAAGGCGCCAACTTCCGCGACTGGTTCGACTTCAGCGAACGGCTGCGCACCCTGCCCTCGCATCGCGTCCTCGCGCTGCTACGGGGTCGACAGCAAGGTGTGCTCGACCTGAGGGTAGGCCTGGAACCGGAGCTTGAGGCTCTCACTCCGCATCCCTGCGTGGAGCGTATCGCTACGCATTTGGGACTGGACGCCGGATTCGACGCGCAGGCGCCGGCCCGCGAGCGCTGGCTGGGCGACGTTTGCCGCTGGACGTGGCGCGTCAAGTTGCTCACCGCGTTCGAAACCGAGTTCATTACACGACTGCGCGAATCGGCTGAAGAAGAAGCAATCCGCGTATTTGCGGCCAATCTGAAAGACCTGCTGCTTGCCGCGCCGGCCGGCCCGAAGTCTGTGCTCGGTCTGGACCCCGGCATTCGTACGGGCGTCAAGGTGTGCGCGATTGATGCGACGGGGAAGCTGCTGGACACGGCTACGATCTTTCCCTTCGAGCCTCGCAAGGATCGCGAAGGCAGCCTGCGCACGCTGGCTGCACTGGCGAGCCGCCACAAGATCGAGCTGGTGGCCATCGGTAACGGTACCGCCTCGCGCGAGACGGAGAAGCTGGTCGCCGATCTGCAGCAACGGCATCCGGAACTCGGCCTGACGCGCGTCATGGTGTCGGAGGCTGGCGCGTCGGTCTATTCTGCTTCGGAATTGGCGGCACAGGAGTTCCCCGATCTGGACGTCAGCTTGCGTGGCGCGGTCTCGATCGCGCGCCGTCTGCAGGATCCGTTGGCGGAGCTTGTGAAAATCGAGCCGAAGGCGATCGGCGTCGGGCAGTACCAACACGACGTGAATCAACGCGAACTGGCCCGCTCCTTGGATGCCGTCATCGAGGACTGCGTGAACGCGGTCGGCGTGAACGTGAATACGGCGTCGGCCCCGCTGCTGGCGCGGGTCTCCGGCCTGAACGCCGGTCTGGCCCGCAACATTGTGGCGTACCGCGACGAAACAGGCGCCTTCCCCAACCGCAAGGCACTGATGAAGGTGCCGCGCTTTGGCGAAAAGGCCTTCGAACAGGCGGCCGGATTCTTGCGGATTCCCGAGGGCGACAACCCCCTGGACGCCTCGGCGGTGCACCCGGAAGCCTATCCGGTGGTGGAACGGATTCTGTCGCGCATTCAGGCGGACGCGCGCAGCGTCATGGGCAAGGCAGGCGCGCTCAAGGGTCTGTCGCCGTCCGATTTCACGGATGAGCGTTTCGGTCTGCCAACGGTGAAGGACATTTTCTCGGAGCTGGAGAAGCCGGGCCGCGATCCTCGTCCGGAATTCAAGACGGCCCAGTTCAAGGAAGGCGTGAACACGATTCAAGACCTGAGCCCGGGCATGATTCTGGAAGGCGTGGTCACGAACGTGGCGAACTTCGGCGCGTTCGTGGACGTGGGGGTGCATCAGGACGGGCTGGTGCACATTTCCGCCTTGTCGGAGACGTTCGTGAAGGATCCGCGCGACGTGGTGCGCGTGGGCCAGACGGTGAAGGTGAAGGTCCAGGAAGTCGATGTTGCCCGCAAGCGTATTGGTCTGACGATGCGTTTGAACGATGATTCGGCGCCGGTACGCCGGGGTGGCGGGGATGCGGATGCTGGCCGAGGCGGACGTGGTCGTCAGGGTGGAGATCGGCGCAACGGCGGGAATGGCCGTGGTGCAGCGCCGGAGCCGACGGGCGCGATGGCGGCGGCGTTCGCGAAGTTGAAGCGCTGATTGCGGGGGCTGATGCGTCTTGCTGCGGCTGATGCGTCTTGCTGCGGCTGAAGAGTTCTTAAGGGCGCAGAGGGAGCAGGCGGGCTGCGGCTCCCTCAGCCGGTCCTTCGGACTCCCCTCGTCTCCACCCCTGGACAGAGCGGCCGCCGAACTCGCGCCGTAAACGGCGCTCAGACAGCGGCGGCCTTCTCCTCTGTCCAGTGCCTGCGCCTCGGCGGCTTCGAAGTCGCTCGCCTCCCGCCTGTTCCCTCCGCGCCTGAGAAAGGATTTGCGCCCAGCACACCTTCCTTTTGCCAGGCCTCGTCCGTGCGTTGAAGTGGCAATATGCGGA
>DATGNX010000088.1:0-6366 GCA_035306485.1 Burkholderiaceae bacterium
CGCCGACGCCGACGTGATCGAGAAGATGGCGCTAGACCTGGGCGAGAACGCCCACGCCCTCGTGGCTCAGGCGATGGCGGAGCAGGCGAAAGGCCCCGCTGCCCGGACCTGGACCCGCATTGCCAAGCGTCTAGCCGCCGCCGCCGCCGCCATCGCCCTGCTGCCCGTCGTTTCTGGCCCCGTAAACGCCGATCTCAGCCACTCCGGCGACGGACAGCTGAGACATTATGCGAATTCGGATCGCGTGCGCCGGTGGGTCGCCCGGGTCCGCCGCTGGATTGGCATGCAGGTTGCTTTGCTACTGCCACCTTCCAGCATCGAGGCCAAGACGGTATGACGCATCGACCTCCCTGCTGGCCGGTTGGCCAGCCGTGCCCGAACCCATGCGCCGCCGCGCACTACGAACGCCTGATCTACAACCGCCAGCACCTGGGCGGACCGTGGGCCGGCTGGCGCATGGCTGGCCGAGAACTCGTCTCCCCGGACGGCGACCGGATCAGCCCGGAGCGTATGCGCGGGCTGCTGTGGCGTCAGGCCCACGAAAAGCGCCGCGACGCGGCCAGATCACGGCGTGAAAAGCGGGTCGGCAGGGGTGCAGTGATGAATCTGCACCACCGATTGCCCCCTGAAGCCACAAGCGGCGGATAAACCGCGCCAGGTGGGCGGCAAATCTCCCTGTCAGGTCAGAGGGACCGACCGGCTGCCGACCCCCTCGTGCCCTGGCATCCGTAGGGGGCGCTGCCCCCTACACCCCCGAACCTCGGAGCGCATGCTACATCGCCGGGCGCGTCATCGTGCCAAAGGTCGGATCTACGCCAGGGCGCGGACCCGTACCGACATCCCCACCGCCGAATGTCGGCATGGCGACAGGTGCGCGCTGTAGGCCCGCCTGTGCCGCCTGGGGAGGATACTGCTGTGGCTGCTGTGGCTGCTGTAGCTGCTGCTGTGGCATCCGGAACGGGTTGTACACGCCACCCGAGCGCGCGTGCTGCGCGCACGCCTGCAATTCCATGCGGTATCGCGTGCCCTGCTCAGTGATGCAGGTACACGAAGAGTTTTCCCGATAGCTGCCGTCCGCGTCGTGGCCAGGCTGCGACAGCATGCAGAACAGTTGCGGGTCGGACGCGGCCGCGCGCTCATCGAACAGCGGCGCGGACCAGGGCGCACCGACGACGCGCGGTGCCTGCCGTGCAACGTACTCCTCGACGGATGCGGGCGAACTCGAGCGACCCCGGCCAGCGACGGCCGACAGGAGGCCCGACGCCTGCGGCGGCGGTCCTCCTGTCTCAGCGGTCGATTTGCCAATGGTCACCCGTTTTAGCACGCTCGGCCCGATGGTGAACATGGCCAGGACCAACACCAGCGCGCCGCCGATGAACCACACTTTGCGCGGCAGCTTCGGACGATGTGTGTCCTGCTCGGTCGACTCGTAGTACCGAAACGCCTCGGCGTCCAGTGTGAACAGACCCTGTTCGGCCACCTCCTGCTCAGATGGAGACTCCGGTGACTCGCTGCATCGGTTGCCCCACGTGAACGTCTGAACCACGCCCTTTGAACGGCGCACGTGGTGCACGTGCTCCCCGACCAGACCCCGCAGATGCTTCACCAGATAGAGCGGGTCTTGCGTAATCAGCAGGAGATCGATTCCGAGGTGACGGTGCGTTTCCATCGCGTACACCTCAGGCGACACCGTGCCCGTGCGAGTCGCTCGCCAGAACCGCTGCGCCTCGTCGACGATCAGCAACGCGCCTGCCGGCAACTCCTGCCATTGGCGCGGGTCTTCGAACGGAATAGCGCCAGGAATGCGCATTCCGTTAACGTTGGAGACGTAGACGGCGCGGCCCTCGCGAATCTCACGCAGTGCGACCGAAACCGCGTGATTCGATTTCCCGTGCCCCGGTTTGCCAGTGAATAGCCGAATCATCTGCGCTTCGCCAGAATCGCCCGCTTGACACCGCTGGCTGCATAGGCGCTCAACACTATCGTGATGTACTGGTCCCAGTTCGCGACCAGCACCCACTGAAGCGCGACTGCGTGCATCCCCGACAGCGCGTTCAGGGCATCCTGCTTGGCAGGCTCGACCACCGCCTCATTGGTCACCCAGGCGATGCCGAGCGCCACCATCGCAGTGCCGACCCACCCGCCCAAGCGCGACCCGAACAGCCGCGACAGCGCGGCCATGATTCCCGCGATCAGCGTCCCAAGCAATGACAGCACGTCACGCCCTCCCGATGATATACCCGGCGTGCACGTACGCGCCGACGAGCACCAGCGCCCCGATAATCTGCACCAGCATGCACAGATTGCCGTCGGGGTCGATGCTGAAGCCGTTCACCGTAGGCGGCGCAGGACACGTGCCACCGATGCCCAGGCCGCCCGTATCGAGGTCCAATGTCGTCGGCCCCTCGATCCATGCCGCGTCCGCGTCGCCCTCGCCTAGAGACTGATCAAGACCCGCCGCCTCTGCGCGCAACTGATCGAGCAAACCCTCCCCGCCGTCGCCGGAACCACTACCCGGGCCAGCGTTTGCATTTCCCTCCACAGCGCAGCGCGTGGCCCAGGTCTGAAATGCGATCTGCGCGAGGATCGGATCGCCCGTGCTGCTGGGTGGCGTGTTGCAGTCCCCGCCGCCGCCGCTGGTGTTGCCATTGCCACTTCCGGAACCGAGCGCGCCACACTCCGGCTGACCAATACCGCCACAATCGCCGTCCTCTTGCGTCGGCTCCCCATCCGGCCCAGAACCACCACGCCCCGGGTTATTCGGCGCACTGTCGAAATCGTCGCTGGTGCCGTCGCCGTCGCTGTCCGGCGGTGCCTCGCTGGGGATACCAGGGAATCCCCCGGGCCCATCCACGGTGCATTGCGAGCCGGTAGGACCCCAGCCGCTGCAATACGTATAGCTTTGGCCGTCAACCACCATATCGAAACAGACGCCGACACCGCCGCCGGGCGAAGTGCCGCCCTCGTATTCGCAGGAGTCCTTGCACATCTTGCCGCCCTGCACGTTCGACCATGCGCCCGCACCCAGATAAGGCTTACTGGCGCAGCCGTCACACGTCCTTGTGTCAGGATTCCACGTTCCATCAACGCATTCGACCGCGAACGAGCGTGCACCCTTTTTCTGCGGAACACCGAGTGGCGGGCAAACAGATTCAGTGCCTGTATAACTGCTATGCGCGTATTCCACCCGCCCGGTAGTGCCGTCCCAAGTGTCCTTGATGAGGCACGCCCTTGCACCCGGCGCTGTGCTCAACCTCTTTTCTGTATACGCCCTCGCGCCAGCATCAGCCGATGCACGATCGGGACACACCGCATAGGAAACGTCGGGATTCAAGCAGTCCGGGAACGACTGCGCGCGGGCATCACCCAGCCCAACCCACGCCAGCACCACAGCAACCAGCACGTAGGCCACTCGGCGCGCAATGGCATTGGCGAAGATGAGACGCCAGTTCATCGGAACACCTGCACAGCAATCCACGCCGTGACCAGGTTGATCCCCAGCACGATCCAGCCTGCGAAATCGTCCACTTCCCCGCTCCGAAAAAGCCCGGCTGCATTACACAGCCGGGCACAGTTGCCGCTTACGCGCGGCGGACCAGCTTGGAGTACTTGATCGCCAGGGCGGCGATGGTACCGGCCACGACCACCGCCAGGGCGATGGTCTTCTGCTCGTCGATGACGGCCTCGATGTCGGCCTGCACCGTCGACTGCGCGAACGACAGGGCCGACATGCTGGCCAGGGCGGCACCGGCGGCCACCTTGCCCGCCAGAGCCTTGGTGCGACCGTAGGCCGTCGCCGCCTTTTCCTTCACGTTCATCATCATGATGCCCTCCTTTCGGGCGGTTGTACCGGCGACATGCCGGGGTCTAGGTGGCTTTGCGGATCAGGAGCGCGGCACCAACCGTCGCCCATGCCAGCAGAGCCAAAAACGAAATCGCCTGCGCGTCCTCGATGCTCAACGGCGGCAACACGCCGGGCTGTTCCATCCATGCGACCTGCTGGCACTCGCCCAGCGGGTCCGGAACTTCATCGAGACATACGAGGACGCGCGCCACGTCAGCTTTCCCTCGCCATGTGATACGCATGGAGCGCGATAAACGCGCAGGCGGTGGCCATCGCACCGACAGATGCACCCAGCACCAGCAGATGCCCTGGCGACATAGTGGCGAGAGCGAGCGGGATCATGGCCCTACCTCTGCTCACGCCTTCGACGGCGAACCCGCCGCCTTGTGCGGAGGCAGCGGAACGAGATCGACAAAACGTTTCAGCACAAGCCCGCCGTATTCGTTCAAGCCGAACGACGCCGGATCGATGCCGTACTCCCCGACCGGATACGCCGGCCGCTTCCCGAGACCCACGGAAAACGGCAGTTCGTAGCCGTTGCCCAGGTCCAGGCCGGCCATCTGCTTGCGGATGATTTCGCCACTCTTCGAATTCACCTCTTCCATCACGGTGGCGGACTTCACGACGATGCGCGGCATAGTTCTTCCCTCAGTAGTTGTTGAAGTCGGTCGCCCCTTGCGATTCCGCGAAACCTGCGGGGCGAACCTTCACGCAGGATTCGGTCCCTGATGAAGTCCTCGACGCTACCGCCGAACGCTTCAAACAGAAGATTGAGCGACGGCCCAATCTGCCGCCGCAGAAAACGCACCATCGCCTCGCCGCTCACCTCCACAGCCTTGCGCTTCGTCCGGACGCGCGTACAGGCATCGCGCGCAACCTGCGCAAGCACCAGCGCGAGCACATCGTAGGCCCCGCGCAGGAAAGCTAGCGGGTCAGTCAGGACGGCCAATGGCACCTCGCAATGCTTCGCATAGAGCCGAACCTCCGCGCGCACCCAGCGCGACGCCGGCAGCCCTAACTGCTTGCCCTTCTCGTAGATGCACAGTTCCTTGTGACCCTTCGAGCCTACATAGAGCGTGCACCCCGTGCCGTTCCCCCCGTCATCGAGAAAACGCCACTTGGGCGGCGCACCGCCCTGGCGGAATTCCTGCCTGGCCGCGCGCTCGCGCATCTCGTGCACATCGAGGATTTCCCCCTCGTAGTCATCAAACGCCAGGTCGCAACGGGTAATGCGCGCGTTCAACAACGCCAATTCCCGCTGGCACTTATGCCAATCCCGCACCCAGCGCGTACCCGCGCCCGAGAGCGAAATGCACATCGTCGAGCCGTTACCGCCGACCCCGACGCGGCCGACCAACTCCCCTTCCCGATCCACCAACGCCGCGCTATGCGTGTAGAACTGCCAGCGTCGCTCGCGCAATGCCGTTGCCACGACCTCGCCGCGAAAACCGAACAGCCGCCCCAACAGGACGTCCATTCGCGACGCGCCGAAATCTTCCAGCCGCACCTGCGGAATGACGACCGTCAAGTAATCGACCAATGCGCCGGGCCGAACGTCGCCCACCTTTTGGTCCGTGTTACTCCCTGGACCAACCCCCGCCGCCCTTTCCACCGGCCCCGCTGGGGGAAAAGGGTGTCCTACCACAGCAGCACACTCACCCATGGCGCGCCACCTGGAAACCGCGCACCCAGCAGGCGACCGCAACCGTTGCGGCCGCGATGCTCCACCCGGTCGGCAGGCTCGGATGCGCCGCGAGCGCGGCGAAGATGACGGCGTTAGCGCCCCAGATCAGGCAGCGGGTCATGACCAGTGATCCCCGGTCGGGATGCTGCGCGCGACACAATCCGCACACTCGCAAGCCTGGTCGTCCTCCTCCCAGCCGCAACGCCAACAGCACGAAACACCGTCGCAGGTGTTCCACTCAACGAGCGTGCCGCAGTCCGGGCACTCGATCTCGCAGCCGATCATGACCACCGATCCCCGCGCGGCACGTCCAGGTTCGCCACGAAAAACGCGAACTCCGCCGCAAGCGCCGCCGTGTCGCGGTCGCCCATGATCAACGCCGCTTCGCACTGATGCGCCGCAGCCAGGATGAACAGCTGCTGTGACTCGGACATGTCCGCCGACTCCCCACCCCTGCCCCTAGAAGGCCCCCGGCCGGCAGGGGTGACCGGGCCGGGGGCGGGTGCATAGAGGCCCTATGCACGACGCCCGTTATAGTGGCCCTATACACCCACGTCAAGAGGGTCTAAGCAATGAGTACGACCGCAGCCCTGTTCGCCCGCTGGATCGCCGCCAAGGGCTACACCAGCGAGCGCCAAGCCTTGAAGGCCCTGCGCCTGTCCCCGGGCGCTGCCGTGCACTGGAAGGCCGGGCGCAACGCCGACGCCGACGTGATCGAGAAGATGGCGCTAGACCTGGGCGAGAACGCCCACGCCCTCGTGGCTCAGGCGATGGCGGAGCAGGCGAAAGGCCCCGCTGCCCGGACCTGGACCCGCATTGCCAAGCGTCTAGCCGCCGC
>DATGNX010000089.1:0-4498 GCA_035306485.1 Burkholderiaceae bacterium
AGGCCGGCAGCCAGACGATGCACGTGAGCCTGCCAACCGTCGGCAGCCGCCTGGAGTCCGTGATGAATATGGAAGCAATGCAGTTCGATGCCGGGCAGCCGCCGCGCCGCGATGGCTGCGTGTACGGCCAACATGGCGGAATCCGCGCCACCACTTAGCGCCACTGCCACACGCACGGAGGACGATTCCGCCTGTAGCCGAGACAAGGCCTCGGCCAGGGGATCCAGCAGTTCGCTTACTCCGAATTCATCAGGCAGGAACGGCCGGACCATGACCGCGTCAGGCGTTCGTTTCGGTGAATCGTCCGTAGGACATGAGGCGCTGCAGGCGCTGTTCGACCAGCTCTTCCGGTGTCATGCCGGATACCTGCCGCAGGGAGTCGGCCAATGCACGATTCAGTTGGCGGGCCATCATGACCGGATCTCGGTGCGCGCCGCCAATGGGTTCGTTCACGATACGGTCGATCAGACCGAGGTCCTTCAGACGATTGGCGGTAATGGCGAGCGCCTCGGCCGCCACGGACGCCTTATCGGCACTGCGCCAAAGAATGGAAGCACAGCCTTCGGGCGAAATGACCGCGTAGGTGGAGTACTGCAGCATCATGACCACGTCGCCCACTGCGATCGCCAATGCGCCGCCGGAACCGCCTTCACCGATGATGGTGGTGATAATGGGCACCTTCAGTTCGGCCATGGCATAAAGGTTATGGCCGATGGCTTCCGACTGACCGCGCTCTTCAGCACCAATGCCGGGATACGCGCCCGGCGTGTCGACGAAGGTGAAGATCGGCAGTTGGAATTTTTCGGCGAGCCGCATCAGGCGCAAGGCCTTGCGATAGCCTTCCGGCCGCGGCATGCCAAAGTTGCGCATGGCGCGTTCCTTGGTGTCGCGCCCCTTCTGGTGGCCGATGATCATGCAAGGCGTGCCATTGAAGCGCGCCAGCCCGCCTACGATGGAGCGGTCATCGGCGTACATGCGGTCGCCGTGCAGCTCATGGAAATCGGTGAAGATTTCGCGCACGTAGTCGAGCGTGTACGGCCTTTGCGGATGACGCGCCACCAATGCGGTCTGCCAAGGCGTGAGCTTGGCATAGATGCTCTTTGCAAGCGCCGTATTCTTCTGCTGCAGACGACTAATTTCGTCTGAAATATCGACGGCCGAATCCGACTGCACGAATCGGAGCTGTTCGATCTTGCTTTCGAGCTCCGCAAGGGGCTGCTCGAAGTCCAGGAATGTATTACGCATACGAGTTTGTTTATCCAGATATTGGCTTCGCCCGCTCAGTATTGCACCGCGGCGGTATCCAGGCTGCGCCACAAGAACCAGGTGGCAACGGTCCGCCAAGGTGCCCAGGCCTGCGCCACTTCACGTGCTTCGAAGCGCGAGACTGGCTCTCCACTGAAATAGTGTAGCGAAATTGCCTTGAGCAGGCGCGAATCATCAAGCGGAAGTACATCCGCACGCTGTAGATGGAAGATGAGAAACATCTCCGCCGTCCAGCGGCCGATCCCCCGAATGGCGCAGAGCTCGGCCACCACCGCTTCATCGTCCATGTCGCCCCAGCGGGCCGGTTGGACCTTTTTCTCGGCGAAATGAGACGCCAGGTCAGTAATGTATTCCGCCTTACGCTTCGGCAGCCCCGCCAGGGTGGGATCTTCGCTCGCAAGCTTCAGCACCGCGCGCGGCGTCGGGCTGCGACCGCACTGGGCCGTGAAGCGCTGCCACGCGGCGTCAGCCGCCTTAATGGAACTTTGATGACCGATCAGCGCGCGTGCAAGCGTGACGAAGGGTGCACCCGGCGGTGCGAGCCAGCCATCGGGGTACTGCGGGATGATCCTGCGCAGGATCCGGTCGCGCTCCACCAGTGCAGCGACGGCCTCGTCCCAGTAAGCCGGCTTGTTCTCAGGTACGGGAGGGGTTTGCGGCATGTTCGGATCCATCAGGCGCGGCGCCATTGCGTCACGCCGCCCGGTCGATCCTCGAGCTCGATGCCGGCCTCCTGTAGTGCCCCGCGAATACGGTCGGCCTCGGCGAAATTGCGTTGCTTCTTAGCTTCGGTGCGCGCCTGTATCAGCGCCTCGACCTGTTCCGCGTCCATGGCCTGAGCTGCGGAGGCGGGTTGCCCCAGGTACCGGGAAGGCGAACGCAGATAGACCTGCGGATCCGTCTGCAGCAAGCCCAGCACGCCGCCCAGCGCCTTGAGCAGGCCGGCCGCCTCGGCCGACTTGTTGCGGTTGGCTTCCGCCGCCAGTTCGAACAGCACAGCCACCGCCCCAGCGGAATTGAAGTCGTCGTTCATCGCATCGCGGAATGCGCGGCAGGCCGGCAGTTCCCAATCGATTTCCATGGGTTGGGCGGGCACATTCGCCAACGTCTGATACAGACGATCCAGCGCATTTTGCGCGTCTACGAGGTTATCGGGGGTGTAGTTCTGCGCGCTGCGGTAATGATTGCGCACGATGAAGAAGCGCAGCATTTCCGCCTCGCGCGGATTGGCCATATAGGTCGCCACGTCTTCGGCCGGTTCCTCGGCACCCGCTGCGATCGTAGAGCGGATACGGCGGAAGTTGCCCAGCGACTTCGACATCTTGTCGGCATCGACCATGAGCGGGCCGCAGTGCATCCAGATGGATGCCAGTGAACCGCCGAACGCCCCTTCGGTCTGGGCGATCTCGTTTTCGTGGTGAGGGAATTTCAGGTCCGGTCCGCCGCCATGGATGTCCAGAGGCAGGCCGAGCAACGATTTGCTCATGGCCGAGCATTCGATATGCCAACCAGGCCGCCCGAGGCCGTAGGGCGATTCCCACTTCGACTCTTCGGGCTCCTCCGTCTTGGCGGCTTTCCATAGCACGAAGTCCAGCGGGTCGCGCTTGCCGGCAGACACGGCCACACGCTCGCCGGCACGCAAGTCGTCCAACGACTTGCCGGACAGCTTGCCATAGCCTTCGAAACCACGCACTGCGTAGTTCACGTCGCCATCGTCCGACCGGTAGGCCAGGCCTTTCTCTTCCAGACGAGCAATGATGTTGAGCATCTCGCCCACGTGTTCCGTAGCGCGCGGTTCGTGATCGGGCGGCTGCACGCCAAGGGCCCGTTCATCGGCATGCATGGCGTCGATAAAGAAGGAGGTGACCTCCCCCAAGCGCTTGCCCGTTTCCACGGCACGACGAATGATTTTGTCGTCGATATCGGTGATGTTGCGCACATAGGTGACGCGATATCCCATGGCACGCAGCCAGCGCTGCACGATATCGAAGCTCACCAGCATGCGCGCGTGCCCAAGATGGCAGAAGTCGTAAACCGTCATGCCGCAGACATACATGCGGACGTGCCCCGGTTCGACGGTGCGCAGCGCTTCCTTGTCGCGCGTAAGGGAATTGTGAATATGCAGCATCTGCCGTTCTTGAGTGGTGTATTGCGAAGCCACGCGTCGCCCCTGGGACCCGATCCGTTCAAGATGGGCGTCCTGGCGAAAGCGCGGCTAAAATGGTGGTCGTTAAGTATAGCAAGACCACTCTAGGATCCGTGCCCGTGCTTTCGTCCCCTGCCCCCGCTATACGGCCCGCTTTGGCCGCCGCCCTGCTCTGCGCGCAGGCCGCTCTCCTCGCCACGACGGGGGTCATGGCGCAGCCAGCCGCGGCCACGACGTCGGCGTCCGGCACCGTTAGCCCGGACGATCGGCTGTTCCCCGAAGAGCGGCCTGAAGAGAAAGGCTGGAAGGGTTTGGCCAGGTTGCTGGAAGCCATGGAACCCAAGGTCGACACCAGCATTCCGCTGACGCCATCCGAAATCACCGACCGCATCGCGGCGATGCTGGATCAGGGTCGCGCAGCCGAAGCCCTGGAAGTCATCGAAAAGCGCGAGGCCCAGTACGCCGGCCGCCCCGATCCCCTGGGCAACGACGTCCAGCTCATGTTCCTGCATGCACGTGCGCTTGCGGCACTCGATCGACGCGAAGAGGCCATTGCCGTCTATCGCGACATGACAGCACGCTACCCCGAGCTGCCTGAGCCGTGGAACAATCTCGCCGCCGAATACGTCAAGGCCGGCCGGCTCGACATGGCTCGCGAATCCCTGGAAATGGCCTTGCAGGCCAATCCCAATTATCGCGACGCCCGCGCCAATCTCGGCCGGGTACAGTTGCTGCTGGCCGAGGAATCCTTCCGGGCTGCCGGGCAACTGCCTCGATGATCCCTCCTGTTCCTTTTCTCAGAGACGTTTCTCCATCCATGGCCGACATTCGCATGACCCTATTCACGCCGAGCCTGCGCCGGCTCGGCACCGCCCTGCTCGCCTCCGTCCTGCTCGCTGCAGGCGCCAATGCGGCAGCCGCCAATTCCACTACAAATGAAGGTGCAAAACCCATGACAACCGATACCCGCGTCAAGCTTCAGACCAATCAGGGCGATATCGTCATCGAACTGAATGCCGAGAAGGCGCCCAAGACCACCGACAACTTCCTGAAGTACGTCCGCGACGGCTTTTACGACGGCACGGT
>DATGNX010000090.1:0-7469 GCA_035306485.1 Burkholderiaceae bacterium
CGCCAAAGGGCATACGGTCCAAGGCGCGACAGTCTACGTGACACTGGAACCCTGCAGTCATCATGGGCGCACCCCGCCTTGCGTCGATGCCCTCATTGCCGCGCAGCCCGCGCGTGTAGTCATCGCCCTGTCGGATCCGAACCCCTTGGTGGGCGGGCAGGGCATGGCGCGCCTGCGCGACGCCGGAATCGCAGTCACTGTCGGCGTGTGTGCTGACGAGGCACTGGCCCTTAACGTGGGATTCGTTTCTCGCATGACCCGTGGTCTGCCGTGGGTGCGCATGAAGTCCGGCGTGTCCCTGGACGGGCATACGGCGCTTCCGGGTGGCGAGTCTCAGTGGATCACCGGCCCCCTGGCGCGAGCTGACGGTCACCACTGGCGCGCGCGTAGCTGCGTGTCGCTGACAGGCATCGGCACCGTGCGCAGTGACGATCCCCAACTCACCGTACGAGAGCTGGAGACCCCTCGTCAGCCGAAGCGGGCCGTTGTCGATGCCCGATTCGAGATTGATGAGAACGCCCGCATCTTCGACGGTGGCCCCGTGTGGGTATTCGTTTGTCGAATCGACCAGGCCAAGGCGGATCGGCTTGCCGCACGCAACGTCGAAGTGGTCGTGATGCCCAGCGCACCGGCGGGGATCGATCTGCCGTCACTCATGCGTTGGTTGGCGGCCCACGAAATCAACGAAGTTCATCTGGAAGCCGGGGCTCGTTTGTCGGGCGCGATGTTGGAGGCCGGCTGTGTAGATGAGCTGCTGGTATACATGGCGCCCATGCTATTGGGGCAAGGGCGCGGCATGGCTAACATGCCGGCTGTGTCCGCTTTGGACTCGGCCGAGCGATTCGAATTCATGGAAGCGGCGGCGGTAGGCACTGACATGCGTTTGCGCCTGCGGCACCCCGGGCACTGGGCAGCACTGACGCAGGCGGTGGATCAGGTGACGCAGCGTCATATCGCCGGCTGACTTTCACACCGAAGGAAAACCATGTTCACAGGCATTGTCACGGCGGTAGGCCGTATCACTGAAGTCACGCCCCTCGGAGGGGCCGACGCCGGCGTGCGACTCGTCGTCCATGCGCCCGGCTTTCTGCGGGAAACGACTCGTCTCGGTGATTCCATTGCGATTCAGGGAGCCTGCATGACCGTAGTCGCCATTCACGGCGAAGACTTCCACGTGGATGTGTCGCGCGAAAGTCTGGCACGGACGGTCGGCCTGGGTGAACCCGGTGAAGTGAATCTAGAACACGCAATGCGGCTGGGCGACAGCCTGGACGGCCATATCGTGTCGGGGCACGTAGATGGAACCGGTGTCGTCACCGCTTTCGAACCGGTAGGCGAATCGTGGAGTCTGCGGATCCAGGTGACGCCGACACTGGGGCGCTACATGGCCTACAAAGGTTCGGTCACGGTGAATGGGGTGAGCCTGACGGTGAACGCGGTGGAGGATACACCGGCGGGTTGCGAATTCGGTATCAACCTGATCCCGCATACGGTGCAGGTCACGACACTGAAGCACCTGCGACCAGGCTCACGCGTCAATATCGAGGTGGACATGATCGCCCGATACTGCGAGCGTTTGCTGGGCGCGCGAGCTCTTACCGGCGAGCACGCTGGCGGCGTTTGAGCCGGCGAATTCGTGTGATGTAAAAGCAAGCTCCGTCTAGCTTAAGTTGCCGCCCCGGCAGCGATGGATCCTCGGAATGAACCGTGGCGATCGCATCCGAGGGGCGGCATTTTTTATGGCTCGCGGTACGCACTGGCGTTGCATACCCCCTGTTGACATCGATTTTTTTCGCTTCTAGAATGTTCTATCAACTAGAATATATGTTCTGTCAGAAAGAACAAATAATGTGAAGCGAAAGATGCCTTAGGTGAGAGGCACGGCTTCAGGAGGATGGCACACAAATGTCGAGCTCAAGCGCATTACCGGTATACGAAGCCTTAGCGCTGCGCTATGCGCACATGCCGCGCTATCCACTACAGAATTAACGGCATCGAAATACAGCGATGCGCCATGTGACACCTCAGTGCCGATAAGTCTTTGGATGCCGTCTGGTCAAAACAATAACGAGGTTGAGAAAGTGCACGACACAAATCTAACGATGGCTCGACGCTTGGCGCAACACGCATGCGGCATGCGTTGGGACGATCTTCCGGAAAACGTGCAGGCGGAATCGCTGCGCGCGATGTTGAACTGGACGGCCTGTGCAGTCGGCGGCGCCTGTACACCGTCGATGGAAGCAGCACTTGGCGGCGTGCTCGCAATGGGCTCCGGCGGCGATACACCGATCCTGGGCCGGCCCGAACGAACCGGCATGGCGGATGCCGCATTACTGACATGCCTTAGCTCGTCGGCGCAAACCTTCGATGACACGCACCTTGCAACCATCACCCACCCTACGGGCCCGGTGGCGGCTGCCGCGCTTTCGGCCGCTCATGCGTTGAGCACGGCGGGGAAGCCGGTGATTGGGACCGATTTTCTGGCTGCATTGGCGATGGGCATTGAGTTCGAATGCCGTGTCAGCAAGGCAATCGCTGCCGGAGGTTCTCATATCGGATGGTTCATGACGGGTTTATCTGGGGGGATCGGCGCGGCGGTAGCTGCCGGACGATTGCTGAAGCTTTCGGAAGACCAGATGACTTGGGCAATTAGCCTGGCAGCGGCGCAAGCCGGTGGATTGCGGGCGACGCATGGGAGTATGGCCATCGCCTTCGTGCCCGGCGCGGCGGCACGCAATGGATTGGTATCGGCCTATCTGGCGATGGCTAACTTCAACAGCAGCGATATCCTTATCGACGGACGTAACGGACTGCTTGAAGTGGTCTCTAGTCCGCAGCAGGCCCCATTGATCACGCAGGACCTCGGCGCCGACTACGAGATGCTGCGCAACGCTTACAAACCGTACCCCTGCGGAATTGTGATCCATCCGGCCATCGATGCCTGCCTTGAGCTGGCGAGCGATCCGGCATTGAACGTTGATGATATTGAAAAGGTGGAGCTTCGTGTGCACCCGGACGCGATGCGCCTATGTTGGCGCAAGCTGCCTGATAACGAACTCGATGCCCAGGTAAGTCTTTATCACTGGGTGGGCGCAGCTTTGGTGCACAAGAAGGCCGGGCTTGACGAAGGAACACTCGCTTGCATCATGGATCAACGAGTGCGCAAGCTGCAGGAAAAGATGTCCGTCAATACCAGTGATGAGCTAGCGGACAACCAAGCGGTCGTCGTGGTGCAACTGAAGGATGGCCGCACATTGCAGGCGACCGTCGACAACGCAATCGGCAGCATCACGAATCCCATGACAAATGAGCAGTTGGTCGAGAAATTCCAAGGGCTTTGCGCGCCCATACTGGGGTCGGACCGAATGGACCAGCTTTTGAACTTTTGCCTCGACATGTCCAGCACGAAGGACGTGGCGGGCATATATCACGTCGGCACCGTCTAAACGGTGATTTGAACATTCAGACTGGAGACAGCAATGCGTAAACTAAACCCCAACCGGCGGTCGCGGCCCATAATGGGTCTGATGGCGGCCTCCTTAGCCGTCATCGTCGGAGCGGTCCAGCCCGTAGCCGCCTCGGAATTCCCGAATAAGCCCATTACGTTGGTCGTTGGCTTTTCTCCCGGTGGATCCAACGACATTGCGGCTCGTGCGCTCGCGAAGCCGCTATCGGAGATCTTGGGCGTATCTGTCGTCGTAGAGAACAAGGTCGGTGCCGCAGGCATGATCGCGACGGCGCATGTGGCGCGGTCGCAGCCGGATGGCTACACGTTGATGCTCAGCAGTGCGAGCCCGCTGGTTGTCACGCCGCATACAGCCAAGAACGTTTCCTACGATGCTCGCAAGGATTTCGCGGCCGTCACCCTTGTTGGGATCACGCCGGAAACCCTGGCCATCAATCCCAAAGTGCCCGCCAGCACGCTACAGGACGTCGTGGATTTGGCCAAGAAAGGTGAGCTGACCCTGGCCTCCTCCGGCACAGGCGGACTTCCGCATCTCGCGATCGAGCTCTTCAAGTCGGCAGCCGGGGGGAATGTGGTTCACGTTCCCTATAAGGGCGCTGCACCGGCTGTGACCGATACGTTAGCTGGACATGTGGACGGCGTGGTCGTTGATTTGCCGGCAGTTTATAAGCACATCGAAAGCGGCGGCTTGAAGGGCATCGCCATGGCTAACGACAAACGGTCCGAATTCTTGCCGGACCTGCCGACAACCGGTGAGCAGGGCATGCCATCATTTGTCGCGGTCAACTGGATCGGCTTGATCGCTCCGGCCGGCACACCGGCACCGGTAATCGAGAAGCTGCACAAGGCGACGCTTGCGGCAACTCAACAAGCCGAGATGAAGCAGCAGCTGGCTCAGGCGGCCGTCGAGATACAGACAAACGCGAGCCCCGCGGAATTTCAGGCGTTCATCACCGAAGAATATGAACGTTGGGGCAATATCGTCAAAGATGCCAACATCCAAGTAGATAACTAGACCTTTTCAGGATCGAGAGAAGTAAGCGTATTTATTGAGGCGGTTTTCCATTGCCGGTGTTGTTGTCCGCAACGGCAATGGTCTACGCCGATTTTGACGGCGCGATTCGTGAGACGTGCTATAATGCCTGACTTTGCATCGCCCAGAATTTAGGACAGGTGGCCGAGTGGTTGAAGGCGCACGCCTGGAAAGCGTGTATACGTGAATAGCGTATCGGGGGTTCGAATCCCCCTCTGTCCGCCACAGAATTTAATGAAATGCGCCTCTCGGGGCGCATTTTTCGTTTGAGTTGCTGCTTTATGTCATGCTTTGCGCAGCTTAAACGACAACACCGTGGCATGGCACCTCGGGTGTGGCCCGTGACCCTAAATAACCATACCGTTCTTGAGTGCACCTTTCGATCGACAAGGTGGCATTCCAGGCAGCAAGCCCTTGACGTCGACTAGTGTTGTCAATGTATCCCTCGGGCATCAAGAACTCGTCCAGATCCCTAAAATGGGGCCTGAGAGATTCTTTTCTTCACGAGATGGCTGGATTAACGTGCGTCATCTGGAGTGACCGCCGGAGATCTTCATTCCCTGGAAGACCTTGCACAGTGTTATCCCGCCCGGAAAACAGGACACCTTTTAAGTGCGAAGCAGTAGCCGTAGCCGTATCGACAACGACTATCCCGACCAGAAACCCGACTGGGGTGTGATCGCGGACCTGGCTCCTTATCTAATGGAGTTTCCCGGCCGGGTTGTGCTGGCGCTGCTGTTCCTGGTCGGTGCCAAGTTGGCAACGGTGGCGGTGCCGGTTGCCTTGAAGTACATCATCGACTTTTTCGACCAGAACGGTAGCACCGAAATGCTTGTCGGCATTCCGGTGGCGCTGGTGGTCGGCTACGGCCTGCTGCGCTTTTGCTCCACCTTTTTCGGAGAGTTGCGCGATGCGGTCTTTGCCCGGGTGGCGGAGCGCGCGATGCGCCGGGTGTCTCTCAGGGTGTTCGAGCATCTGCACCGGCTCGACCTGAACTTCCATCTGAGCCGCCGCACCGGGGGCTTGAGCAGGGATATCGAGCGCGGTACCAACGGCATCAGCTTTCTGTTGCGCTTCTGTCTGTTCAACGTAGTGCCCACCATTCTCGAAATTCTGATGGTGGCGGTCATACTTCTGTTTGCCTTCGATATCAGCTATACGCTGACGGTGCTGGTGGCGGTGCTGATCTACACCGCGTTTTCAGTCAAGGTGACCGAATGGCGTACCCGTTTCGTGCGCGAGACCTATGCCATGGATAACCGCTCGAACTCGCGTGCGGTGGACAGCCTGCTCAACTACGAAACGGTGAAGTATTTCGTCAATGAGCAGTTCGAAGCGCAACGCTATGACCAAGACCTGCAGGACTGGGAAAACGCGCGTCTCAGGAACCGGTTGTCGTTGGCGATGCTCAATAGCGGCCAGGCGTTCATCATTGGGCTCACCATTACGGTGATCATGCTCATGGCGGTGCGTCAGGTGAGCCTCGGTGAGATCACGTTGGGGGATCTCACCATGATCAATGCCTACATGATTCAGCTGTTCATTCCCTTGAACATGCTGGGCTTCGTCTACCGCGAAATCCGTCAGTCGCTGGTCAATGTGGAGCGCATGTTCGCATTGCTCAAGCAGAAGCCGGCAGTGGTTGATCGTGATGACGCCAGGCCTTTGAAGCCAGAAGGCGGCGCCATTCGCTTTGAGCACGTTGATTTTGCTTATCACCCCAAGCGGCCGATCCTGCACGACATCAGTTTCGATCTGCCCGCCGGGCACAAGATTGCCATTGTGGGGCCGAGCGGGTCCGGAAAATCCACTCTCGCCCGTCTGCTGTTCCGTTTTTACGATGTAGACAAGGGCCGCATCACCATAGACGGCCAGGATGTGCGCGACGTCACGCAACAAAGCCTGCGCAATGCCATCGGCGTTGTTCCCCAGGACACGGTGCTATTCAATGACACCATCTACAACAATATTGCCTACGGGCGCCCCGGCGCTTCGGAAGCCGAGGTTCATAATGCGGCCCGGCTTGCGCACCTGGATCACTTCATTGCCCAATTGCCTGACGGTTTCGGCACCATGGTCGGTGAACGTGGATTGAAACTGTCCGGGGGCGAAAAGCAGCGTATCGCGATTGCGCGGGTATTGCTGAAGAACCCGCCGATCCTGATACTGGACGAGGCCACTTCATCGTTGGATTCGCGGTCAGAACATGCGATTCTCAGTGCCCTGAATGAGATCAGCCAGCGCCGCACGACCTTGGCCATTGCCCATCGCCTGTCGACCATTCAAGACGCCGAGAAAATACTGGTGCTCGAGGCCGGCAGGGTGGTGGAGCAAGGCACACACCATGGACTGCTGCAGCAGAATGGGCTGTATGCGCGCTTATGGCGGCAACAGCAACAGGAACAAGCGCAGGCCGCGACCGGTGACGGTGCCGTTTAGGCGGTTGAGCGGCGTACGGCGTTCGGCCACTTTACGCTCATGATGTACCCCTGACAGCATTGCGGACATTGCCGGAAGATATCGGTGCGTTGATAAAATACCCGTAAAGTCGCCCGCCGCGGGAGGGGTGCCCGGACGTCGCGTCAGATACTTTGAGACAGTACAAATATGCTCGAATTTCTGCAGATGCTCCATTGGGGCGCCATTTTCCAAATTATTCTCATCGATATACTGCTAGGGGGCGATAACGCCGTAGTCATCGCGCTGGCGTGCCGCAACCTGCCGCGTACGCAGCGGATGCAGGGAATTCTGTGGGGCACGGCCGGTGCGATTCTGCTGCGCGTCCTGCTCATCGCGTTTGCCTTGGTACTGCTGGATATCCCGTTCCTGAAAGTGGTGGGCTGTATCCTGTTGCTATGGATAGGCATCAAGCTGCTTGCGCCTGAAGAAGACGAGCACGGCAACATTACAGGCGGTACGTCCGTCATGTCCGCCATCAAGACGATCATCATTGCCGACTTCGCCATGAGC
>DATGNX010000091.1:0-8730 GCA_035306485.1 Burkholderiaceae bacterium
GTCACCAGCGCGATCAACCACACCCTCTACAAGAACCTTTCCTTTGACTTGGTAGAAGACTTCTCACCGGTAGCCCTGGCCGTGCGCGTTCCCAACGTGCTGGTCGTGCATCCGGACGTCAAAGCGAATTCCGTTGCCGAACTGGTGGATCTCCTGAAGAAGAACCCGGGCAAGCACAACTTCGCCTCTTCGGGTAGCGGCACCTCGATCCACATGGCGGGCGAACTGTTCAAGCTGCGAGCCGGCGTCGACGTCGCACACATTCCCTATAAGGGCAGTGCTAATGCGGTAACCGATCTGATCGGCGGCCAGGTGGACTACATGTTCGACAATATGCCTTCGGCGTGGCCCCATGTGGAATCGGGCAAATTGCGCGCGTTGGCCGTGACTACGGCCGAGCGTTCCAAGACTGCTCCCGACCTGCCCACGATGCAGGAGGCAGGCTTCAGCGATTTCGACGTCTCTTCATGGTTCGGCGTGATCGGACCTAAGGGGATGCCCGCCGACGTGGTGGAAAAGCTGAACAAGAGCATTCGCGCTGCTCTGGCCAAGCCGGAAGTGCGTGAGCGCCTGGAAGGTCTGGGCGCTGTGCCGGCCGATACGTCGCCTGAGGAATTCGCTCAGTTCATCAAGACGGAAGTCGAAACCTGGGGCCCGGTCGTAACGGCCTCTGGTGCACGGGTCGACTAAACGACTAAACCTTTGAAGGCGCCCGGGTGGTTCTCCCCCGGGCGCCCTGCGCATGGTTTTACCGACGGGGCGGATTGTTGGCGTAGGCGATACGGGCAGCCTTGATCATGGCCGTACACACGCCGCGCAACATATCCACTTCGTCGTTGCTTAGCGCGCTGCGCGAAAGCAGGTGCCGCATACGTGGCACGAGTTTTTTGGGATGGGCCGGATCCAGGAATTTCACGGATATCAGCGCTTCTTCCCAGTGTTCCATCAACGCCTGTATACGCTCCCCGCTGGCCGGTTCGGCGCCGGGGTCCGGTTTGCCCGCTGTGACGGGAACCGTAGGCGCATTCATTTCCGACATCAGGGCGTAGCGTAGCTCCCACGCGGCCAACTGGAGTGCCTGGGCGACGTTCAATGAGCTGTATTGGGCGTTGGCCGGGATGTGGCAGACGCGATGACACAGGCCGATATCGTCGTTGGTCAGCCCCGAGCGTTCTGTCCCCAGCACGATCGCCACCGTACCGGACGCCACTTCGCTCAAGTGTTGCTGTGCCAACCCCGCAGCCACCCGGATATCGCAGGCCGGCGGCCCCAGAAATCTCGGGCGCGCCGTGAGGGCGAAGGCCAGTGTGACCGGCGCCAATGCCTCGGCCAATGTCGGCACGATGCTTGCGGCCTCCAGCACGTCGGTGGCGCCGCTGGATAGCGCAATGGCCTCGGGATGTTGCGTTACCGAGTCGATCTGTGGCGCGACCAGGCACAGGTCGCCGAAACCCATTGTCTTGATTGCGCGAGCGGCGGCGCCCACGTTGCCCGGGTGCGACGGTTGAACCATAATGAAGCGGACGCGACCGAACGCCGGACCTTCATCGGAAAGATGCAGGGAAGTCATCTAAAATACGCGGTTTGCGCTCTAAAAAAACGGATATCTCATGCACCCGATGCTTAACACCGCCATCAAGGCGGCCCGCCGTGCCGGCAATATCATCAATCGGGCCAGTCTCGATCTCGAACGCCTGCAGGTAGCACGCAAAGGGCCCAAGGATTATGTCACGGAAGTGGATCGTGCCGCCGAGGAAGCCATCATCGATGTGCTGCGCACGGCCTATCCCACCCACGCCTTTCTGGGCGAAGAAACGGGCAGTCAGCCGGGGTCCGAGGGCTCCGGCGGTGAAGCACCCGAATTCCAGTGGATCATCGATCCAATCGACGGCACCACCAACTTCATTCATGGCTTGCCGCTGTATGCGATTTCCATCGCCTTGCAGCAGCGCGGCCAGGTGACGCAAGCCGTGGTCTACGACCCGTCCCGCAACGAGCTGTTCACCGCCAGCCGCGGCAGCGGTGCGTTCCTGAACGACCGGCGTATCCGGGTCAGCGGCCAGACCCGCTATCACGAGGCCCTGTTGGCGGCGCATCTGGGCAAGGCCGTAGTCGACACCCAGTCGCCCTTTGCCGCCATGCTGGGAGAGTGCACCGCTGTGCGCCGGCTCGGCTCTACGGTGCTCGATCTGGCCTATGTGGCGGCCGGGCGTCTCGACGGCTATTGCGGCGTCGGGCTCAAGCCATGGGATATCGCTGCGGGCGGTCTGCTGGTACTGGAAGCGGGCGGGCTCATATCCGACTTCGAAGGTGAACAGCAATGGATGAAGACGGGCCGCGTCATCGCCGCCACGCCGAAGATATTCCCTCAGATGCTGGGTCACCTACAGGCATGATGCGAGCGCATGCCTTGTCCGGGGTAGGCTGATGCTGTTTGAGTGGATGTCCGATCCCTCCGCCTGGGCCGGCCTGTTTACGCTGGTCCTGCTGGAGATCGTGCTCGGCATCGACAACCTGATCTTCATCGCCATCCTGGTCGACAAGCTGCCGCCGGACCAACGCGACCGCGCGCGTGTCGTAGGCTTGTCGCTGGCGCTGGGCATGCGCCTGGCGCTGCTGTCGGTCATTTCCTGGTTGGTGAAACTCACTGACCCCTGGTTCTCCATCGGCCCACTGTCATTTTCACAGCGCGATCTGATCCTGATCATAGGCGGGCTGTTCCTCCTGCTGAAAGGAACGGTGGAACTCCACGAACGGGTGGAAGGGAAATCCACACATGCGTCGGGCCCGCGCATGCACGCCGGCTTCGGCGCGATCGTGCTGCAAATCGTGGTGCTGGATGCCGTCTTCTCGCTGGACGCCGTGATCACCGCGGTCGGCATGGTGGATCACCTGCCCATCATGATGATGGCGGTCACCATCGCGATCATGCTCATGCTCGTTGCGTCCAAGCCGCTCACGCGCTTCGTCAACGCGCATCCCACGGTCGTCATACTGTGCCTGGGTTTTCTGCTGACTATCGGCTTTACGTTGATCGTGGAAGGCTTCGGCATCGTCGTACCCAAGGGCTATCTGTATGCGGCGATCACCTTTTCCGTCCTGATCGAAACACTCAACCAGTTGGCGCGCCGGAATATGCGGCGTGCCGCCGCGGCCCGACCCTTACGCGAGCGTACGGCGGAAGGGGTCCTACGCATGTTGGGCATGAAGCCCCTCGAGGGCCAGAACGATCATCCCGGCGGCAACGTGCCGGAAACCACTGAAGTATTCGAGGACGAAGAGCGCTACATGGTCAGCGGTGTTCTGACGCTGGCGGATCGGTCGATCCACTCGGTCATGACGCCGCGTACCGAAGTTTCCTGGTTGAATCTGGAAGACCCGCCGGAACTTCTGCGCGAGCGCGTGCTCGAATCGACACATAGCTTTTTCCCCGTCTGCCGGGGGTCGCTCGACGATGTCGTGGGCGTCGGCCGCGCGAAGGAAATTATTGCCGACCTGATTCAGCACGGTACGATCCGGGTTTCCCGCCTGCGGGAACCGGTGATCGTGCATGAATCGATCAGCGTGTTGAAGCTGATGGAGACGCTCAGGCACTCGCGCGGCCAGCTGGTGCTCGTCACGGACGAGTTTGGCGCCATTGAAGGCCTGGTCACCCCTATCGACGTGTTCGAAGCGATTGCGGGTGAATTCCCCGACGAAGACGAGCCGCTCGATATCGAGGAACTCGAAGAAGGGCGCTGGCGAGTCGATGGAAGCGCTGATTTGCTGCATCTCGAGCTGCTTACCAACACTGACGGCCTGGCGACCGAAGACGACGACTACACCACCGTGGCGGGCTTCATGCTCGCCCGCTTCGGGCATTTGCCCGAGGTGGGCGACCGTTGCGAATTCGACGGCGGACACGCTACTTTCGTGTTTACTGTCGAACGCATGGAAGGGCGTCGCATCGCATCCGTGTTGATCGAACGTGTGCGTACTGAACCCAGAGATCCTGTAGAAACGAGAGACGAATGACCGAATCCACCTGGTTCCTGTTGAAGGCTTTATTTCTTGGCATTGTTGAAGGATTCACGGAATTTATCCCCGTCTCTAGTACGGCCCACTTGCTACTGATTGGATCCTGGATCGATTTTTCCTCCAGCGATGACAAGGTCTTCGAAGTCGTCATCCAGTTTGGTTCGATCATGGCGGTCATCTGGATATTCAGAGAACGGCTGCTGCATCTCGTGCGCGGAGCGCTCACTCGCGACCCGGTCGAGCTGGCCTTCATGCGCAATCTCATCATTGCGTTCCTGCCTGCCGCCGTCATTGGCGCCCTCGCCATTTCCTACATCAAGATGTTGTTCCACAACCCGGGCGTTTTTGTTTTTACGTTAGTGGGCGGCGGTCTCATCATGCTGTGGGTGGAACGCAAACCGCAGTACGCCAAGTTCGGTGCCGCGCCGACCCCTGCCTCTGAAGTCGTTCACGACGCCGCTCCTGAGACCGCCGCGAGCCGACGCGCCACAGCGCATACGCTCGAACAGATATCTTGGAAGCAGGCGTTGGCGGTGGGTTTCTGCCAGTGTCTCGCGATGGTGCCGGGGACCTCGCGCTCCGGCGCGACCATCATCGGCGGCATGGTGGCGGGTATCGACCGTCGCACCGCGACCGAGTTTTCGTTCTTTCTTGCCATGCCCACCATGCTGGCGGCCACGGTCTACGATCTTTATCGGAACGCCTCGGTGCTGACCAGCGCGCAGTTCTCCGCCATCGCGGTGGGTTTCGTCGCCGCCTTCATCAGTGCGTTGTTCGTTGTGCAAGCTGTGCTGCGTTTCGTGTCGCGCCATACCTACCGGCCCTTCGCGTGGTACCGCATCGGCCTGGGTCTGGTCGTGCTCGTCTGGTTGCTTTGGTAGGACCAAGCCCACGGCCCATCCCACGGTCGAGGCCGGGACGAACCTGGGGTTTTCCAGAGAAAATAGCGCTATGCCTCGCGCCGGGCTCCCGTATAATTCCGGCCTGAAACTTTCAGATAAAGGCCAAGCACATGGGTGACGGATGCTGCGGACACAAGCTTAGGGATATTTCCCACTTCCAAGCCGCGATCAAGAATTTCCGGACTGAATACTACGAGCGCCAGCCTGAGTTGATGAAGCGGCTGACTTCGGAGGGCCAGTCTCCCGCTACGCTGATCATTGCTTGTTGCGATTCTCGCGTGGAAACCGGCCTGTTGATGCAGGCTCAGCCCGGCGAGCTCTTCACGGTGCGCAACGTAGCCAATCTGGTGCCGCCGTACGAGCCCGATGAAGAACTGCACGGGACGTCGGCCGCCATCGAATATGCGGTACGCGACCTGAAAGTCGACCATATCATCGTGCTGGGCCATGCTCAGTGCGGCGGTATCCGCGCCATGATCACCAAGGCCATGGGTAAGGAAATCGACCGGGACTTTATCGGCCCCTGGGTCAGCCTCGCGCATCGCGCCACTGAGCTGTTCGTGAACAGCCCCAATGGACATCGCGAGCCCGTGTCGCTCGAACTGCTGGAGAAGAACCCCAGTCTGGTCGAACGCGCCGCCATCACCGGGTCGCTGCATAATCTCCTGACCTATCCCTGGATCAAGAAGAAGGTGGACGAGGGATCATTGGCCCTGCACGGCTGGTGGTTCGACATCGAGTCGGGCGACCTCTGGGCAGCGGATTATCCCGATCTCTACCTGATGCCGGTACTTTGATCTCCTGATGCGCCGGCCGGAAACCACCGAGTTTTGGGTCAACGACCGTCTGCCGGTGCCTACGGCGATCGGCCTGTCGCTGGAGCAGCTGGCTTTCCTGGGGGCGTTGCTGGTCGTGCCGAACCTGTTCGCGCACAACAGCATCATGCCCTTGGGCTCGATTCATTTCCTGGACATTGCGAGCGCGACGCTGCTCGTGTGTGCATTCAGTGTGCTGCTTCAGGTTCTGGGACGCTGGGGCCTGGGATCCGGCTACTACTATCCGCTACAGTCCACTCCCACTGTCTTCGCCATCATGCTGGTTGCCAGCAGCCATGGAGGCATGGAGCTGGCCTACGGCATGGTGTTCGTCACGGGCGTGACCCAGGTGCTGTTGAGCGGCGTGCTCGTGCGCTTGCGAAATATCTTCACGGTAGAGGTGGCGGGTGTGGCGGTAATGCTCACCGGCATCACCACCGGCAAAATGGGCCTCGAGGCCCTGTTCGGCGTGGAATCCCAGCAAGTGGACATGCACGATGTGCTGGTGGCCACAGTGACGCTGGCTGTGCTTGTCTTCTGCAATATATGGGTGCGGGCCCGGTTCCAGGCCTTCACCACCTTGGCGGGCCTGGCGGTCGGCACGCTCATCGCCATGAGTCTGGGCATGATCCCGCCGTCGGTCTGGGGCGATATCGCTGCAACGCCGTGGCTGCGGGTTCCAGAAGTCACGCGCATCGGTTGGGCGTTTGATCCCGACCTGATCGGCCTGTATGCCCTGATGGGTTTGTCGATGACGCTGGTTTCGCTGGGTACGCAGACCGTTGCGCAGCGTGCCGTCGATGCCGACTGGCACATTCCCGATCTCCGAGCTTATGCCAGAGGTTTGCGCGCCGAAGGCCTCAGCCACATGCTTGGTTCTTTTCTGAATGCCATGCCGCAGACGGCCAGTGGCGGGGCGGTGGGGCTAGCCACGAGTGCGGGCTGCACTAGCCGTTACCTCGGCTATTGGGTGGCGGGCGCACTGGTCTTCATGGCTTTGTGCTCCAAGCTTATCGTCTTATGGTTCCTGGTGCCTGGGCCGGTGATCGCCGCGCTCATGCTCTACCTGGCAGCCTTGCTGATCATGACCGGCTTGCGCCTAATCGCTTCGCGCATGTTGGACAATCGCAGGGCAATGGCCGTGGGCCTGGGGCTCATGGTGGGCGTGGCGAACCAGTACCTCGTGTGGGGGCTGCAGGCGTCCATGCCCGGCCTCGCCGACTTCATGCGGCTGGCCGGCGCAGTGAATGGCGTGTTGCTGGCCTTGTTCCTCACACTGGTGTTCCGCATTGGAGCCACCGCGAGAACGCGACGCCGCTTCGAAGTGGCCGCGACTACTGCCGACGACTTGAAGCTTTTCATGGAGTCCCAGGGGCGCCTGTGGGGGGCGCGGCGCGATTCCGTACAGCGCGCTAAACAGGCGGTGTGGGAAGCCTTCGATCTCGTAGCGCACAGCGGACACATATTGGGGAGCCCGCCGTGGCTGGAAGTACAGACGCGTTTTGACGACTACGCCCTTCGAGTTCGCTTCAATTATGAGGGCCTGCCGCTACCCGCTGCGGGTGACGCTCCGCCTTCGGCCGACGAGATGCTTGATGATCCCGAGGCGGCAGCGCGCCTGTCGAGTTATCTGTTGAGCCGGTTGGCACGTCGAGTCCAAGTATCCGAAAAGGATGGACGTTGCGTGCTGGATCTTTACTTCGACGCCTGAGCCGGTTCGGCGCCAATCTGCTCCAGGTGCACGCCTTCGGCGTCGATGACGACCCATCCGCCGCGTGGTGTTTCGGCATGGTCGAAATCCCAATCGGGTAGCACCAACCGTTCGCAGGAGCGTCCGTCCACCGACAAGGCGTGGCGCGCGGGCCGATGCGTATGCCCATGCACCAGTACCTGTGCTCCGCTTTCGAGCAGGGCCTGCGTAATCGCGTCCGGTTCTACATCCATGATGTATGCCGCCTTGTCGCGGTTCGATCGCATGCTTCGCGCCCGAGCCCAATTCGCGATCTTCTTGCGCCATTGCAAGGGCAATGACAAGTAGAGACTTTGTATATCCGATCTCCGAACGAGCCGGCGAAAGCGCTGATAGCCGCGGTCGGCGGTGCAGTATTCATCGCCATGCGCAAGAAGCACGCGGCCCGCGTCGGTGTCCAGGATGGTGGCTTCGGGAAGGAGACGGGCGCCTACTCGCTGCGCGAGGGCGCTTCCTAGTAGGAAATCGCGGTTCCCGCGTCCGAGCCATAGCGGGATCCGGGCTGCCGCGCCTTGTAATGCATCGAGCGCGGCCTGCAACCACGGTTCGGGATCCCGCAGTGCCACGTCGTCACCGATCCAGGCGTCGAAGATGTCGCCCGCCAGGATCAGTGCGTCGGCCTGTTGTGCCGCCTTCTCCAGGAACGCCCGGAAGGCGGCAGCCGTTTTCGGGACTTCCGGGCCGAGGTGGATGTCGGATGCGATCCAGATTCGGCCCGGAATGGCCAGCTTATTCAACGACCGTGGCTTTCTCGATGATGACGTCCTCGGCGGGGACGTCTTGGTGGAAGCCGCGGCTGCCGGTCTTCACGCCCTTGATCTTGTCGACGACATCGGTACCTTCAACGACCTTGCCGAAGACGGCATAGCCCCAGCCGTTGGTGGTAGGCGCAGTGTGGTTCAGGAAGTCGTTGTCGGCCACGTTGATGAAGAACTGTGCCGTGGCGGAGTGCGGATCGGACGTACGAGCCATCGCCACGGTGTAGCGGTCGTTCTTCAGGCCGTTATTGGCTTCGTTCTCGACCGGGTCGTTGGTCTTCTTCTGCTTCATGCCGGCTTCAAAACCGCCGCCCTGGATCATGAAGTTGTTGATGACGCGGTGGAAGACCGTGCCGTCGTAAAAGCCGTCGCGGACGTACTTCAGGAAGTTGTCGGTGGTCTTGGGCGCCTTCTCGGCATTCAGTTCGATGACGATATCGCCCTGATTGGTCTGAAGCTTGACGCGGGTATCGGTTGTCATGGGTTTT
>DATGNX010000092.1:0-5819 GCA_035306485.1 Burkholderiaceae bacterium
GTGCTGTCCCTGGCCATCGGTAACCTGACCGCCATCGTGCAAAGCAATTTCAAACGCATGCTGGCTTACTCCACCATCTCGCACATGGGCTTCGTTCTGCTGGGCCTGTTGTCCGGCGTGATGGACGGCAGCTCCGAAGCGGCCGGCATGGCGTATGGCGCCTCGCTGTTCTACATGGTTATCTATGTACTGACCACGCTGGTGACTTTCGGCTTGATCATGCTGCTGAGCCACCGCGGCTTCGAATGTGAAGACATCTCGGACCTCAAGGGTCTGAACCGTCGCAGCCCGCTGATGGCAGCCATGCTGCTGCTGGCGATGTTCTCGCTCACCGGCATCCCGCCGATGGCCGGCTTCTATGCCAAGCTGGCTGTCCTGCAGGCTCTGATCGGTGCCGGCTACATCTGGATGGCGGTGTTCGCGGTGATCATGTCCCTGATTGGTGCCTTCTACTATCTGCGTGTCGTCAAGGTGGCTTACTTCGACGAGCCGGAAGGCGAAACCGGCGCCCTGGACACCGGCGTGCTCACCAACGGCCTGATGACGGTGAACGGTGCCCTGGTGCTGTTGCTGGGTATTCTGCCAGGCGGCTTGATGGCACTGTGCGTCAGCGTCATTCGTCAGTCCATGCAGTTCTGAGTCGTCGATGAATCAATCGTTTGCCGCCTGGCTGCTCATCATCCTGGCGTTGTTTACAGCCAACCTGCCGTTTATCGCGCAGCGACCGTTCTTGGCGCTGCCGTGGCGCCAGAAGGGCGAGGTCGAGCGGCCAGCCTGGTTTATGTGGCTGTCGTCGTTCGTGTTTTTCGCCGTGCTGGCAGGGTTGGGCGGCGCGGCCATGACGTTGATCGGGCAGGGAGTGTTCATGGCGTCGGATGCGGCGTCGGTGGCGCGCTTTCTCGGCATCCTGATCGCACTGGCCATTGGCGTGGCTGTGGTCCTGGCTTACCCGGGCTGGCGTAGCCGCGGTCGCCAAGTGCAGAAGTCCGTGTTCGTGCGCTTGCTGGAACTGTTGGTGTTCTACGGCCTGGTGCTGGTGCTGGGCTTCGCGCTGGAGGCCAACCTGGGCAACCGCTTTGTGCAGGGCTGGGAGTTCTACGCTATCACTCTCAGTTTATTCCTTGTGCTGGGCTACCCCGGCTTTGTCTGGCGCTATCTCATGAAGCGCCGCCACGTGGCACGCGCCTGATGTCTCATCTTATTCTGCAATCGCCCAGCCTGGCTGCGGCGCACGTTGAACAAATTGCGGCCATCGTGTCCGCCTCCGGCGTACAGGAACTCGGTCCAACTGCCGTGCGCTTGCTGGAAGCCGATGCGTCTGAAAAAGCGGCCGTGGCCGCGCATTGCGAACAGTACCGTATGGATTACGCTTTCTTGCCGCAGATCGATCTGCTGCGAGAATGCCGTATTCTCGCTATGGACATGGACTCCACGCTCGTTAGCATCGAATGCATCGACGAGATCGCGGATGCGGTCGGGCGCAAGGCGCAGGTGGCGGCCATTACCGAGGCCGCCATGCGAGGCGAGATCACGGACTTTGCCGACAGCCTGCGGCGCCGCGTGGCGTTGCTGGAAGGCGTACCGGAATCGGCTCTGCTGGAAGTCTATGAACAACGGTTGCGCCTGAACCCGGGAGCCGAGCGGCTGATCGCGACCGTCAAGAAACATGGCCTGCGTACCTTGCTGGTGTCGGGTGGATTCACCTTCTTCACCGAGCGGCTGCGCGACCGTCTGGGTCTGGACGCCTGTCATGCCAATGTGTTGGAAGTGGTCGACGGCAAGCTGACCGGCAAGGTGCTGGGCGACATCGTGGACGCTCAAGGCAAGGCGGCTCGTCTATCGGAACTGGCCGAGGAGCTCGGTGCCACCCGCGAGCAGATCATTGCCGTGGGCGACGGCGCCAACGATCTGGCCATGATGGCACTGGCGAAGTATTCCGTGGCCTATCGCGCCAAGCCGGTGGTCCGTGAACAGGCCGCCTATGCGCTCAATTACAGCGCCCTCGACGCCATTCTGAACTGGTTCCGCCTCAGTTTCTGAGACAAGAACTGCGATTGGGGTCAGACCACGATCTCCTTGAAGGAGGGAGATCGTGGTCTGACCCCTTTTTACTTTAATGCAGTGCGTTGAGCAGTTCGCGAACGCCGTCGATGCGCGCCTTGAGGGCGGTGCCATCCTTGAATTCGAGGCGCAGGCGGTCTTGGCCCGAAAGGCGAACATCGCGGCGCTTTTGCACCAGTTCGATAATGCGCAACGGGTCAACGTGCGGCTTGCTGGAAAACTGGATCAGCGCCTGGGTCTCGGGCGCGTCGATCTTCACGACCCCCAGGGGCTCAGCGAGCAGGCGTAGGCGGTGGGTCGCCAACAAGTTCTGTGCGGCATCCGGTAGCTTGCCGTAGCGGTCCACCAATTCCTCGCGTATTTCGATCAGCTCGTCCTCATCGCGGGCGTGGGACAACTTCTTGTACATGCCCAGGCGGGCGTGGATGTCGGGGCAATAGTCGGCCGGCAACAGCGCCGATGCGTGCAGATTGACCTCGCACTTCTGGTCGAAGGGCGACTCCAGGTCGGGTTCTTCGCCCGCTTTCAGTGCACGGACCGCCGTATTGAGCATGTCGCTGTACATCGAAAAGCCCACTTCCTGAATATTGCCGGACTGAGACTCACCCAGGACTTCGCCGGTGCCGCGTATCTCCAGGTCGTGCATCGCAAGGAAGAAGCCGGAGCCCAGTTCTTCCATTGCCTGGATGGCTTCCAAGCGCTTCTTGGCGTTGGCCGTCATGGCGTCTTCAGACGGTGTCAGAAGGTAGGCGTAAGCCTGGTGGTGAGACCGGCCCACACGGCCGCGTAACTGATGCAACTGCGCCAGGCCAAGACGATCCGCGCGGTGGATCACGATGGTGTTGGCTGAGGGCACGTCGATTCCGGTTTCGATAATGGTGGTGCACAGCAGGACGTTATAGCGTTGCTGATAGAAGCCCTTCATGACTTCTTCCAGTTCGCGTTCCGGCATCTGGCCGTGTGCCACGGCGATGCGTGCTTCGGGAACCAGTTCTTCCAGTCGGGCGCGACGATTGTGGATGGTCTCGACCTCGTTGTGAAGGAAGTAGGCTTGCCCCCCGCGCTTGAGCTCACGTAGCAGGGCTTCGCGTATGGTGCTCTTGTCCTCGCGGCGCACGAAGGTCTTGATGGCCAGGCGTTTCTGTGGCGCCGTGGCGATCACGGAGAAATCGCGTATGCCTTCCAGCGACATGCCCAGCGTGCGGGGGATAGGTGTGGCGGTCAAGGTGAGCACGTCCACTTCGGCCCGCAGCTTCTTCAGGGCCTCCTTCTGCCGCACACCAAAGCGATGCTCTTCGTCGATGATGACCAGGCCAAGGTTCTTGAACCGGGTGTCGCGCGAGAGAATCTTGTGTGTGCCGATCACGATGTCGATGGCACCGCTGGCCAGGCCTTCCTGCGCTGCCGCAACTTCGCGTGCCGACCGGAAGCGGGACAGCTCCGCCACACGCACCGGCCAGTCGGCAAAGCGGTCGGAGAAGGTCTGGGCGTGCTGTTCGGCGAGCAACGTGGTCGGACACAGCAGCGCGACTTGCATACCGTTAGCGACTGCCACGAAGGCCGCACGCAGGGCGACCTCCGTCTTGCCGAAACCGACGTCACCGCAAACGAGCCGGTCCATGGGACGGCCCGAGGTCATGTCCTCCAGGACGGCTTCAATGGCCGCCGCCTGATCGGGCGTTTCCTCGAACCCAAAGCCTTCCGCGAAGGCCTCGTAATCCTGCATGGGAAGCTTGAAACGGTGTCCTTCCCGGGCAGCGCGTTGCGCATATAGGGCGAGCAATTCCGCCGCAGCGTCGCGTACCTGCTTGGCCGCCTTGCGTCGGGCCTTGTCCCATTGGCCGGAGCCTAGCTGATGCAGCGGCGCGCTTTCGGGGTCGGATCCGCTGTAGCGGGAGATCTGGTGCAACTGGGCGACGGGTACGTATAGCGTTCCGCCACCCGCGTATTCCAGGTGCAGAAACTCCATGGCGCCTTCGCCGAGATCCATTTCCTTCAGGCCGACGTAGCGTCCGATGCCATGCTGTACATGGACGACCGGATCACCTTCCCTAAGCTCGGACAGGTCGCGGACCATGGCCTCGACGTCGCTGGCGCGTTCCTGTGCGCGCCTTCCGCGCCGTAGCGTTCGGGCCTGTGTCGGATAGAGATCGTTCTCAGTGAGCAGGAAGATCCCGTCTTCGGCGATGCCGAAACCCTTGTTCAGGGGCGCGACCAGCAGGGAGAAGGACGAATCGCCGCGGAAGAAATCGGCAAGCGTCTCGACAGTGGTGTCCGGATCGATCCCGAACTCTCGCAGCATTTGGTCCAGCGTCTCGCGGCGGCCGGCAGAATCTGCGCAAAGCGCAATGCGTCCCTTGTGCGAGTTTAGTAGGCGACGCAGCGCGCCGACGGGGTCGTCCGCGCGGCGCGATACTGCCACCTCGGGCACGGGCAGGAAGTCGGGCGTCCGGCCGTCGGGATTCAGTGCCAGGCGCGGAAAACGCTTCAGCTCGCCGAACAGATCTTCTTCGCTCAGGAATAGCGACGACGGCGGAAGAACAGGTCGTTCGCGATCGCTTTTAAGGAACTGCCAACGTCCATAGGTGTCCTGATGGAAGCCCTGAATGACGGGCGCCGGGTCGCCCAGCGTGACGGTAATCGCCGACTCTGGCAGGTAATCGAAGAGCGTCGCCGTCTTTTCGAAAAAGAGCGGTAGGTAATACTCCACACCGGCGAAGGCGATACCGTTGCCAATGTCACGGTAGGGCAGGGCTCGTGAGGGATCTCCTTCGAACACCTCGCGGAATCGGGCCCGGAAGTCATTGCGCGCGGCCTCGTCCATGGGAAACTCGCGGCCAGGCAGCAGTTGAATTTCCTTCACCGGGTAAAGGCTGCGCTGCGTGTCGACGTCGAAGCTGCGTATCGACTCGATTTCGTTGTCGAAGAGATCGATACGGTAGGGCAGCACCGAGCCCATGGGGAAGAGGTCGATCAGCCCGCCGCGGATGCAGAATTCTCCCGGCGCGGTGACCTGCGTGACATGGCTGTAGTTCGCCAATGTCAGTTGCCGGCGCAATGCCTCTTCCTCCAGCACGTCGCCTTGCCGGAAGGAGAACGTGTAGGCTGCCAGGAACTCGGGCGGCGCGAGACGATAGAGCGCCGTCGTAACCGGCACCAGCAGCACGTCCACACCATCCTGCATCAGTGCATGCAGGGTGCGCAAACGCTCGGAAACCAAATCCTGGTGGGGCGAGAAACCGTCGTAAGGGAGCGTCTCCCAGTCCGGCAGCTGTCGGACGCGCAGTTCGGGCGCAAATAGCGGGACCTCATCGGCCAGGCGCTGGGCTGCCAGTGGCTCGGCACACAATACGACGATGCTGCGCTTGGCATCGCGTGCCAGCTCCGCCAGCAGGAAACCGTCGCCGGATCCGGGAGGAAGAGGATGAGCATGTCGCTGCCCGGTGCGCAAGGCGGCCAGGATCTGGTTTGAGGAGGAAAGGGGAGGCACGGAAAGAGAAACAGGGGCCAAAGAACGGAACATTATAAAATGCGCAGGCCATGACTTCTTCTTCCCCTCGAATCATAGCCATTGTGCCCGCCGGCGGCGTTGGCCAGCGTGCCGGAACGGCCTTCCCCAAGCAATACCGGGCGCTGCTGGGCGAACCCATGCTGCGCTGGGCCGTGAGATCCTTATTGGCTGACACGCGCATCACCCAGGTGCGCGTGGCCGTGGCCCCTGATGACGATCAAGCCGCTACAGTGCTGCGCGGCCTGCC
>DATGNX010000093.1:0-37070 GCA_035306485.1 Burkholderiaceae bacterium
CCTCTGTCCAGTGCCTGCGCCTCGGCGGCTTCGAAGTCGCTCGCCTCCCGCCTGTTCCCTCCGCGCCTGAGAAAGGATTTGCGCCCAGCACACCTTCCTTTTGCCAGGCCTCGTCCGTGCGTTGAAGTGGCAATATGCGGAAGACATCAGCATGTGCCCGGCCCCGAAAGTTCGATCACGGCCGTGCAAGCTAACAGAAATACGCGAAGAAAATCATCACGAACCAGCCTTTCATCTTCGGGTCGCCCAGTATGCCGTCGGCGCTAAGACCGGGGTGCTTGGCGGGCGTCGGGTCAGTCTGGAGGGCCGCAGGATGACCGGCGGACGGGGGAAGAAGGGCGCAACTGTTTGAGGGCCGGAACCCGAGTTTTGCGCCCGCCCCGGACGACGGGCAGACCAGGGCAGTCCGGCGCAGCCGGGCCCCGGAGGCTGGCACAGCGCCCGCCAACCACCCCGGGCTCTTAAGAACCACTAACCCTACGCAATTGGTTAAGTGCCGAAACGAACCCTCGGCCGTGCAAGCTAACAGAAATACGCGAAGAAAATCATCACGAACCAGCCTTGCATCTTCCGGTCGCCCAGTATGCCGCCGGCGCTAAGACCGGGGTGCTTGGCGGGCGTCGGGTCAGTCTGGAGGGCCGCAGGATGACCGGCGGACGGGGGAAGAAGGGCGCAACTGTTTGAGGGCCGGAGGCCCGAGTTTTGCGCCCGCCCCGGACAACGGGCAGACCAGGGGAGTCCGGCGCAGCCGGACCCCGGAGGCTGGCACAGCGCCCGCCAACCACCCCGGTCTCTTAAGAACCACCAAATAAACCTGCGCCAGAACCAATTAGCGACGCAGGTCCAGGACTCCGACAAAGGACGATTCAGCCTCCGCCGGAACCAGCATCGTCGCAGGACCAACCAGCCCCCGCTAGAGCCAGCTTCAGCTCAGCGAACAACCGCCGACCCATGCAGGAAACGCCGCCAACAAAAGCCGGCGACCGCTCACTCCACCATCGAAGCCAACGCCGCCTTCACCGCCGGCACCGCATCCTCCGGATACCGGCACACCAGCGCACCATCCATTCGCACCGACACCTGCCCCTCCGACGACTCCGACATACCATCGAGCGCACCCGGCCGCTGCAGCGCCTTGATCGCCACACCCGCCGCCTTCGGATCGTCGAACGCCTCTGACAGCAACAACTCCGCCCCATCCGCCGCAATCAAACGGAAACGGAACTTGCCGTCCTCGTCCCGGAAACTCACGAAGCGCGCCGCCTTACCCTTCGCCTTCGCGCCCTTGGCCGACGTATCCGCCGTGCTCACCGCCACCGCTCGCCGCAGCCCCACCGCCTCGCGCAGACGCTCGATAAACGGCACCGACAAGGCACGTGCCTTCTGGGCGCCTGCCTGCAGAATCTCCTCGATCCGCTCCGGCCGACTCATGAACTCCGCATAGCGTTCCCGCATCGGGCCCAGCTCGTCCTCAATGCGTTCGCACAGCTGCTTCTTCGCCTCGCCCCAGGCCAGCCCTCCCTCCAGCGCGTCCCGGAAGGCAGCGGACTGCTCAGGCGTAGCAAAAGCACGGTAGAGCATGTAGAGATGAGACCCCTCCGCATCCTTGGGCTCGCCCGGGCCGCGCGAGTCCGTCACAATGCGCGACACGGCAGCACGCATTGCGGCACTACCGCCCTCGAACAGCGGAATCGTGTTGTCGTAGCTCTTGGACATCTTGCGGCCGTCCAGACCCGGGAGGGTCGCCACTTCCTCGTCGATCTGCACTTCCGGAAGCGTGAACAGCTCCTCACCCTGCCCATACAAGTGGTTAAAGCGTTGCGCGATATCCCGCGCCATCTCCAAATGCTGGATCTGGTCGCGGCCGACCGGAACCTTCTGCGCGTTAAACATGAGAATGTCCGCCGCCATCAGCACGGGGTAGGAGAAGAGACCCATGGTCACGCCATCGTCCTCGTCCACATTCCGCGCCACATTCTGGTCGACCGCCGCCTTGTAGGCATGTGCGCGGTTCATCAAACCCTTGGCGGTCACGCACGTCAGCATCCAGCACAGTTCCGGAATCTCGGGAATGTCGGACTGACGATAGAACGTGACGCGCGCAGGATCCAAGCCCGCCGCCAGCCAGGTTGCCGCGATCTCGAGGCGCGACCGTGCGATACGCGCAGGGTCTTCGCATTTGATCAGGGCGTGGTAGTCGGCCATGAAATAGAAGGCGTCCACATCCGGCCGCGTACTGGCTTGAATCGAAGGGCGGATGGCGCCCGCATAGTTGCCCAGGTGGGGCGTGCCCGTGGTCGTAATGCCGGTCAGTACTCGCGTGTTCATGATGGTCTGAAGAAGGGTGTGACGAAAGCGCCCCGCAGGACGCCGCGGCTATAAGGTGACGGCAGCCCTGCGTTCGGATTCCAGGTACTCGCGCGACTGCATCTCCACGATGCGCGAAACGGTACGATGGAATTCGTTGGCCATGGGGCCCTGAGTATAAAGGTCTTCGGGCGGACACTCGGCCGACATAATCAGCTTGACCTTGTGATCGTAGAAGACATCGATCAGCCACGTGAAGCGACGCGCTTCAGAGGCCTGTCGTGCCGACATTTTCGGTACGTCCGACAGAATCACCGTATGGAAGCGCCCTGCAAGCTCCAGGTAATCGTTCTGCGAACGGGCCGTGCCGCACAACGTAGCAAAATCGAACCACACGATGCTACCCGCCAGAGCAATGGCCGACAGCTCCCGGTTTTCTACAACCAGCATCGGCACCATGGGGGCCGTATCGGCCAACCGGTCGAAGTTCGCTTTCAGTTCCGCGGTGGTCTCCTCCGACAGCGGGGTCAGGTACATGCGCACCTGCTCCAGACTGCGGCGTCGATAATCCGTTCCCGTATCTACATTAAGTATATCCATCCGCTCCTTGATCAGGCGGATGGCCGGGAGAATCCGGTCGCGATGCAGGCCGTCCGGATACAAGGTTTCCGGCTCATAGTTCGAGGTCATCACGAAGGACGTGCCATGCTCGAATAAGCGCAGCAGCAGCTTGTACAGAATCATGGCGTCGGCCACATCCGACACATGGAATTCATCGAAGCAGATCAGGCGGTAGCGCTTGGCAATGCGCCGTGCCACTTCATCCAGGGGGTCCTGCTGACCACGGACTTCTTTTAGTTCAGCATGAACGCCGCGCATGAACTCGTGGAAATGCAGTCGGGTCTTGCGCTTGACTGGAACCGTCAGATAGAAGGCGTCCATGATGAAACTCTTGCCTCGCCCGACACCCCCCCACAGATACACACCGCGAGGCACCGGCGGGCGCTTGAACATTTTTCTAAGGCGCGACGACCGCGCCTTCTTGAAATTGATCCAGTCGTCGTAATAGACCTGTAGCCGCTCGATCGCGGCTTCCTGAGCCGTATCGGGCCGGTAGCCACGCTCGGCCAGCGCCTGTGCGTAATAGTCGCGTACGTTCATCCAAGTAACCTGCAAAACGAAGAGCGGGCTTGCGCCCGCCCTTCGCTGTCATGGAAGCCACAGTGTTCACGCACTGTGGCCCGCTCGTCTTCGAGCCGGGAAGAACCCGGAGGCTCAGAAGTTGAGCGTGCGCTTGTCCACGGCCAGAGCCGCTTCCTTGACGGCTTCGGACAAGGTCGGGTGCGCGTGGCAGATCCGGGCGATGTCCTCAGCGGCGCCGCGGAATTCCATGATGGTGACCGCTTCAGCGATCAGCTCGGAAGCCGTTGGGCCGATGATGTGAACACCCAGCACTTCGTCGGTCTTGGCGTCGGCCAGGATCTTGACGAAACCGGTGGTGTCGCCCAACGCTCGCGCGCGACCATTGGCCATGAAGGGGAAGCTTCCGGACTTGTAAGCCACACCATCCTTCTTGAGCTGCTGTTCGTTCTTGCCCACCCAAGCAATCTCGGGCGAGGTGTAGATCACCGACGGGATCGTATCGAAATTGACGTGTCCGTGTTGGCCGGAGATGCGCTCGGCTACAGCTACGCCCTCTTCTTCCGCCTTGTGCGCCAGCATCGGGCCGCGCACCACGTCGCCCACCGCCCAAACGTTGGGCAGGTTGGTGCGGCAGTCTTCGTCCACAGCGATGAAGCCGCGCTCGTCGAGCTTGAGGCCCACGGACTCAGCATTCAGGCCATCAACGTTCGGCACGCGTCCGATCGATACGATGAGTTTGTCGACAGACAGTTTCTGCTCGGCGCCGGCGGCATCGGTGTACTGCAGCGACACGCCCTTGGCGCTTGCCTTCACTTCACCGATCTTGACGCCGGTCTCGATCTTCAGGCCCTGCTTGGTGAGTGCCTTGTGTGCTTCCTTGGCGACCTGCTGATCGGCAACGGCCAGGAACTCGGGCATGGCTTCAAGGATGGTGACTTCCGCACCCAGGCGGCGCCACACGCTGCCAAGCTCAAGACCGATCACGCCTGCACCGATAACGCCGAGCTTCTTGGGAACGCTGGGAATGCGCAGCGCGCCGTCGTTGGACAGTACGGTCGTCTCGTCGAACTCCAAGCCCGGCAGCTGACGCGGGGACGAACCCGTGGCGACGATGACGTGCTTGGCGATCAGCTCTTCTTCGTCCTTGCCGCTGACCTTGATGCTCCAGCCGCCGTCCACCTGGCCGGAGAATGCGCCGGTGCCGTGGAAGAAGGTGACCTTGTTCTTCTTGAACAGATACAGGATACCGTCGTTGTTTTGCTTGACGACCGTGTCCTTGCGGCCGATGAGCTTATCCAGCTTGAGGCTGACGCCCTTCACTTCGATGCCATGGTCGGCGAAGTGATGATTGGCCTGTTCGTAATGCTCGGACGACTGCAGCAGCGCCTTGGAGGGAATGCAGCCAACGTTGGTGCAGGTACCGCCCGGAGCGGGCTTACCATCAGAGGTGCTCCAGGCGTCGATGCAAGCGACGGACATACCCAGTTGCGCGGCACGGATAGCCGCAATGTAGCCGCCGGGGCCGGCGCCGATGACGACGAGGTCGAATTGTTTAGCCATGTTCTTTACTCTGTCTTTGAGGGGGTTTCAGTGGAAGTTCGCGCACGGCGATAGCCTGACTACCATTAAAAACCCCGGCCGCCCGACTGGATACCGCTGAATGGTTCACGGTTTCCGAGGCGGAGCGCGCCGGGGTGGTCAGGCATTGGGCGTCATTAGACGTCCAGCAGCAGGCGTTGCGGATCTTCCAGCGCTTCCTTGATGGCTACCAGGGACAGCACGGCTTCGCGGCCGTCGATGATCCGGTGGTCATAGGACAATGCAAGATAGTTCATGGGGCGGATCACGATCTGACCGTTCTCGACGACCGGGCGCTCCTTGGTGGCGTGGATGCCCAGAATGGCCGATTGCGGCGGATTGATGATCGGGGTGGACAGCATGGAGCCGAACACACCGCCGTTCGAGATCGAGAACGTACCGCCGGTGAGTTCTTCCAGAGTCAGCTTGCCGTCACGGGCGCGATTGCCGAAGTCGGCGATCGTCTTCTCGATCTCGGCGATAGACATCTGGTCGGCATTGCGCAGGATGGGCACCACCAGACCACGCGGGCTGCCGACAGCGATACCGATGTCGAAGTAGCCGTGGTAGATGATGTCCTTGCCGTCGACGGAGGCATTGACGATCGGGTACTTCTTCAGCGCGGCAACAGCTGCCTTGACGAAGAAGGAGGTGAAGCCCAGCTTGACGCCGTGTTCCTTCTCGAAGCTGTCCTTGTACTTCTTGCGCAGGTCCATGATGGCCTGCATGTTCACTTCGTTGAACGTCGTGAGGATCGCGTTTTCCTGCTGGGACTGCAGCAGGCGCTCGGCCACGCGTGCACGCAGGCGGCTCATCGGCACTCGCTGCTCGGGGCGACCGTCCAGCGACAGCGTGGGCGGTGCAACCGGAGCGGCCGCCTTCTGAGCAGGCGCAGCGCCGGCGCTCAGGGCGTCGCCCTTGGTGATGCGGCCGCCACGGCCGGTGCCTTCGACGCTGGCCGGGTCCACGCCCTTCTCGGACAGAATCTTATTGGCTGCGGGAGACGCAATCGCGGAAGCGGATGCGGCCGACGCTGCGGGCGCTGCGGCTGCAGGGGCTTCAGCCGGAGCTTCTGCCGCTGCGGGAGCCGCTGCTGCGCTCGCCTTGCCTTCGGTGTCGATACGGGCCAGGACTTCGCCGGAGGTCACGGTGGCGCCGTCGCCCTTGACGATTTCCTTCAGCACGCCGGCGCTGGGCGCCGGAACTTCCAGCACGACCTTGTCGGTTTCCACTTCGATCAGGATTTCGTCGACTTCCACTGCTTCACCGGGCTGCTTCTTCCAGTTCAGCAGGGTGGCTTCCGAAATCGATTCGGAAAGCTGGGGGACGAGAACATCAGTAATTGCCATGGTTGGTATCCGTTTCTGAATTTTCTGAAAAGTGGTTCTTTACTTGGTCAGCATGAAGCCCTTGAACTTCGGCGCGAGTGCGGCCTCGAGCAGAGCACGTTGCTGTTCGATGTGCTTGGCGAGGTAGCCCACTGCCGGAGAAGCCGACGCCGCGCGACCTGCGTAGCCCAGTTTCTGGCCATCGCTCATGTTCTCATACAGATGATGCTGTATGTAGAACCACGGACCCTGGTTCTGAGGCTCGTCCTGCGTCCAAACGACTTCCTTGGCATTCGGGTACTTGCTGAACTCGGCCTGGAAGGACTTGTGCGCGAACGGATACAGCTGTTCCACTCGAATGATCGCGACATCGTTGCGACCTGCTTCCTTGCGGGCATTGACCAGGTCGTAATAGACCTTGCCCGAGCAGACGATGACACGGGTCACGGCTGCCGGATCCAGAGAGGCGTCGGCTTCGCCGATGACCGGCAGGAACTGCCCGGTCGCCAGGTCTTCGAGCGGCGACGTAGCGTCCTTGTTGCGCAGCAAGGACTTGGGAGTGAAGATCACCAGCGGCTTGCGGAACTGGCGGATCATCTGGCGACGCAACAGGTGGAAGATCTGCGCACCGTTGGTCGGCTGCACCGCCTGGATGTTGTTGTCGGCACACAGCTGCAGGAAGCGCTCGATACGGGCGGAGGAGTGCTCCGGGCCCTGCCCTTCATAGCCGTGCGGCAGCATCATGGTCAGACCGCAATGACGGCCCCACTTCGCTTCGCCGGACGTGATGAACTGGTCGATCACGACCTGCGCACCGTTGACGAAATCACCGAACTGCGCTTCCCAGATGGTGAGCGTGTTGGGCTCGGCGGAGGCGTAGCCGTATTCGAAACCGAGCACCGCTTCTTCGGACAGCACCGAGTCGATCACCGTGAAGGACGCCTGGTTCTCCGAGACGTTCTGCAGCGGGATGTAGGTGCCGTCGTCCCAGCGCTCACGATTCTGGTCGTGAAGCACGGCGTGGCGGTGAGTAAAGGTGCCGCGGCCGGAATCCTGACCCGTCAGACGGATCTTGTAGCCGCTGGCGACCAGGGTCGCAAAGGCCAGGTGTTCGCCCATGCCCCAGTCAACCCTCGCTTCGCCACGAATCATGGCGCGACGATCGTTCAGCAGGCGGTTGACCAGCGGGTGAACCGTAAAGCCCTCGGGGACGGTCGTGATGCGTTCGCCGATGCGTTGCAACTCGGCCATGGGCACGGCCGTGTCAGCCTGGTCGGTCCACTTGGCCGAGAGGAACGGGGTCCAGTCGGTTGCGTACTTGTTCTTGTAATCGGTCAGAACCGGCTCGATCGTGCGCTGGCCGTCGTCCAGAATCTGACGATAGTTCTTGACCATCTGCTCCGGCTCGTCCGGCTGCAGGACGCCTTGGGCGACCAGCTTGTCCGCATACAGCTTGCGCGTACCGGGGTGCTTGCCGATGCTCTTGTACATGAGCGGCTGGGTCAGCGAGGGAGTGTCCTGCTCGTTGTGGCCCAGCTTACGGAAGCAGACGATGTCGACCACGACGTCGTGGCCGAACTTCATGCGATATTCGAGAGCCAGTTGCGTCACGAACACGACGGCTTCGGGATCGTCGCCGTTCACGTGGAAGACCGGCGCTTCGATCATTTTCACAACGTCGGTGCAATACAGCGTGGAACGCGTATCGCGCGGGTCGGACGTGGTGAACCCGATCTGGTTGTTGATGACGATGTGCAGCGTGCCGCCCGTACCGTAGCCGCGCGTCTGGGCAAGGTTGAGCGTTTCCATGACCACGCCCTGGCCCGCGAAGGCCGCGTCGCCGTGCACCAATACCGGCAGAACCTGCTGGCCCTCCGTGTCGCCGCGGCGATCCTGGCGTGCACGCGTGCTGCCTTCCACCACCGGGTTCACGATTTCCAGGTGCGAAGGGTTGAACGCGAGCGACAGGTGAACGGGGCCGCCGCGAGTGGAGATGTCGCTGGAGAAACCGTTGTGGTATTTCACGTCGCCGTCGGTGAGGCCTTCGGCGTGCTTGCCCTCGAACTCTGCGAAGAGATCGCCCGGCATCTTGCCCATGATGTTCACGAGCATGTTCAGTCGACCACGGTGAGCCATGCCCACGATAATCTCTTGCACGCCCATGTCACCGCCGTGATTCACGACTTCGTCCATGCAGGCGATAAAGCTTTCACCGCCTTCCAGGGAGAAGCGCTTCTGGCCGACATACTTGGTATGCAGGTAGCGCTCAAGACCCTCGGCTTCGGTGAGCTGCTGCAGAATATTGCGCTTTTGCTCGGCGGAGAACGACGGCGTGCCGTAGCTGGCTTCCAGGCGTTCCTGGATCCAACGCTTGGCCGTGGGATTGGAGATGTGCATGAACTCCGCTCCAATGGAGCGGCAGTACGTGTCGCGCAGTGCCTTCAACAGGTCACGCAAGGTCATGGAATCGGCCTTGGTGAAATAAGTGTTGGTGGCGGCGTAGACGCGGTCCAGATCGGCTTCGGTCAAGCCGTAGAAGGCCGGATCGAGCTCGGGAATCGTGGGACGCTCGTGGCGCTTGAGCGGGTCGAGGTCGGCGAAACGCACGCCCAGCGACCGATAAGCGGCAATGAGCGACTGCACCGAAATCTGCTTGCTGGCAACAGAGAGGTCCGGTTCCGGCGAATGCGATACGAAGGCATTGGCTTTGGCGCGTTGGGCAAACGACTCGATGATGGGAGCGTGTGCCTGATCTCGGGTCTGTTCGGTACCACCCGGCGCAGGAACGTTCTGAAGCTGGTCAAAATAATTACGCCATTGTTCCGGAATGGAGCCCGGATTATCCAAATAGGACTCGTACAGCTCCTCTACGTACGGCGCATTACTTCCAAAAAGATAGGAAGTCGATAAAAGCTCTTTCTCAGATGACATATTTTTCGCTTCACCTAGCCGAGCGTTTCGCTCGTTTATGTGCAGGACAACCTTCCGCGACACGGCCAAACCGAATAGCGGATAGCGGGAGGACAGAAGGCAACGTTATACGACGCCAAAACCAGCCGTGTATATGGCCGCTAGTATAACCCCCGGGGGTGAACTACCTAAGTTCCCGGCCTTGTAAAGCCGCCATGCGAGACATATTCGTTGGGAGAAGCAAACACTATGCCCGAAATGCTGCAGTGCCGCATTTCTTCCGGGTGATATTCTTGTTTATTCCCTGCAAGTTTCTACAGTTTCAAAAGTTCAAAAACCTCTTAGCTGGAGTAAGTATCAAATGCACGCCAACGACGATCTGGCAAAGCTCGCACTCGATTATCACGCTTCACCCACGCCGGGCAAGATTTCCGTCATGCCCACAAAACCCCTTGCCAATCAGGACGATCTGTCGCTGGCGTACTCGCCGGGCGTGGCCTACGCCTGCATGAACATCCACGCTGAAGGCGAGGATGCCGCCGCCAAGTACACATCGCGCTCCAACTTGGTGGGCGTGATCACCAACGGCACGGCGGTTCTGGGCCTTGGGAACATCGGGCCGCTGGCCGCCAAGCCGGTGATGGAAGGCAAGGGATGTCTCTTCAAGAAATTTGCGGGCATCGACGTATTCGACATCGAACTGAACGAAAACGACCCCGACAAACTGGTCGACATTATCGCGGCCCTGGAACCCACGCTGGGCGGCGTCAACTTGGAAGACATCAAGGCGCCCGAGTGCTTCTACATCGAGAAGAAGCTGCGTGAGCGCATGAAGATCCCCGTCTTCCACGACGACCAGCACGGCACCGCCATCATCTCTTCCGCGGCGATCCTAAATGGTCTGAAGGTCGTGGGCAAGAACGTCGGCGACGTGAAGCTGGTTTGCTCGGGCGCCGGCGCCGCCGCTATCGCCTGTCTCGACCTCATCATGCACCTGGGCGTGAAGCGCGAGAACATCTACGTGGTGGACTCCCGCGGGGTGATCTACGAAGGCCGCGAAGCCAACATGGAGCCGAACAAGGCCCGTTACGCTCAGCGCACGGACGCTCGCACCCTGGCCGATGTCTGCGTCGACGCCGATATTTTCCTGGGCTGCTCGGCCCCCGGTGTCCTGACGGCGGAAATGGTGAAATCGATGGCGCCTCAGCCGCTGATCCTCGCGCTGGCCAATCCCGAGCCCGAGATCCGTCCTGAAGTGGCCAAGGCCGCACGCCCTGACTGCATTATTGCCACCGGCCGTTCCGACTACCCGAACCAGGTCAACAACGTCCTCTGCTTCCCGTTCATTTTCCGTGGCGCCATGGACGTCGGCGCGACGGTCATCAACGAAGAAATGAAGCTGGCCTGCGTGCGCGCGATTGCCGAACTGGCCCAGGCCGAGCCGAATGATGAAGTCGCCATGGCCTACGCCGGCGAAGAGCTGAGCTTCGGCCCGGACTACATCATTCCCAAGCCGTTTGATCCTCGCCTCATCGTCAAGGTAGCGCCTGCCGTTGCTCAAGCCGCCATGGACTCCGGTGTGGCGCGTCGCCCGCTCGAGGACATGGAAGCCTACCGGCAGAAGCTGATGGGCTTGGTGTATCGCACCGGCCAACTCATGCGCCCGCTGTTCATGCAGGCGAAGTCGGCCGTCAAGCGCGTGGTCTATGCCGACGGCGAAGACGAACGCGTACTGCGCGCCGCCCAGACCATCATCGACGAACGCCTGGCCTTCCCCGTGCTGATCGGGCGTCCTGCCGTCATCGACATGCGGATCAAGAAGTTCGGTCTGCGCATCGTTCCCGGCGTGGACTTCGAAATCGTCAATCCCGAATCGGACGACCGCTTCAACGAAACCTGGCAGGCCTACTACAAGCTGCGCGCCCGTGAAGGCGTGACGCCGGACATCGCCAAGGCGATGATCCGCAAGCACAACACGCTCATCGGCGTCATGCTCCTGCAACGGGGCGACGTCGACGCCATGATTTGCGGCGTGGCCAGCAAGTTCGACAACCAGCTGCGATACGTACAGGAAGTGATCGGCCTGAAGCCGGAAGCGCGTACCTTCGCCGCCATGAACGTGCTCACGCTTCCCACTCAGACGCTCTTCATCTGTGACACCCATGTCAACGAGGATCCGAGCGCGGAAGAAATCGCGGATATGACCATCCTGGCTGCGGAAGAAGTGAAGCGTTTCGGCGTCGTGCCCAAGATCGCCCTCCTCTCCCACTCCAATTTCGGCAGCCGTCCCAGCGCGTCGTCGCGTAAGATGGCCGAGGCCCGCCGCCTTATTTCCGAGCGCGCGCCCGAACTGGAAGTGGATGGTGAGATGCACGCCGATGCAGCGCTCTCCGAGAGTATCCGTCTGCGCGCCTTCCCCGATGCACAACTGAAGGGGCCAGCGAACTTGCTGATCCTGCCGAACCTGGACGCCGGCAATATCACCTACAACATGCTGAAGATGACCGGCTCCAATGGCGTGGCAATGGGACCGATCCTGCTGGGCGCAGCCCGGCCGGTGCACATCCTCACCACGAGCTCCACCGTCCGCCGCATCGTCAACATGACGGCACTCGCCGTTGTTGACGCGCAGCAAGAACAGGGGCAAGTGCAGCTGTAAAGAAAGGGATCGACATAAGAAGAAAAGGGGCCGCCATAACAGCAGCCCCTTTCGCATGCGTTCGGGGTAAAACCAGTCCCTACGGGAACGCCGATCTCTTCAGCCGAAGAGTTTGACCTGTTTCTCCAGTAGATAATCACACTGCTGGAGAATTTCTTCCAGCCAGTTCGCCGCCCGCAGCCATTGCGTCTGGCTCTCGGGGTACAGCCCCGAGGCCTGGCGACTCATCTTTAGTTCACGCACCGCTTTCCGGGCTGCCACACGCAAAGCGGCCTCCGGTGAATCATGCCGGTTGCCGGGCGTCAGACGCAGCGGCGTACTGCGCTGGACGGCTCCCAATTCGAGATCGCAAGCCTGAATGTAGAGATCGGGCACGACTTCCAGGACCCACAACTCCACGCAAATACGCCCTGCAGTGCAACGCTGCTCGAACGCATAGCGATGGGCCAGCTGTCGGTCGTAAAAGCCGTCAGCTGTGGGAACGGGCCACCGGTCAAGGGAGAGATGAAGCTGCTGCATCACGACATACGAAAAGAAAATCCCCCACAGCGATAAGCTTGGGGGATGGCACCGGCCAAGGAGCGGTACCGAAGCACCGTTCCAGGCCTGACGAGCATAAGGCGCGAATCAGCGCCGCTTTCCTTAACGCGCGGGTACTTCGCGCTCTACCGCGCCGGTGTACAGCTGGCGCGGACGACCGATCTTGTAGTTGGGGTCGGACAGCATCTCGTTCCACTGAGCGATCCAGCCCACCGTACGCGCCAGCGCGAAGATGGCAGTGAACAGCGAGGTCGGAATGCCGATGGCGCGTTGAACGATGCCGGAATAGAAGTCCACGTTCGGGTAGAGCTTGCGCTCGACGAAGTACGGATCTTCCAGCGCAATGCGCTCGAGTTCCATGGCCAGCTTGAACAGCGGATCGTTTTCCAGGCCCAGTGCGGAGAGCACTTCCTTGCAGGTTTCCTGCATGAGCTTGGCACGCGGATCGTAGTTCTTGTAGACGCGATGGCCAAAGCCCATCAGGCGTACGCCGGAGCTCTTGTCCTTCACCTTCTCCATGAACTCGCCGACGTATTCCAGACCACCGTTGGCCTGGATTTCTTCCAGCATCTGCAGGCACGCTTCGTTGGCTCCGCCGTGTGCGGGACCCCACAGGCATGCAACACCGGCTGCGATTGCGGCGAACGGATTGGTGCCCGACGAACCGCACAGGCGCACGGTGGACGTCGAAGCGTTCTGCTCGTGATCGGCGTGCAGAATGAAGATGCGGTCCAGTGCGCGCTCAACGACTTCGTTGACTTGGTAGTCTTCGCAAGGCGTGGCGAACATCATGCGCAGGAAGTTGCCCGTGTAGGACAGATCGTTGCGCGGGTAGACGAAAGGCTGGCCGCACGAATACTTGTACGCCATGGCCACGAGCGTGGGCATCTTAGCGATGAGCCGGATGGCCGACACGTGGCGATGGTGAGGATTCGTGATGTCGGTGGAGTCGTGATAGAACGCGGACATCGCACCCACCAGGCCCGTCAGCACCGCCATCGGGTGGGCGTCGCGACGGAAACCGCGCAGGAAGTTCTGCATCTGCTCGTGCACCATGGTGTGGTAGGTGACGTTGTGATCGAACTCCTTCTTCTGCTCGGCGTTGGGCAGTTCGCCGTTCAGGATCAGGTAGCAGACATCCATGAAGTCGCAGTTCACGGCAAGCTGATCGATGGGATAGCCGCGATACAGCAGCTGGCCCTTGTCGCCATCGATATAGGTGATGCCGGATTCGCAGGACGCCGTGGCCATGAAGCCGGGGTCATACGTGAACATGCCGGTAGCGCCGTACAGCTTGCGGATATCGATGACATCCGGGCCCACGGTACCCTGATAGACGGGAAATTCGACCGAAGCGGTACCATCGGAGAACGACAGCGTGGCTTTTTTGTCAGACAGTTCCATCACATTTTCCTCTAGATATTTATAGCTTTTGCATCACGGCGACCAGGCGACGGACGTCGGGAGTGTCGTAGACCCCCGACGGTTCCCGCCGGCCAAGCAATACATCGAGCAGGTCGTTGTCGCTCATCTCGAACAACAAGGTCAGAGCGGTCACGTCCTGGTCCGTCAACTCAGCTTCGTACTGATCCAGAAATCGCGTGATGATCAGGTCGTTCTCCAGCAGGCCGCGACGCGCCCGCCAACGCAAGCGCGTCCGGTCAAGGTCTGACAACTTTCTCATCAGGGATCCAAAGTTTGAGCTAACGGTTTAGATAGTGCGACGCACCAACAATTCCTTGATCTTGCCGATGGCGGCCGACGGGTTCAGACCCTTCGGACAGACGTCGGCACAGTTCATGATGGTGTGGCACCGGAACAGACGGTAGGGATCCTCGAGATTGTCGAGTCGCTCGCCCGTGGCTTCGTCGCGGCTATCGACAATGAAGCGATACGCTTGGAGCAAGCCGGCGGGGCCCACGAACTTGTCGGGATTCCACCAGAAAGACGGGCAGGAGGTCGAACAGCAAGCACACAGAATGCACTCGTACAGGCCGTCGAGGTGCGAGCGCGCCTCGGGCGACTGCAGACGCTCGCGCTCGGGCGGCGGCTGGTCGTTGATGAGGAACGGCTTGATCGAGTGGTACTGATTGAAGAAGTGCGTCATGTCCACGATAAGGTCGCGGACAACGGGCAGACCGGGCAGCGGACGCAGAACGATCGGCTCGGCGAGCTCGTTCAGGTTCGTGGTGCAGGCTAGGCGGTTCTTGCCATTAACGTTCATGGCGTCGGAACCGCACACCCCTTCGCGGCAGGAACGACGGATGGAGATGCTGTCGTCCACATCGTTCTTGATGCGAACGATGGCATCCAGCAGCATCTTGTCGGTCGGCTCGAGTTGGACCTCGAGCTTCTGCATGTAGGGGCGCTCGTCCTTATCGGGATCGTAGCGGTAGATTTCGAACTTGACAGTGCGTTTTTGGGTCATCTCGTATCCTGCTTAGAACGTGCGCGCCTTGGGCGGGAAGCTTTCCACGGTCAGGGGCTTCATGGTCACCGGCTTGTATTCCAGGCGGCTGCCTTCCGAGAACCACAGCGTGTGACGCAGCCAGTTCTCGTCGTCCCGTTCCGGATGATCGCTGAGCGCGTGAGCGCCGCGGCTTTCCGTACGGTTGGCGGCCGACTTGGTGGTGGCACGCGCCACCTCGATCATGTTGGCCAGTTCCAGGGCCTCGACACGCGCCGTATTGAACACCTTGGACTTGTCCTTGAAGTAGATGTTCTCGACTTCGGGGACCAGGCTTTCGATGACGTCCACACCCTTGGACAGGAGATCCAGCGTGCGGAACACACCGCAGTGGTGCTGCATGGCGGCGCGGATCTTGTGGCCGACGTCTTGGGCCTTCTCGCCCGACGTACGGGTTTCGAGACGGTTGACGCGCTCCAAAGAGTAGTCGATCGCGTAGTCCGGAATCGGCTGGTGGCTGTGCGTCTTTTCGGGGTGCTCTTCGACAATGTGATTACCGGCGGAGCGGCCGAACACGATCAAGTCGAGCAGCGAGTTGGTGCCCAGGCGGTTCGCACCGTGCACGGACGTCGCGGCGCACTCGCCGATGGCGTAGAGACCATTGACGATACGCGATTCGCCGGAGGGCGTTTGCGTGACGACCTGACCATAGATGTTGGTGGGGATGCCACCCATCTGGTAGTGGATCGTCGGCACGACAGGGATCGGATCCTTGATGGGGTCGACGTTCGCAAACTTAATAGCGATTTCGCGAATCGACGGCAGGCGCTTCTGGATGGTCTCGGCGCCCAGGTGATCCAGCTTCAGAACCACGTAGCTGCCGTCACCACAACCACGGCCTTCCTTGATTTCCTGGTCCATCGAGCGGGACACGAAGTCGCGCGGAGCCAAGTCCTTCAGCGTAGGAGCATAGCGCTCCATGAAGCGCTCGCCATCCTTGTTGAGCAGGATGCCGCCTTCACCGCGCACACCTTCAGTAATCAGCACGCCCGCGCCGGCCACGCCGGTGGGGTGGAACTGCCAGAACTCCATGTCCTGCAGCGGGATGCCCGCACGCGCGGCCATGCCCAGGCCATCTCCCGTGTTGATGAAGGCGTTGGTGGAAGCGGCCCAGATGCGACCCGCGCCGCCGGTGGCCAGCACAACCTTCTTGCCTTCCAGTACGTAGATTTCGCCGGTTTCCATTTCGAGGGCGGTGACGCCCAGGACGTCGCCGTCGTCGTTACGCAGCAGATCCAGCGCCATCCATTCGACGAAGAATTGGGTGCGGGCAGCCACGTTACGCTGATACAGCGTGTGCAGCATGGCGTGACCGGTACGGTCGGCCGCGGCACAGGCGCGCTGGACGGGCTTTTCGCCGAAGTTGGCAGTATGGCCGCCGAATGGACGCTGGTAGATCGTGCCGTCCGGGTTGCGGTCGAAAGGCATGCCGAAGTGCTCGAGCTCGTATACGGCGTGCGGCGCTTCGCGGCACATGAACTCAATGGCGTCTTGGTCGCCCAGCCAGTCCGACCCCTTGACGGTGTCGTACATGTGCCAGTACCAGTCGTCCTCGCTCATGTTGCCCAGTGCGGCACTGACCCCACCCTGCGCGGCAACGGTGTGCGAACGCGTCGGGAAGACCTTGGAGAGTACGGCCACGGACAGGCCGGCTTCGGCCAGTTGAAGGGAACAGCGCATGCCGGCCCCGCCGGCGCCTACGACCACCACATCGAAGCGGCGGCGAGGTAAGGAAGTTTTGACAGCAGCCACGGCTTAGAGACTCCAGAGAATTTGTGCGAAGAAGGCGATCGTGCCCACCAGCCAGAGAAGGGTCATGACCTGGAGGAACAGACGCAGGCCGGCGGACCGGATGTAGTCCATCCAGATATCGCGCACGCCGATCCATGCGTGCCACGCCAGCGACAAGAAGGCGACAGTGGCGAGCATTTGGCCGACGGGCAAGCCCAGACAGGTGAAGGCGAAAAGATTACGCCAGTTCTCGTAGTTCAGCTCGCCCATGAACAGGAAGCCGAGCAGAAGCACGATGGTGTACACGGCCATGATGACCGCGGTGACACGTTGAACGATGAAGTCGATGGTGCCGTAGTGGGCGCCCACGACAAGCCGCTTGTGGCCGAGACCTTGTTGAGCCATTACCACACCCCGAACAGTTTGAGACCAAGAACCACGGTTAGCGCAAGGCTGACCACCAATACTGCAGCCGCCGATTTCTGGGCGGTGTGCTTGTCGTTGCCCATGTGCAGGTCAAGCGTCAGGTAGCGGATACCGGCACAGAAGTGATGCAGGTAACCCCAGATCAGCGCGAGCAGCACGAGCTTGAACAGAGGGTGCGAGGTCCATTCCGCCAGACCCGCGAAGCTCTCTGGCGAGGCCACGCTGCGACCGAAGATCGGCACGATCACGAGCGGAAGACAGAGGAACAAGAGGGCGCCGCTGATACGGTGCAGGATCGACGTCTTGCCCGCTAGCGGGAGACGGTAGCTCAGGATCTGCGGCACAGTAACGTTACGGTACTGTGGACGCGACTTTGAAGCTGTTTCGGACATGATGGCCTCGAAGTGATTGCAGAAAATCGATATATTGCAAAGCGCAACCGGCATTTTCGCCGATTTGCCCGGTGAGCATCAAATCGGCTGGCTGGCGACGTTAATTCAAACTGTTTCTATAGTGGAATTTCTCGGTCAGGTAAGACCCCCTTCGAAGTTCCATGGGCCGATCACCGTAGGTGTACGACACGCGTTCCACTTGCAGCAAGGGGTGGCCCACCGGCACATCGAGCAGGTCCGCCTGCTTCTCGCTGGCGGCGACGGCTCGGATTTTTTCTTCGGCTCGCACCATGCTCACCCCATATTCGGATTCGAACAAGGCATAAAGCGGGCTGCGGCTGCGCTCAAGCAGATCGGCAGTCAGACCCTTGAACGGGGCGCCCGGTAGCCAGATGTCGTCCAGGATGGTGGGCGAGTCGTCGAAGGACAGTACACGCCGCAGATTCACCACCGTTTCACCGGTACGAAGTTCGAGCAGCGCAGCGATATCGGCCGGCGCCTTCAGGCGGCGGCATTCCAGAATGCGGCTGCCCGAAATCGCAGGTTTGTCGTCGTCTGGGGTCAGGCGCAGGAAACGGAACCGCACTTTGGCTTCGTGGTGCGTTGCGACGAACGTGCCTTTACCCTGACGGCGTAGCAGCAGGTTCTCCGCCGCCAGTTCGTCGATCGCCTTGCGTACCGTACCTTGGCTTACCTGGTAACGCGCCGCGAGTTCAAGTTCGCTGGGAATCGCTTCGCCCGGCTTCCACTCACCACGGTCCAGCCCTTGCAGCAGCAGTACCTTGATCTGCTGGTACAAAGGACTGAACGCTGCACTACCGCCGGCTCTTTCGACGTCGGGGCTGCGGTCCACGGTGGGTTGATCGGACATAAGCTGAGGCGCGTTTTCTACGGCAGGAGCTGAAGCGGAATAATCACGGAATTGTCGCATGCCTGACGATTTCTGTCTAATACTCCTCTATCTTATATAAGATATAAGATCATTGACGAAATGGGCCGCTTTCGCTACGCTTGGGCACCCTTCGCCGAGCGAATCGCCGCCCTGTTCCAGCACAGCGCTGCAGCACGCGCGCACGGCAAAAGTTTTACACTGTCGCACATCAGAATTCCCTTTCATCCCTACTCACCTATCGGAGATCCTACATGTCCAAACCCGCCATGCGCGTCGCCGTGACCGGTGCCGCCGGCCAGATTGGCTACGCACTCCTATTCCGTATCGCATCGGGCGAAATGCTCGGCAAGGACCAGCCCGTCATCCTGCAGCTGCTCGAGATTCCTGACGAAAAGGCGCAGAAAGCCCTGAAGGGCGTAATGATGGAGCTGGACGACTGCGCGTTCCCGCTGCTTCAGGGCATGAGCGCCCATAGCGATCCGCGCGACGCATTCAAGGATGCAGACGTCGCTCTGCTGGTAGGCGCTCGCCCCCGCGGCCCCGGTATGGAGCGCAAGGATCTGCTGCAAGTCAACGCACAGATCTTCACGGCACAAGGCCGCGCACTGAACGAAGTCGCGAGCCGCGACGTGAAGGTGCTCGTAGTGGGCAACCCTGCCAACACGAACGCCTACATCGCCATGAAGTCGGCGCCGGATCTGCCCGCTAAGAACTTCACGGCCATGCTGCGTCTGGATCACAACCGTGCTCTGTCTCAGCTGTCGGCCAAGTCCGGCAAGCCGGTCGCGGACATCGAGAAGCTGATCGTGTGGGGCAATCACTCCCCGACGATGTATCCGGACATCCGTTACGCAACGGTCGGCGGTCAGAGCCTGGCTCAGTTGATCAACGACGACGCCTGGAACCGCGATACGTTCATCCCAACAGTGGGCAAGCGCGGCGCGGCCATCATTGATGCGCGCGGTCTGTCTTCCGCTGCTTCGGCCGCCAACGCAGCGATCGACCACGTGCGCGATTGGGTGCTGGGTTCGAACGGTAAGTGGGTGACGATGGGCGTTCCGTCCGACGGTTCCTACGGTATTCCGGAAGGCATTATCTACGGCTTCCCGGTGACGACTGAGAACGGCGAGTACACGCTGGTGCGCGATCTGGAGATCGACGCGTTCTCGCGTGAGCGCATGGATTTCACGCTGAACGAGTTGCTGGAAGAGCGTGACGGTGTGAAGGATCTGCTGAAGTAAGCAGTTCTGCTGCAGGTTTTGTAGGCCCGGTTCCGTTTTTGGCGGAGCCGGGCTTTTGTTTTCTTGCGGGACGTGTTTGGGGGCGGGGTCGGCGGGAGGCGGTTCCGGGTTCGGTTCCGGGTTCTTAAGGGCGCTGTGGTGGGTGCGTGAGGCGGTTTTAAGTTCTTAAGGGCGAGGGTGCAGCATGGGCGCCTCGGCTCGCGGGTCCGGCCCTGCGGGCTACCCTCGTCTCCAGCGCCGGACAGAGCGTCCGCCGAACTCGCCGACCCGCAGTCCCCCGGACTGCGGGTTCGAGCTCAGACAGCGGCGGCCTTCTCCCCTGCCCGACGCCTGCGACTCGGCGGCCCCGAAATCGCTCGCGACGCCCATGCTGCACCCTCGCCCGACGATGGAGAACCGCCACGGTCGGCACCCCGCTATGGCAAGCTTATCCGCAATCCTCCGCTACGGCCGACTTAAGGACGCCCCGGGCGGCAACCGTCACCGCGCCGCGATATCCCGAGCACGTGGCGGGGGCATTGCGGGTGGAGCGATTCTGGAGGGCCGTAGGCGGGCCGGTGAGCGGGGAAACAAAGGCGCTGCTGTCTGAGCCCCGGCAGGGGCGAGTTCAGCGCCTGCCCCGCTCAATGGCTCGACAAGGGCAGTCCGACCCAGTCGGACCCCGGAGGCAAGCTCACCCGCAATCCCCCGTCGCGGCCGGCTTAAGGACGCCATCGGCCGCAGTACTCACCGCGTCGAGACGACCCCGAGGACGTGGCGGGGGCATTGCGGGTGAAGCGATTCTGGAGGGCCGCAGGCGGGGAAGTGAGCGGGGAAATAAAGGCGCTGCTGTCTGAGCCCCGGCAGGGGCGAGTTCAGCGCCTGCCCCGCTCAATGGCTCGACAAGGGCAGTCCGACGCAGTCGGACCCCGGAGGCAAGCGCACCCGCAATCCCCCGCCGCGGCCGACTTAAGGACGCCATCGGCCGGCTAAAGGACGTGGGCGCCGACTTAAGGACGCCGTAATCTCCGCCACAACGTCGTCCGGCTGATCCCCAGCATCGCCGCCGCCTGCTCCCGGTTCCCGCCACACTGCTCCAGCGCCGCCAGCAATCGCTCCCGCTCCAGCGCTTCAGCGGCTGACGGCCCCACAAGCGACGACAATCGTTGATCATCCGTGACCGGCCCAATGGGAGCCGAGGAATGCGTGGCACCCGTGATAGCCATAGGACCCATTGCGGCCAGGGCCGGCGCAGCAGAACGCCCCGCGAACAGTTCAGGCGCAATCTCGCGTAACTCCTCCATCGTCACCCCATGGCCACGTGCCGCCGGATCCCGGAAGACCAGAATGCGCTCAATCAGATTCTCTAGCTCGCGAATATTGCCGGGCCATGCATAATCGCGCCCCGCCTCCACCAGACACTGGATCATCGCTTCGTCGGCCAGACGCCGGTCGCCCAAGCGAAGCGCGATCTTCTCGGCCAAATGCCGTGCCAGCAACGGCAGATCTCCGTGTCGCTCCCTCAATGGCGGCAAGCGCACCACCAAGATATTGAGCCGGTAGAACAGATCCTGGCGGAACTGACCCTCTTGCACCTGACGAGACAAATCACGATGGGTGGCTGCGATCACTCGCAGATCGACCGGCGTCGGCACCGTCGCGCCGATCCGCAGGACCTCGCGCTCCTGCAGTACCCGCAGCAAGCGTGTCTGTAGCGACATCGGCATCTCGCCGATTTCGTCCAGGAAGATCGTGCCGGTATGCGCCGCCTCGAACAAGCCGACTTTGCCTCCGCGGCTGGAGCCGGTGAACGCGCCTTCTACGTAGCCAAACAGCTCGCTTTCCAGCAAGGCTTCCGGAAATGCAGCGCAGTTGATTGCCACAAACGGCTGCGCCTGCCGGCTGCTGGCATTGTGGATGCCTTGCGCCAGTAATTCCTTGCCGGTCCCGCTTTCGCCCACAATGAGAACGGTGGCGCCGCTCTGTGCGCAGCGTTGCGCCCGCCGACGCACGTCGCGTAGGACTTCACTTTCACCAACGAGATTCGCCAACCCGTACTTCGCGTGACCGGGTGATGGCCGCGCCCGCGCGCGCAGACTTCGGTCTAGTCGTTGAATCACCAATGGATCCTGGCACACCAACACCGCGCCGGTCTGCCTGCCCTGTTCCACGATGGGCAATCGGGTCACTACAGCGGTGCGGCCACTTACCTGCTGGACCTGCTCGACTTCTGCTGCACCCGTGCGCAAGGTATGCGCCAGGCTCAGCTCCCCGTGGACTGCACTCAGCCGTTGCCCCAACAACTGTTCCGCCGGCAACCCAATGAAGGCCTCCATCGCCGGGTTCACGGCCTCAATTCGTTCCTCCGGGTCGACCGCCACGACACCATCCTTGAGCTGGGCCAGAATGGTATTCAACTTCTCGCGGCGTGCCGATTCCTGGCGGGCGACACGCGCGATATCAATGGCCGCCGCCATGGCTTCGCGCACCGCGCCTTGTGAATACAACAGAACGCCTTCCATGCCGCGGGCCCTGGCCAGATCCACTACCAACCCCGGCGCGACCACCGCTTCCACTTTTTTGCTGGCGAGTTCCTCCACACAGGCCTCGGCCTCCGCCTCGCTCGTATAGGCGCGAATCTCCAGTTGCAGGCCGTAGCGGTCGTTGAACAACTGCAGCTCGGGGGAGGTGGTGCCGTACGTCACCAAAGCGATTCGGCGACCCTTAGCGGCCGCGCGCGCCAGCCCTTGCATCACGTCGAAACCGTCCGGCTTGATCAGCACAACCGGAAGGTCAAGACGTTCCCGCAGGAAGCCTCCGTTCGAACCGGCCGATACGACGGCATCCACACCCACGGACTGTCGTAAGGCGGCGATCCCCTGCAATGCGTCGTCGTAGATCTTGTCCAGTACCGCGACTTCGGCCACCGCCGCATAACTTGGGGCCACCTCCTCCAACAAGCTGCGCAGACCGTGAAAGCCCACTGCGACGATGCGCAAGCGTGGTTGGGTGGACGCAAGGGGAAAAGGCTTCATAGAGGGGCTCGCAGGGGCCAGGAGGCTAATTCGCGGTGTAAAGAAAGCGCGCGGGGCACGAACGCGACGAAGGCGACGAACGCGCCGCGATGGAACTCCAGCGCCGGACAGTTGAAACGCGATGCAGTTGAAACGCTCTACGTTTCAAAAATGAAACATAACATGAAACACGCGTCGACGATTAAGTGCATGAGTGCAGCGGGTCGCGGCTAGCCCGTACGCTCGGCAGTACGCTTTGAACCGACGCTTTTAGCTCGTTCGCTATGACTTGGCGGCCTTACCCCGCACACCGCCCGATACGAACCTCGCTCACTCGCGCGCCACTGCGTACTGCATCCCTACCTTCAGCCATGCAAATTAAACTTGGCATGGTCCGTGCTTAAAGAACAATCAACCCTTTTCGGGCGCGCTGACGCGCCGTAACCAACAAGGATCCGACGTGACTTCTAAATCCCTGCCCTCCGCCGGCGCCCGATTCCGCCAGGCTCTCAAGGAAGAACAGCCGCTGCAGATCATCGGCGCCATCAACGCCAACCATGCCCTGCTGGCCAAACGTGCCGGCTATCGCGCGATCTACCTGTCGGGTGGCGGCGTGGCTGCCGGTTCGTTGGGCCTGCCGGATCTGGGCATCAATACGCTAGACGACGTTCTGACCGATGTGCGCCGGATCACCGACGTCTGTGACGTTCCGCTGATCGTGGACATCGATACCGGCTTCGGTCCGTCCGCCTTCAATATCGCCCGTACGATTCAGAGCCTGATCAAATTCGGCGCCGCCGGTTGCCACATTGAAGACCAGGTCGGGGCCAAGCGTTGCGGCCATCGTCCGGGTAAGGAAATTGTCAGCACGCAGGAGATGGCGGATCGCGTGAAGGCCGCCGCCGACGCGCGTACCGACGAGAACTTCTATTTGATCGCTCGCACGGACGCCATCGCGGTGGACGGAGTGGATGCAGCGATCGAACGCGCTCGCGCCTGCGTTGAAGCGGGGGCCGATGCCATCTTCGCGGAAGCGGCCTACGATCTGGAGACCTACAAGCGCTTCAGCGACGCGATCACGGTTCCCCTGCTGGCCAATATCACGGAGTTCGGTAAGACCCCGTTGTTCAGCGTGCCCGAACTCGGGAATGCCGGGGTGGGCATGGTACTGTACCCGCTGTCAGCCTTCCGGGCCATGAACCGGGCCGCCGAGACCGTCTACCTGGCCATCCGTCGCGACGGCCATCAACGCAATGTCGTGGACATGATGCAGACGCGCGAAGAGCTCTACGAGCGCATTGGCTACCATGATTACGAAGCCCGCCTGGACGCGCTGTTCCAACAAGGCAAGAACAAGTAGATTTCCCGCATATTCCGGGGCTGCGAGTCCCGCCACACATACACATTAGGAGCGAGGCATGACAACGGACACCTCCACCGAGAACAAGCCCAAGGCAAAGAAATCGGTTGCACTTTCCGGCGTGGTCGCCGGCAACACCGCACTGTGTACGGTCGGCCGGTCGGGCAATGACCTGCATTACCGCGGCTACGACATCCTGGATATCGCCGACACCTGCGAGTTCGAGGAAGTCGCCCACCTGCTGATCCACGGCCGCTTCCCGAATCGCGCCGAACTGGAGGCCTACAAGCAGAAACTGCGCCGCTTGCGCGGTCTGCCGATCCAGCTGCAAGCTGCACTGGAAGCGCTTCCACCGGCCAGCCATCCCATGGACGTCATGCGCACCGCAGTGTCTGTCCTGGGCTGCCTGCTTCCGGAGAAGGACGACCACAATGCGCCGGACGCGCGCGATATCGCCGACCGCCTTATGGCCTGCCTGGGCCCCGCCCTGCTCTACTGGTACCACTTCAGCCACAACGGCCGGATGATCGACGTAGAAACGGACGACGATTCCATCGGCGGCAACTTCCTGCGTCTGCTGCACGGCGAAGAAGCCAGCGATGAATGGGTCCGTGCCATGCACACCTCGCTGATTCTCTACGCCGAGCACGAATTCAACGCCTCTACCTTTACCAGCCGTGTGATCGCCGGCACGGGTTCCGACATGTATTCCGCCATCGCCGGTGCCATTGGCGCGCTGCGCGGTCCCAAGCATGGTGGCGCCAACGAGGTCGCTTTCGAAGTCCAGAAGCGCTACGAGACCCCCGATGAAGCGGAAGCCGACATCCGCCGTCGCGTCGAAGCCAAGGAAGTGATCATCGGCTTCGGCCACCCCGTCTATACGGTGTCCGACCCCCGCAACAAGGTGATCAAGGAAGTGGCTCGCCAGCTTTCCGTGCAGGCCGGCAACACCAAGATGTACGATATTGCTGAACGGCTGGAGACCGTGATGTGGGACATCAAGAAGATGTTCCCGAACCTGGACTGGTTCTCCGCGGTGTCCTACCACATGATGGGCGTACCCACTGCCATGTTCACACCGCTGTTCGTAATCGCCCGTACCGCCGGCTGGGCTGCGCATATCCTGGAGCAGCGCGCCGACAACAAGATCATCCGGCCCACCGCGAATTACATCGGCCCGGAAGACCAGAAGTTCGTACCGTTGGATCAGCGCTAAGCCGCCATCCTGGCGCCCGGTTCGTCCTGGCGACGAACCGGCCTTACATTTTTGAAGCCGAGTCCGATCATGAATACCGCCCATCGCAAACCTCTGCCCGGTAGCGGCGTGGACTACTTCGACGCGCGCGAGGCCGTCGAGGCAATCCGCCCGGGTGCGTACGATACGCTGCCGTATACCTCGCGCGTACACGCTGAGAACCTCGTTCGCCGCTGCGATCCTGAGATCCTCACCGAGTCGCTGCTCCAGCTCATTGAGCGGCGCCGCGATCGAGATTTCCCGTGGTATCCGGCCCGTGTCGTGTGCCATGACATCCTGGGTCAGACCGCCCTGGTGGACCTCGCAGGGCTGCGCGACGCCATTGCGGCCAAGGGCGGCGATCCCTCACTGGTCAATCCGGTCGTGCCGACGCAGCTGATCGTGGACCACTCGCTGGCAGTGGAGCATGCCGGTTTTGAGAAGGACGCCTTCATCAAAAACCGCGCCATCGAGGATCGGCGTAACGACGATCGCTTCCACTTCATTCAGTGGACCAAGAAGGCATTCCGCAACGTCGATGTGATCCCACCGGGCAACGGTATCATGCACCAGATCAATCTGGAGCGGATGTCCCCCGTTATACATAGTATCGACGGCGTGGCCTTTCCCGACACGCTTGTGGGCACCGACAGCCATACGCCGCACGTGGATGCGCTTGGCGTGATCGCGATCGGCGTGGGCGGGCTGGAAGCGGAAAGCGTGATGCTGGGCCGCGCATCGTGGATGCGCCTACCGGACATCGTGGGCGTGGAACTGACCGGCAAGCTAGCCCCCGGAACCACGGCCACCGACCTTGTTCTGGCCCTGACTGAGTTCCTGCGCGATTCCAAGGTAGTGTCTTCCTATCTGGAATTCTTTGGCGACGGCGTCGCCGGCCTCACTCTGGGTGATCGAGCCACGATTTCGAACATGACGCCGGAATACGGCGCCACCGCGGCCATGTTCTATATCGATCAGCAAACGCTGGATTACCTGCGCTTAACCGGTCGCGATGATCAGCAGGTTCGCCTAGTGGAAACCTACGCCAAGCAGGCCGGCCTGTGGGCCGATAGCTTGGCCACTGCACAGTACGAACGGGTCTTGCGCTTCGACTTGTCTTCGGTCGTGCGCAACATCGCCGGACCTTCGAATCCGCACCGCCGCGTCGCCACCACTGACCTTGCGGATCGCGGCATCACCGGAAAAGTTGAAGAAGAACCCGGTCTCATGCCGGACGGCGCGATAATCATCGCCGCCATCACCAGCTGTACGAACACCAGCAATCCGCGAAACGTGATTGCCGCGGGTCTTATCGCGCGCAATGCCAACGCACGCGGCCTGACCCGCAAGCCTTGGGTCAAGACCTCGCTGGCCCCAGGGTCCAAGGCCGTGCAGTTGTATCTGGAAGAAGCCAACCTGCTGCCGGAACTGGAGAAGCTGGGCTTCGGCATCGTCGGATTCGCCTGCACCACTTGCAATGGCATGAGCGGCGCACTGGACCCGCGCATTCAGCAAGAAATCATCGATCGCGACCTCTACGCCACGGCGGTGCTCTCGGGCAACCGCAACTTCGATGGTCGCATTCATCCTTACGCTAAGCAGGCGTTTCTTGCCTCGCCGCCACTGGTGGTGGCCTACGCCATCGCTGGAACGATCCGCTTCGATATCGAAAAGGACGTGCTGGGGTACGACCAGCAGGGGCAACCCGTCACCCTCAAGGACATCTGGCCCACCGATGAAGAGATCGATGCCCTGGTGAAGTCGAGCGTGAAGCCGGACCACTTCCGTCAGGTGTACGAGCCCATGTTCGCCGCGAGCGTCGTATCCGGCGAGCCCGTCTCGCCGCTTTATGACTGGCGTCCGCAAAGCACCTACATCCGTCGCCCGCCGTATTGGGAGGGCGCGCTGGCGGGCGAACGCAGCCTCAAGGGCATGCGTCCTTTGGCCATACTGGGCGACAACATCACGACGGACCACCTCTCCCCGTCGAACGCCATTCTTCCCAGCAGCGCAGCAGGAGAATACCTGGCCAAGATGGGTCTGCCGGAAGAGGACTTCAATTCCTACGCCACCCACCGCGGCGACCACCTGACCGCGCAGCGCGCCACCTTCGCCAACCCCAAGCTCATCAACGAGATGGCGGTGGTAGACGGCGAGGTCAAGCAGGGTTCCTTGACCCGTCTGGAACCGGAAGGTCAGGTCATGCGCATGTGGGAAGCCATCGAAACCTATATGCAGCGGGCTCAACCCTTGATCATCATTGCAGGGGCGGATTACGGTCAGGGTTCGTCGCGCGACTGGGCCGCCAAGGGCGTACGCCTTGCGGGCGTGGAAGTGATTGTGGCCGAAGGCTTCGAGCGCATCCACCGCACCAACCTGGTGGGCATGGGCGTGCTGCCGCTGGAGTTCCAGCCCGGGGTGAACCGCAAGACCCTCGCGCTGGATGGCACAGAAACCTACGATGTCCGCGGTGAGCGCACACCCGGTGCTACCCTTACCCTCGTGATCAACCGCCGCAACGGCGAGCGCGTCGAGGTGGCGGTGACGTGTCGCCTCGACACCGCGGAAGAAGTATCGATTTATGAAGCAGGCGGCGTCCTGCAACGCTTCGCGCAGGACTTCCTGGAAGCCACGACGGACGCCTAGAAAGGAAAAGGAACAATGAGTTTTGCACCACAGGTGAAGATCCCCGCCACTTACATGCGCGGGGGTACGAGCAAGGGGGTTTTCTTCCGCCTGGAAGATCTCCCGGAAGCGGCGCGCACGCCGGGCCCTGTGCGGGATGCGCTGCTCATGCGCGTAATCGGCAGCCCGGACCCCTATGGCAAGCATACGGACGGCATGGGCGGGGCCACCTCAAGCACCAGCAAAGTGGTCATCCTTTCACGCAGCACCCGCCCGGGGCACGACGTGGATTACCTGTTCGGCCAGGTGTCGATCGATAAGCCCTTCATCGACTGGAGCGGAAACTGTGGCAACCTGTCTGCCGCAGTCGGCCCCTTCGCTCTGGCCAATGGCCTGATCGACCCTGCGCAAGTACCGACGGACGGCCTGGCGACCGTACGCATCTGGCAGGCCAACATCGGCAAGACCATCGTCGCACACGTTCCGATGACCGCCGGAGCGGTACAGGAAACGGGCGACTTCGAACTGGACGGCGTCACCTTCCCTGCGGCCGAGATTCAGGTGGAGTTTATGGACCCCGCCGCCGACGACGAAGACGGCGGCGCGCTCTTCCCCACCGGCAATGTGGTGGACGAGCTCGACGTACCGGGGGTCGGCAAGTTCAAGTGCACCTTGATCAACGCAGGCATTCCCACCGTATTCCTTGAAGCCGCGGCGCTGGGCTATACCGGCACCGAACTTCAGGACGACATCAATAGCGATGTAACGGCGTTGGCGAAATTCGAGACCCTGCGCGCACACGGTGCGCTACGCATGGGCTTGATCTCCGACGTGGCCGAAGCTGCGCAGCGCCAGCATACGCCCAAGATCGCTTTCGTTGCTCCCCCCGCGCCGTACACGGCTTCCAGCGGCAAGGCGGTGGCAGCCGAAGACATCGACCTGCTCGTGCGCGCCATGTCCATGGGCAAGTTGCATCACGCGATGATGGGTACGGCGGCGGTGGCTATCGGAACTGCCGCAGCGATTCCTGGCACGCTGGTGAATATCGCCGCCGGCGGTGGCGCGCCGCAGTCCGTGCGGTTCGGACACCCGTCAGGCACGCTGCGCGTAGGCGCGGAAGCTCAGCAGCAGGACGGCCAATGGCAAGTGACCAAAGCCATCATGAGCCGTAGTGCGCGAGTACTGATGGAAGGCTGGGTGCGAGTGCCCGGGGACGTTTTAAAGGGATGATTGTTTAGAAGAGGCCGTTAAATACGGCCTCTTTTTTTGCATAAGATGTTGCTTCAACGGCGGTCGTTATTGATCAAGACTGAGCATAAATCGATAGAGGTGAGGCCCCGGGGCGGCGGCCAGCAGCGGCCAGGCTCGTTCAAAGCGAGAGCTTAGTGCGCGTCGACGCTCAAGAAGGGAGCTACGGTTGTCGCCAACGCTTTGCCTAAAACCAAATGTTGCTCGGCGTCGAGATGCACCCCATCAACGATGCTTGAAGTAACGACGGCACTTGAATCGAAGAAATGACAGTCGATCTCTCGGCAGACCTTTTCATAGGCCTCGGCTAGCCCTACGCACTTACTCTCCCCCCCTGCGAACTTAGGCGCAATGGGGCCTTTGGGTGTACGGATGGGCGGGGGCGCTACAACCAATACCGGCGGCACGGGCATGTCTGGTTCAATCGGTGCGCCGCGAATCGCAGAGACCAAGGCGGCAATGCCTTGTGAGGAATGCCAAGCATTGTGCTGATGCATAGACTGAAAGTCATTGGTCCCCAGCATGAGTACGACAAGCGCCAGCGGCGAATGGATTTCAATGCGTTGAGCCAGGCCGACAAGACCATTTCGGCCAGGCTTGTACGGATCATCCCAAACCGTACGACGACCATTCAGGCAGTCTTCAATGACACGGACTCTTTTTCCGGAAGACGAGAGCGCATTTTCCATGACACCCGGCCAGCGCTGGTCGAAGGGCAGCCGCTGACGCGTCGTGGGAATGATGCCCCAGGATAGGGAGTCTGCATAGACGAGAATTTGGTGCATGGAGGCACTCCGATCGCGCGCTCTAATGGAATGTACCCTACAGAACCGAAATGTACCCTGCAGCTAGTACGAGATCAGATGGTGCTGCGGCTCGTCTATCCGTGCAAGCCTACAAATCCTTCAATGCCCTCTCCAAATGATCGGCAAACAGCCGTTCATCTGCGAGCGCATGAGCGTTGAGCAAGGCTAGCTTCACCAGAAACAGTTCGGTCCTTTCAGGCCCGGCCTGATCAATGGCCGTGGCGAGCGCGTCGTACACCGATTCCAGGCCAGACAACGTCAAGGTCGCTTCTTTCATTTCAGAATTCCAGAATGTTGTTCAAGGCCGAGCGCAGGCGAGCGGCGTCCAGCGTGACCCAGCGCGCACATATGTGTTGGTCGGGCCTAAGCAAGTAGGCACCCCCGGCGGCTTTTACACCGTAGCGCTGGCGCAGGCGTCCGTCTTCGTCCGCGTACGCAGCATCGGCTCCTTCTACAGGTCCCGCATGCCCCACTGCATGAACCTTGATGGGCAGACCGCGCTCGCGCGCATCGGCCACCACGTGCTGGATGGCATCGGGCAGCGCAACGTCAGCCGTGAAGTAAAGCAAGTCGAAACCGCCCCCGAGATGATCCAGCAAGTAATCGTCTACGCCCAATCGCACGTTCAACGGCGGCGCGCCATGCGCCGGGCCTGCGGTGAAGAGCGCGTTGTCGTCTCCCGGGCAGTTCAAGGCTGAATGTGAGTACTCATGCGGGCGGGACGTGCGCCAGTGGTACAGCGGACCCACGAATTCCTCGCTGAGCGACAGGGAAAGCACCGCATCGCGCAACAGGCGAAAGCCATGAGTGGGCGGCGTCATGAAGCGAGTGCTCTTACCTGCTTCGTCGATGATCTCACGCGCGGCGCCGACACGTTCCCGGCTGAAATTCTCGAGCCCCCGCTGCGAGAAAATACCCCGCAGCACATAAGCGAGATGCCAGCCCAATGACTGGGAATCCTGGAATCCGGTATTAGCGCCGCGCACGCCGAAGATCGGCAGCATGTGGGCGGCGTCGCCGGTGAACAGCACGCGGCCGTGCACGTAATCCGGCAAAGTCAGCGTACGAGCGGAATACACGGACGCCCAGTCCATTTCCCAAGTACGGTCGCCATAGCCCACTGATGCCAGCGCTGCGTTGATCCGCGCGTGCAACGACTCCGGCTGCAAGGCGTCTTCAGGCGTCTCGCCGGCCGGCAGCTGGTAGTCGATGCGCCAGATCCCATGGGGCTCACGGTGCATCAGCACCGTGTTGCCGGGATTCCATTCCGGATCGAAGAATGCAAGGCGTTCCGTTGGAAGGGGGAGGTCTACGCGGATGTCGGCGATCACGAATCGCCCTTCGTAAGACTGGCCTTCCATCTTGAGGCCGAGCATGCTCCGTATGCCCGACCGCGCGCCGTCGGCGGCCACCAACCATTCGGCTTCTAGCTCATATGGGCCTGCGGGGGTGTCGACCGTCACCTGCACATGCGACTCGCGCTGTTTCACGCCCGTAATGCGATTGCCCCAGCGCATCTCAATCAAAGGCTCGGCGCGCACCGCATCCACCAGGTATTCCTCCAGATACTGCTGTTGGAGGTTGATCATGGGGAAGAACCGGTCGTCTTCGCCATGCGGGTTCTCCATGCGGTATACGCGTTGGCCACGGTAATAGGAGTTACCGAAGCGCCAAGGCAGTCCGGCCTCCGTCACACGATGCGCGACACCTACCTGCTGCAGAATCTCCATGGATCGGCGCGTAAACACTATGGCTCGACTGCCTTCGGACACTTGCCGTTCCGATTCCAAGATCACGGACGCTACACCATGGCGTGCAAGTTCCAGGGCCAGCACCAGACCGGCCGGGCCGGCACCACCAATCGCCACCTTGCAGCGTTGCGACAGCGGCTGCCCCGAGGGCAACCATGGTTCCATGACTTGGTAGTCGTAATAGATAGAACGCCGAGGTTCGGCGACAGGCGTATGCATGATTTCGTTCCTACTTTTCCGCTGTGTCCGCGGAAGCATCGTTCCTGGAGTCACTCCGCTGCACTGCGCTGCAGTGGCTCCCCTGCACTGCGTGCGCCGCCAGACGGTCGAGCAGGTCGCTCAACACCCGACGCTCGTCCGGCGTAATGCAGGAAAAAATTTCTTCGTTGCGCTTATGGATCAGCGCCATAATTTGTTCCCAACGCCGACGCCCCTCCGGCGTCAGTCGCAGCACGACGCCGCGCCCGTCGTTGGGGTCCGCGGTCTTTTCGACGAGTTTCCGCGTAACCAGCGCCTGTGCTGCACGACTGGCCTGCCCCTTGTTCAAGTTCGACGCTCGCGCCAGGTCATTCACGGACAGCGGCTCGAACGACCCCACCGTCGCCAGGCACCGGCCTTCGCTCATGCTCAGATGAGTCTCGTCCTGGTAACGGCGCTGCGACTCCTGGTCGGTAAGCTTGTGCACCAGGTGCAAGCGATACGTCAGCGTACGGTGCAGCGCTCCATCGCGCAGCGCCGCAGCCGGCGCGCCAGGCGCACCGGCAGTGCCCACATCTTTGCTACGGCGCTTTGCCATTAGTCGGCCTTAATGCCCGCCGACTTGATGAGCGGACCCCACTTTTCACGTTCCGCCTTGCCATACGCGTCCATTTCCTCCGGAGAGCTGGGGGTCAATTCCAATCCCATGGCCGTCAGCCTTTCCTTGACCTCATCGGACTGAAGGGCCTTCAACAGCGACGCATTCAGCTTCTTGATCGGCTCCTCCGGCGTTCCGGCGGGGACCACCAAGCCTTGCCAAGCGTAGGCTTCGAAGTTGTTGAGCCCCTGCTCGTTCAGCGTGGCAATGTCGGAGAAGCCCTCAACACGCTTAGCGCTGGCGATGCCGATAGCGCGCAGACGATTGGCGGCGATGAACTGCTGGCCGCTTGCGGTATCGACAAACATCATGGGCACCTGTCCCGACACCACATCCTGCACGGCCGGAGCTGCGCCCCGGTAAGGAATGTGCGACAGCTTCAGGCCGGTCATTTCACGGAACAGCTCGGTGGCCAGATGATGGGGGCTGCCGGGGCCAGGCGTGGCGTACGCGACCTCTTCCTGACCCTTCGCCCACGCGAGGAATTCTTCAAGGTTGTTGGCGGGAACAGACGGGTTCACAACCAAGATCATAGGAAAGCGTACGGTAAGGCCGACGGAATCAAAATTCTTTTCCGGGTCGTACGGCAAGGATGCATAGATGAAGGGATTGGCGGCGAGCGTGGCGGTGTCGGCCGATAGCATTGTGTAGCCGTCCGGCTTCGCGCGGGCGACGTAGTCCGCTCCAATGCTGGTGGCGGCGCCGGGCTTGTTCACGATCACCATCGTCTGACCCAGGTCGCTCTCCATCTGCTTGGCGAGGACGCGGGCGACGATATCCGTGCCGCCGCCCGGTGCGTAGGGCACTACCCATTCCACGGAGCGCGATGGGTACGCTTCTTGGGCCGCGACGGCCGACACTGCACATGCAAGGGTCACGCCGGTTAGAAGCCGACGGGCAAATGAGGGAAACGCGGACATTTGGATTCCTTTCAGGAAAGGCGGTTAGCGGAGGCTTGATCCAAATCAAGCGTGGCACTTGATATTAATCAAGTTGGTTGCGCCCGCAACTAATTGTTTTCCCTTATCCGGGCTGGTTCTGACACGCCTCGGCGGTGTGTATTTGGACAGCTCCGGCTTATGTTTTAATTGCCCCTATGCTGGAAACTGTCGTCACTTATCTGCTGCCCTTCTCATTCACGATACTCGTGGCTTGCGTGCTGACTTGCCTGGTGTCCGCGCTGTTCCTTTACTTGAACATCCGCCGCATCAACGGCGTCATGCGCCATCCCTACCTGAAGCAGTATCGTTGGGAACAGTTGCCCACCACCGTCAAACTCACCATGACGCTGGACTATTTTCTGCGCCTGTCGTTCCCCCGCGCCAAGTGGTGGATATTCGGCCACGCCAACGAAATGTTGAAGGAAGTGGAACCCACCGACATTTCGATTCGCCTGCGCTGGCCTGTAGTCGGGTTCTGGGGAGGATGCTTTCTGGGCATCTGCGCCCTCCTGGTGCTTTGGCTGATGATCCTGCTTACAATGGGCTGATCGACAGCCGCCCTTCGGGAGCCCTCATGAGCCGTAACATTGAACACAACACCGCTGCGAAGCGGTTCCAGTGGCACGAAGACGGCCAGCTTTGCGTGCTGGACTACGAACTGCACGACGGCGTCATGATCATCACGCACACCGGCGTGCCAGAATCAGTGGGTGGCCGCGGCATCGCGGCCGATCTGGCGCGCGCAGCGCTCGATACCGCCGCCGCGCAAGGCTGGAAAGTGCGCCCGCTGTGCTCCTACGTCGCCGCGTATATCCGCCGCCAGCGCGGCGCCTACGACGATCTGCTCGCCTCCTGACACCTGGCCCAACCCTGCAATTTTTGCACTGACAACGCACGGCGGTTGACCCTTGCCAGCCTCTCCGCGCGTGTGTGTCTTTTAAGTCTTATATAAGATATAAGACATTTGCCTCATGGCGAGTTTTGCCCGTACAATCGGGGCAACCTTTCCGATAACCTCGCTCATGGGGCAAGCACATGCTGGAACAATACCGTCAACACGTTGCCGAACGCGCCGCGTTGGGCATCCCTCCCCTGCCGCTGTCCGCGCAACAAACGGCCGACCTGATCGAACTGCTGAAGAACCCGCCCGCCGGCGAAGAGCAGTTCCTGGTTGACCTCATCACGCATCGCGTGCCGGCCGGCGTGGACGACGCCGCCAAGGTTAAGGCCTCCTACCTGGCTGCACTTGCCCTGGGTTCCGAAACCTGTTCCCTGATCGACGCGCGCCGCGCCACCGAACTTCTGGGCACCATGCTGGGGGGCTACAACATCAGCCCTCTCATCGAGCTGCTCGACAACCCCGAGCTGGGCCCCGTCGCCGCAGAAGGCCTGAAGCACACGCTGCTCATGTTCGACGCCTTCCACGACGTCAAGGAAAAAGCCGAACAGGGCAACGCGAACGCCAAGGCGGTCATGCAGAGCTGGGCCGACGGCGAATGGTTCACTTCCCGCCCCGAGCTGCCCGAGAGCCTGACCATCACGGTCTTCAAGGTCCCCGGTGAAACCAACACCGACGACCTCTCCCCCGCTCCCGACGCCACCACCCGTCCCGATATCCCGCTGCATGCACTGGCCATGCTGAAGAACAAGCGCGAAGGCGCGGCGTTCGAACCCGAGGAAGACGGCAAGCGCGGTCCCGTTGCCTTCATCGAGTCGCTGAAGGGAAAGGGTCATCTGGTGGCCTACGTCGGCGACGTAGTCGGCACCGGTTCCAGCCGCAAGTCCGCCACCAACTCGGTACTCTGGTTCACCGGCCAGGACATCCCTTACGTGCCCAACAAGCGTTTCGGCGGTGTGTGTCTGGGCGGCAAGATCGCTCCCATCTTCTATAACACCATGGAAGACGCGGGTGCGCTGCCCATCGAGCTGGACGTCTCGCAAATGGAAATGGGCGACGTCATCGAACTGCGCCCCTACGAAGGCAAGGCGCTGAAAGACGGCAAGGTCATCTCCGAATTCCAGGTGAAGTCCGAAGTGCTCTTCGACGAAGTGCGCGCCGGCGGCCGCATTCCGCTGATTATCGGCCGTGGCCTCACCGCCAAGGCTCGCGAAGCACTGGGCCTGCCGCCCTCCACCCTGTTCCGTCTGCCCAAGAGCCCTGTCGATTCCGGCAAGGGCTTCACCTTGGCGCAAAAGATGGTCGGTCGTGCCTGCGGCCTGCCTGAAGGCCAGGGCGTGCGTCCGGGCACCTATTGCGAGCCGCGCATGACTTCCGTGGGCAGCCAGGACACCACCGGCCCCATGACGCGCGACGAACTCAAGGACCTGGCCTGCTTGGGCTTCTCGGCAGATCTGGTCATGCAGTCGTTCTGCCACACGGCCGCCTACCCGAAGCCCGTGGACGTCAAGACCCATCACACGCTGCCCGACTTCATCAGCACGCGTGGCGGTATTTCGCTGCGCCCCGGCGACGGCGTGATCCACAGCTGGCTCAACCGCATGCTGCTGCCCGACACCGTCGGCACCGGCGGGGACTCCCACACGCGCTTCCCCATCGGTATCAGCTTCCCGGCTGGTTCGGGCCTGGTTGCCTTTGCCGCCGCCACCGGCGTCATGCCGCTGGACATGCCGGAATCGGTGCTCGTGCGCTTCAAGGGCAAGCTGCAGCCGGGCGTCACGCTGCGTGACCTGGTCAACGCCATTCCGTACTACGCCATCAAGCGTGGTCTGCTCACCGTTGAAAAGCAGGGCAAGAAGAACGTGTTCTCCGGTCGCATCCTGGAGATCGAAGGTCTGCCCGACCTCAAGGTCGAACAGGCGTTCGAACTCTCCGACGCTTCGGCCGAACGTTCCGCTGCCGGCTGCACGGTGCGCCTGAACAAGGAACCGATCATCGAGTACATCAACAGCAACATCGTGATGCTCAAGTGGATGATCGCCAATGGCTACGAAGACGAGCGCTCGCTCGCCCGCCGCATTAAGGCCATGGAAGCCTGGCTGGCCGACCCCAAGCTGCTCGAGCCCGATGCCGACGCGGAATACGCCGAGATTATCGAGATCGACATGGACGAGATCATCGAACCGATCGTGGCGTGCCCGAACGATCCGGACGACGTCAAGACGCTGTCCGACGTGGCCGGTGCCAAGATCGACGAAGTGTTCATCGGCAGCTGCATGACCAACATCGGCCACTTCCGCGCAGCATCGAAGCTGCTGGAAGGCAAGCGCGACATCCCGGTCAAACTGTGGGTGGCACCGCCCACCAAGATGGACGCTCAGCAGCTCACCGAAGAAGGCCACTACGGCGTCTTTGGAACTGCGGGCGCACGCACGGAAATGCCGGGCTGCTCGCTGTGCATGGGTAACCAGGCGCAGGTTCGCGAAGGCGCAACCGTGATGTCCACCAGCACGCGTAACTTTCCCAACCGTCTGGGCAAGAACACGAACGTGTATCTGGGCTCCGCCGAGCTGGCCGCCATTTGTTCCCGCCTGGGCCGCATCCCGACCCGCGAGGAATACATGGCCGACATGGGCGTGATTAACGAAAGCAGCGACCAGGTCTACCAGTACCTGAACTTCGACCAGATCGAAGAGTACAAAGAAATCGCGGACTCGGTCGGCGTGTAAAGTGCGTCGCAGGTT
>DATGNX010000094.1:0-3467 GCA_035306485.1 Burkholderiaceae bacterium
GCCCCGGGGACGGATGTGCCGCCCAAGCCGGGGCAGCCGGTTCCCTATCCAGAAAACCCGGATCTTCCGGGTACCCCACCCGAACCGGCAGAACCCGACCAAGGGCAGCCTATTCCTCCTGAACTGGACACAACAAAGCCGCGCTTGTGATGGACCGGGACTTCCCGGCAGCGCAGCATTAACGTGATGGACACACGCGGTGGTCTAAAAGTCTAGCGGGCTCGACGCAGCCGTTCGATCTGGGCCTCGTTCAAGCGCCGGGCTTCTAGCTCGGCGTAGTTCCGTTCACCCGCCTCATAGCGACCTTTATAAATGCAGCTACGAGGGTTCGCCTCGCACTGATCGGAACGAGTGACGACGCTGGTATCCGAATACCCGGCGCGTTCGTCGCCACCACCCCACGAGCAGGCGGCGACCATGGCGGTGAGCGATGCCAGCGCGGCGGAACGACTCAGTGTTCGAAGGGACATGATGTCTACCCTGCAAAAAATCGGCTAGCCCCTTTATAACAAGGACTGGCGCGGCCGCGCGCGCTGCGTAACAACTGTGACGAAGCTCAAACGGCGGCTCTGGTCCGCCATTGAAGTACGGCGTCCAGCACCAGAAATGCCGTGAGACTCACGCCCATCACGGGCAAAAACCAGCCCACCGCCACCGCCGCCAGCGTCAATGCGAGCACCCCGTGCCACGGCGCCCGTCGGGCGAGCGGAATGATACCGGACCGCGAGGCCACCCTGGTCGCATTGCGCATAGGCCGACGCGCCCACCACATCATGTAGCCCCATACGACCATAATGGTCAGGCATACCGCAGTCAGCACCAGCGCCAGCTGGTTGGGCAGGCCGAAGAGCGTCCCCATATGCAGGTCAATGCCCCAACGGGTCAGTTTTGCCGCGAGGGGGAAAGACTCAAAATCAGTCCGGTCCAACACAGAAAGGTCGCGAGGATCAATGGACACGGCATCAACCTGAGTTGGCCAGCTGCGATCGACCTCCGTGACCGTCCATGCTTTATCCGCACTTCGGGGCGGCCGAATCTCCACCTTGCCTGCGTCAATTCCCGCCGCGCGGGCAACGCCGAGAATGACATCGAACAACGCCGGATCTTTGGCGATTTGCGCACTGGCAGTGTCGCCAGTCGCCCCCGTGCGGTGAGCGGCATGCTGATGGTGTTCGGAAGTAGCGGTATGTTGATGGTGTTTTGACGTAGCGACATGCTCATTGTGTTCGGCATGTTCGCCGTGTTCCGCATGCTCATCCCCCGGATATTCACCACTGCTGGGACGAGTCGCCGCCACGGCGGCTACCAAGTGCCCCGCCCTGCTCGCCGACGTTTCATGCGGATGATGGACGGACATGGGTTGTGCCGGAAGCGTCGTGGATACTGAGGGTGTGCCCCATCCGTAGTGAGCACGCAGCACACCAATATTGCCGCCAGCGTAATTCGACCAGGTGAGTCCGGTAATGGAGAAAAAGACGACGCCCAGGAATGCCCACACCCCCAACGTGCCGTGCCATCGGCGCAAGCGCCGCCCTGACTCTGATGACCGCCGACCTTGCGACGGCAAGGAGCGGGAGTCTGAAGAGTTAGGCGGTGAGGAGTCGACCGCCCGTAAAGCGTGTGACGGTAAAGGCTGCGGCCATGAGGACCGTGACCTGCGCCGAGCGAACCACAAGACCAATCCACCCACTGCCAGGATCCAGAGCCATGATGCGGCCAGTTCGCTGTACAACCGCCCCGCGTCTCCCAGCAGCAATCCTCTATGGAATCGGTCGAGCCAACTACGCAACGGCAACACGCCTGCCGTGCCGTAGACGTCCAATGTGTCCCGCACTTCGCCCGAGACCGGGTCGATGAATACTGCCATGCTCTGGGAAGGCCCCAGTTCCGGCAGGTCGAACATGACGCGCGTTGTGGTGCCGTCCGCCGACGCAGGACGTACCGCTACGAGCTGGGCTTCCGGACCAATAGCGGTCCGGGCCGACGCGACCTGCGCATCCAGACTCAAGCTTGGACCGTTGGTGTCGGTGTACAGCGCTTTTCGGTAGATCCAGTCTTCCAGTTGAGGCGTCAGCGCGTAGACGATGCCACTTAGCGCCGCAATCAACAGAAAGGGTCCGACGAATACGCCGATATAGAAATGCAGCCGCGTGATCAGCGGCAGCAACCAAGGTGTGGGGCGATTGTCGCTCACAACTGCATCCTCTGTAGGAAGGTTCATGGTGACCGTGCCCCGCCGGCTGTTCTGTCCGCCCGGACGCGAACGTTGCGGCCGGGCGGGCATCGGTTTACTGCAGCGTACGCGCTGGACGCACCTCACATGGCAACGTCAGGGCGCGGTCGCCCTCGAACCACAGCGTGATCGGACGCTGAGTTCCAACGACCAGCTCTGCCGAGGGTTTCTCCAGCATCACGTGGTGGCCGCGCGGTGCGAACTCGAAACTGCTGCCGGCAGCGATAACGACACGATCAGCGTGGACCATCCTCGCCATTCCGTCGGTCGTTTCGTGGCCGTGCAGCATCACCCTTTCGAAACCGTCGGCCTGCGCACCGATCAGCACGACTTCGTGCGCGCCCGCATTGTTGACCCGAAAGTAAGCCGCAGACGGCAAGCGGCCCGGCATGGCCCGAATCCAACAATCGCTGACGCTCACCCCCTCTGGGGCTGCCGCTCCGGTCGGATGGGGAAATGCCGCCACATGTCCCGCGTGAGCCTGCTCGTGCGCTGTGCCGTGTCCGGCGTGGGCATGCCCGGCGGGCGCGTGATCGCCATGCGCCGAGTGTGCATGAGCTGAAATCGATATCGCTGCGGTCAGCCCAAGCACCGCAGCCGTGAAAATTCGCTTCATTGCCGCCCCTGGTTCAATGCTTGGAAGCGCCGTGGCCATGACCGTGACCGTGGCTGCCACCATTCGCAGGCGTGGACAGCGGTCGTACGGGCACCTCCAGGTCCACCGTGCTGCGCTTGCCCGCAGCATCTTCAAAGGTCAGCTTTAGAGGCACATTCTGGCCCACCTTCACTTGCTCATGCAGGTCGATCAGCATGATGTGGTAGCTGCCTGGCTTCAATTCGACAGTCTGCCCGGCAGGCAGCTTCACGGAGGGGACCTGCCGCATCTTCATGACGTTATTTTCCATGGCCATCTCATGGACTTCGACATGTTTTGCGACCGGCGAGTCCGCCTCAACCAACGCGGAGTCCGTGCTAGCAGTAAGTCGCATGAATGCGCCGGTACCGTTTTGCTGCGCCACGGTTGCACGCACCCAGGCGTCCTCCACGGCGACTTCCGCTCTTGCGGCGGTGGCGAGAAACAGAGCGCAGGCGGCAACACCCGCCATCTTGAAGAGCTTGTTCATAGAAGTTTCCTTGTAGGAAAGTGTCGACAGACATAAAGTGAAAACGCTGACGAACACAAATGCGAAAGGCTCGATAGCGGTGAATCTGAAGACGTCCGGTCTAAATGTAT
>DATGNX010000095.1:0-12718 GCA_035306485.1 Burkholderiaceae bacterium
AGGCTCGCCGGGCCCGACAATGGCAGCACCTATATGCAGAAATTGAGGCTGCAGCCGCGTCGGTTCGAGCCAGGGGCTACTGCGCCGCGGCTTGGCAGCCAGGCGTCGTGGCCGTAGCAACACCTCTGCAGGTCGGCGACGCTGTCTACGCTTTGAATTGCAGCGTCTCCACAACAGATGACTTTGTTGCGGTCGTCGCTGAATTGAGTGGTCCGTTATTACAGTTGCGCGCCGAGATAGAACGCGGCTTAGCCTCGCCCCCGCCCTAAGAAAAACCCGGCGCAAGGCCGGGTAGTTTGAACACTTATCGTTTCTGATCGGTCTTCCCTGATTGGCCTCCCTGGCCTTGCTTCTGTCCTTGTTGTCCTTGACCTTGTTGTCCTTGTCCCTGCTTGTTCTCTTGGGGCTTCTGCCCTTGCTGACCTTGTTGCTGGTTCGGTGCCATGATGCGCTCCTATGGGCCCACGCCGGGTGGCTGCGAGTGCGGCTGCCGTCGGCTTGAACTCCCGACCAAAGTGAGCATTCGGCGTGCCTGCCGTGGGCTTTCCCAGTAGGCTCCGAGCCACTCAAAAGCTCAGCTTCATCCCTTCATGCGTGGCCTTGAAGCCGAGAGCTTCATAGAAGCGGAGTGCGTCCGGTCGTTGCTTGTCCGTGGTGAGTTGCACTAGTCCGCATCCTGCTTGTTTCGCCAGTCCGATGGCGTGCTCGAAGAGTGCGTGGCCGATTTTCTTTCCCCGGTGCTTGCTGCTGACACGCACGCTTTCGATTTGCGCGCGTAGCATCCCGGCGCGAGAGAGTCCGGGGATCAATGTGAGTTGCAACATGCCGACGATGTCTTCGTCGATCAGCGCGACGATGATCGTGTTGCCTGCCTGTGCCTGCACTGCATCGAATGCGGCAATGTAAGCATCCATGTGTTGAGGGCCGTCGCGCTGGGCACCTAGAACGTCGTCGGCCAGAAGGGCAGCGAGGGCGGGGAGGTCGGCTTTATCGGCGTCGCGAAAAACGAGTGGCTGGGTCATGGCTACCTTATTGGAGGAACGGGTCAGAATGAGTGCTCAGACAAGACAAGTTCCAAATCTTTGGTAAGTGCTAGAGCTCGCGGAGTAAGACGTTGGCATGTGCTGAAACTTAGTAAACCTAGAACATGGGGCCGTCAATTGAATCGCGACTCCGCCGCCAGCGCTGCACGGCCTCTGACAATTGCCGCCAGGTATGAAAACCCTGGGCGTGGGCAGTCTCCATAAGAATCAGCATGATTTCCGCCGTCAGCAGCGCGTCGGCCGCGGCGGCGTGTCTCGCGATGGTTCCCAAGCCGAAGACTTGAGCCCAGTGGTCCAGTCCTCCATCCGGCCGCGCATGTTCGGGGAAGAGCATGGGGGCCAGGGCCGCTACATCGAACAATGGGTGTTGGAATTTGATGCCCAGGTGTTGCCGCAAGGCGCGATCCAGCATATGGCGGTCGAACTCGGCATGAAAGGCGAGCCAGATACAGCCCTCACCATAGTTCAATAGCTCCCGCAATGCGACCTGCGGCGCTGTTCCGTTGTGCAGGTCGGTTTGGGAGTAGCCGTGCAATAACTGGCTGTCGGGTTTCAATGGTGTATCGACACTAAGTACATGTTCCAGGTGCTTGCCGAGGGGAATCGCCTGGTCCGCGATGCGTACGGCTCCTAGCGCAACCACCGTGTCGTGCTGCAAGTCCAGGCCGCTGGTTTCCAAGTCGAAAACGATTAGCGGCTGTTCGTATAGCGTCTGGTCGCCAACCCTGATTGGAGTTGGGCGCCATGCGGACGGCGATTCTTCCAACGAATGGCGGGGGCGATCGGTCCAGCGCTTGAAGAAGTCGACAAGCATGCGCGTACTCACAGGCGGTAGCGATGGCCAATGATGTGCTGAAGGCGCCTCGCGTGGCGCAAGGCTTCACGCAGGATGCGACGATCCAGCGCACCGAGGGTCGAGGGGGCAAGCTTGTTGTGTAGCGCCTCGCCTTCTCGTAGCTGACGCTGATGCAGCTGCATGCGCAGGAGCTGCAGGTAGCGGAACGCTTCGGAAGAAGAGCGCGCCTCGTCCTGGCCCAGCACGCCGTACTGGGCCAACAACTGAAACCGTTCCGCGGTGGCGGGGTGGCCGATACCCTGTGCGAGAGCCAGCAGTCGCGCGCCATCCACCAAGGGAGCAAGGGCTTCGGTCTTGAGATCGAGGGTCTCGCGGGCGCCCCACTCGGCGCCCAGCAGTTCGCGCAAGCCGCCACCGGGCGGCCGGTGCGATAACGCCGTCTGTGCCATCAGGCGCTGGAAGGCGGGGTTGTCGGCCACCATGATCAACACCTGTTGCATCAGCGCGGCGAGCGGACGCGCGTCACCCCAAAGTGCGCGCACGTCGAAATAAATGGTGGCTTTCAGCAGGTTCTCGGGGTCGGGGTCCCGAATGATCGCCATATAACGCCGGTGCCATTCTTGCACCGAGAGGCAGAGCTCCGGGTTGCCTGCCATGACGTTGCCGCGGCATAGCGTGAGTCCGCAACGATCCAACGCGTGGTTGATATCAGAAGCGATCGACAGCAGCTGCCCGCGAATCGCTTCTATATCCGCGGTATCGTCCGCCTCGAACAGAATCCCGTTGTCTTGATCGGTATGCAGCGTCTGCTCGCTACGGGCCTCGCTGCCGAAGCACAGCCAGGTGAAGCGCAGCGGCGGATTGCCATGGGCTCGCAACACCAGCTCGATCGCACGATGCGTCGTGTGGTCGTTCAACTGTGTAATGACGCGCATCAGCTGGGCGGCGTCAGCGCCTTGGGCCATCATGCCGGACACCACGGGCACGATGCGTTCTCGGAGGGCTGCGAGCGTGTCGACGCTTTCCGCATGCCGAAGCGCGCGAGCCACCTGTACCAGGCTCAGGCGTTGCAGCGCGAAAAGGTCTCTTTCCGAGATGACGCCTTCCAACAGGCCGCTGCGCACGATGCACATATGACCGATACGGTGCTGCGCCATGAGCAGTGCGGCATCGAAGGCGTGGGCGGAGGGCGGCAAGTGCAGAGGGTCGGGCGTCATGACCTCGCGGATCGGGCGCGTCAGGTCAAAGCCTTCAAGCGCTACTTCGCGACGCAGGTCGCGCATGGTGAAGATGCCCGCCAGTCGCTCTTGTTCCACGATGGCGACGCTGCCCACCTGTTTTTCGTGCATCAGTCGCACCGCTTGCTGCAACGGTGTGTTCGGCGCACAAGTGACGGCTTGCCGCGTAATGAAGTTGGCGAGCTCGATATTGAAGGCGCCGGGGTCGCTGAGGTCCGCCGAGGCGTGGGCCTGTGCTTGCCGATGCAGCTGACCGAGCAAGCTGCTGACGCCACGCAGCGCAAAGGCCCGCAAGGGCTCGGACTGATGCAGTAGTCGCGCGAAGTCAGTCGCGTCCACCTCCAGGCAAAATGTGTCGCGCTCGGTGCGATACACGCTGCGGGTGGGACGCTCGCTGACCAGCGCCGCTAAGGGGAAGCTATCGCCCGGCCCCAGCACGAGCGGCGGTTCTATCTGTTCGGCAGAGCCTTCGTTGGGGCGTTGGCCGACCACGGCGCCCTGGCGAATCAAGTACCACTTGTCCACGATCCCGTCTTGCGGCTGGAGGACGACCTGGCCCGCGGGAAAGAAGCGGAGCCGGGCGTGTTCGATGAGGTTGAGCAGATGGGAGGCTTCCATCTGGTCGAAGGGCGGGAACTGACTTAGGAATTGCAGGATGCCCTGCTGGTTCTGTGCGACGGCAGTGCGTCCGGCTTCCTTCAACGTGGCACTCATTTTGTCTCCGGGGCGGTTCGATCCGTATGGGCTATCATTTCCGAGATCTTTCAACCGTTACCAACGACCTGGTTTTATGGCGGACACCATATCATGACGGCGGGATGGGTCGTCCTGGCTTCTGTTGCCTATGCGGCGCTGCTGTTCGGGGTGGCTTGGTGGGGCGATCGTCATGCCCTGTACCAGAACCGGCGCTGGCTGCGCCCCGCAGTGTACAGTCTGGCCCTGGCGGTGTATTGCTCGTCTTGGACCTTCTACGGTGCCGTGGGATCGGCCGTGCGTTACGGCATCGGCTACCTACCCATATACCTCGGGCCATTGCTGCTTCTGGTGTTCGGCTGGGGGATTCTTGAACGGCTAGCCCTGATCGCCCGATCACAGAATACGGTGTCCATTGCCGACTTCATCGGGGCACGATACGGCCGGTCGCAACGATTGGCCGCGTTGGTGGCACTCATCATGTTGGTAGCGGCGGTTCCCTACCTGGCCCTCCAGTACAAGGCCGTCGCCGTCAGCCTCGGCGTACTCGCACAGACAGATATCACTAGAACCGCCTTCGGCGATCCCGCGTTGTACGTGGCCTTGCTGATGGCCTTGTTTTCCATTCTGTTCGGTACGCGCCAGATCGACGCGACGGAGCATCGTCCCGGGCTGATGCTCGCTGTCTCGTTTGAGTCCATGGTGAAGCTGCTGGCTTTGGTAGCGGTGGGGCTGTTTGCGGTGGACTGGTTCGCCGACAGCCCGTTGCAGGCCACAGCGGCCGTTCGGTCGCTGCTGGAGAACCGGCCGGCGGACGGCTTCCTGATACAGACCTTGCTGGCGTTCACCGCCATCGTCTGCCTGCCGCGGCAATTCCACGTGGCCGTGGTCGAGTGTGTGGACGTCGCCGACATTCGCCGTGCCCGTTGGATGTTCGGTGCGTATCTCGTCATCATCAGCTTGATGGTGCTGCCGATTGCGGCGGCCGGCGTGGCGCTGCTGGGCGAAGACCATGGCATCCCGCCTGATATCTACGTGTTGGCCCTGCCGCTGTTCCACGACCAGACCACGCTCGCGCTGATCGCTTACATCGGCGGCTTCTCCGCCGCTACGGGCATGGTTATCGTGGCCAGCGTCGCCCTGTCGACCATGGTCAGTAACGATCTTGTGATGCCCATGCTGTTGCGTCGCGGGTGGGCGCAGAAAGGCGAACGCGATATCGCGTCTTTTGTGCTGTGGATACGACGTATCTCCATCCTGGCGACTGCCGGCGTAGCCTACGGCTATTACCGGGCGAGCGGCTCCGATGCGACGTTGGCCTCATTCGGACTCATCACTTTCGCGGCGGTGGCGCAGCTTGCACCGGCCCTGCTGGGCGGCTTGTATTGGCGTGGCGCCAGTCGCCGCGGCGTGGAAGCCGGTCTGCTGGCGGGCTTTCTGATGTGGATCTACACCTTATTGTTGCCGGGCCTCGCCGATGCGGGCTGGCTCGGGCGTGCCTGGCTGGACGCGGGCCCCTACGGGGTGGGGTGGTTGCGGCCCCAGCAACTGTTCGGCCTGGGTGATATGGATCCGCTCACGCATGGAGCGATGTGGTCGCTGTTGTTCAATATCGCCACTATGGTGCTGGTTTCCAGGCGCTGGGGTCTGACCCTGAGCGAACGCTTGCACGCAGAACCCTTCTTGAACCCTTATGCGGAACAGCTGCGACGGCGCAGCCCTGCATTGGGGCAGGGCGATCTCACCGTGCGGGATCTGCAGACGCTTGCCGGACGCTTCATGGGCGAGAAGGCGGTGCAGCAGGCGTTTGAGGAGCGCGCTCGGGAACTGCGACAGACCCTGGACGAGGGCCTGCGAGCGGATCCGGACTGGCTGCGTTTCACCGAACTCTTGTTGGCGGCAGCCGTCGGAGCGGCTTCGGCCCGCTTGGTGCTGACGAGTGCCCTGCAAGGATCGGGCATGGCCTTGTCCACCGTCATGGCCGTGCTGGATGAGGCGAGCCAAGACCTCCGCTTTAACCGCGACATTCTCTGGACGACGCTGGAGAATCTGGACCAGGGAATCAGCGTTGTTGATGAACGCATGCGGCTGGTAGCGTGGAATCGGCGTTACCAGGAGCTCTTCGGCTACCCGCCTGGCATGCTGTATGTGGGCCGTCCCGTCTCCGACCTGATTCGTTTCAATATCGAGGCGGGGCGTCTCGGCGATAAGACGGCCGAGGAGGTGGAAGTCGAAATCGGCAAGCGCATCGACTTTATGCGCCGTGGCTCTTCATATGTCTATCAACGTCGGCTGGACGGAGGCAGGGTGTTCGAGCTGCGCGGTCAGCCCCTGCCCAGCGGCGGTTACGTCACGAGCTATAGCGACGTCACTGAGTACAAGCGTGTCGAGCGAGAGCTGCGCGAGATCAACGAGAACCTGGAGCAGCGCGTGCATGAGCGCACGCGAGAGGCGGAGCAGGCCCAGCGCTCGCGCACCCAGTTTCTCACCGCCGTGAGCCACGACGTGCTGCAACCGATTAACGCGGCGCGTCTGTTTGCATCGGCGTTGCGAGACGAGGGCGATCCGGCGGAGCAACGGCGGTTGGCGGAACGCATGGACGCATCTCTAAGGGCGGCGGAGGAACTGCTGGACGGTCTGCTCGATATTTCGCGGTTGGATGCCGGCATGTTGAAGCCCGAGATCATCGAGTTCGACGCCGGTGCCTTGTTGCGCCAGTTGGCAGACCAATACGCCGATATTGCGGCGCGTCGCGGCCTGCGCCTGCGCGTGCACGCGCCTTCCGTGTTCGTGCGCAGCAATCGGCGGCTGTTGCGTCGGGTACTGCAAAACTTTCTGGCCAATGCGTTGCGGTATACGCGCAGTGGGGGCATTGTGCTGGGCGCCCGCGTGAGAGAAGGATTCGTCGATTTCCAGGTCTGGGATACCGGGCCCGGCATTCCGCCGCAACATATGCGGCAGATTTATGATGAGTTCCAGCGCTACCAGCAGCCATTCGACTGGGATGGTCGCGGGCTTGGCCTAGGATTATCGATCTGCCAGCGTATTGCCTCGGTGCTGGAACACACGTTGGATGCACGGTCACGTGTCGATGCCGGGAGCATGTTCTCGATTCGGGTGCCGGGCGGGCGGCGCGCCATACCGCTTGCTGCGCCGGCAGCGGCGCGGGTGCGCGGCGCAGGCGCAGCGTTGGAGGGCCTGCGGGTTCTGTGCCTGGACAATGATGCCGACATCCTGGATGGCATGGAGGCCTTGCTGCAGCGTTGGGGTGTCAACACACTGCGGGCGTCCACCCTGGACGAGGCATTGGGGCAGCTTTCTTTGCGGCCGGACGTGCTGATCGTGGATTATCACCTGCACGATCGCGAGAATGGTCTGGATTGCCTGGACATACTACGACAGGCGGCGCCGGCCGCCGAAGGGGCGTTGTTGACGGCCGACGGCAGCGAAAGCCTGAAGCAGCAGGCGCGGGCTCGGGGGTATCCATTGTTGACCAAGCCGCTGCGCCCCGCATCGCTGCGCAGCTTCCTGGCCGCCTGTCTGCGCGCGAAGAGCGCTTAGGCGTCTTCGTCGGGAGACCGCATGACGGCAAGTCCAAGGCGATTGGCCGTCAGGATTGCCTGGGTGCGGTTACTTGCCCGCAGCTTTCTTAGGATGGCGGTCATGTGCGCCTTCACCGTGGCTTCTGATACACCCAGATCATGCGCGATCTGCTTGTTCAGCCGCCCCTCGCCCACCATTTGAAGAATCCGGAATTGCTGCGGCGTAAGTTCGCGCAAGCCGGCGGCGGCCTTGCGTTCTTCTTCGTCTGCGCCAGTATCCGGCAAAGCCGTGTCCGGCAACCAGGTGTCCCCGTCCAGCACGCTGAGGAGCGCCTGAGACAAAGTGGCTGCGTCGGCGGATTTCGGGATATAGCCCATGGCGCCGTGATCCAGTGCGCGTCGCATGAGCAGCGGGTCGTCGTGAGCGGAGACGATGACGATGGGCAGCTGCGGGCAATACGACTGGAGATGCACCAGCGCGCTGAAACCGTTGGCGCCGGGCATATCCAGGTCGAGCAGCAGAAGATCGGCATCGGGGTGCTGATCGATTAATTCATGCAGATGGGCAACCCCCGCCGCTTCGTAGATGACAGTGTCAGGAAAAGCGCGGGCGAGCACCCCCTTCAGTGCCTCGCGAAAGAGGGGGTGATCGTCCGCAATCAGCAGTGTGTTCATCAAGGGAACCTCCCTTGACTATCATGCCACACGCCGCTCCTGTACCAACGTGTCGACCACCGACGGGTCAGCCAGCGTGCTGGTGTCGCCCAGCGCATCCACATCGTTCTCCGCGATCTTGCGAAGAATACGGCGCATGATCTTACCGGAACGTGTCTTTGGCAAGCTGGGTGCCCACTGCAGGTAGTCAGGTGTGGCGATCGGACCGATTTCTTTGCGCAGGTGGGCAGTCAGTTCGTTGCGCAGGGTTTCGTCGCCTGACTCGCCCGCCACCAGGGTGACGTAGATGTAGATGCCCTGTCCCTTCAGATCGTGACTGAATCCGACGGCCGCCGCTTCGGCCACCTTCGGATGGGCCACCAGCGCGCTTTCCAGTTCGGCCGTGCCGATACGGTGTCCGCTCACGTTCACCACGTCATCCACGCGGCCGGTGATCCAGTAGTCGCCATCTTCGTCGCGACGGGCGCCGTCACCCGTGAAGTACATGCCCGGGTAGGTGCTGAAATAGGTGTCGATGAAGCGTTCCTGGTCGCCGTAGACCGTGCGAGCCTGGCCAGGCCAGGAATCGGTCAGCACGAGGTTGCCTTCGCCGGGGCCTTCGATCAATTGGCCTTGGGCGTCGACAAGCGCGGCCTGGATGCCGAAGAAGGGCGAGCAAGCTGCGCCGGGCTTCTGCGCCTTGGCGCCGGGGAAGGGCGCCAGGATGAAGCCGCCCGTCTCGGTCTGCCACCAGGTGTCAACAATGGGGCAGCGGCCGTCGCCCACGACCTCGTGGTACCAGCGCCAGGCTTGCGGGTTAATGGGTTCTCCCACCGAGCCCAGCAGCCGCAGTGACTTGCGCGACGTGCGCTTGACCGGTTCGGCCCCTTCGCGCATCAGGGCGCGGATGGCGGTGGGCGCCGTGTAGAAGATGGAGACCTGATGCTTGTCCACAACCTGCCAGAAGCGGGAAGCGTCCGGATAGCTGGGCACGCCTTCGAACACCAGCGTCGTGGCCCCGTTAGCCAGCGGTCCGTAGACGATATAGCTGTGGCCGGTAATCCAGCCGATGTCGGCGGTGCACCAGAAGATGTCGTCTTCTCGCAGATCGAAGATCGATTCGTGCGTATAGGCGGCATACACGAGATAACCGCCGGACGTATGCACCATGCCCTTGGGCTTGCCCGTGCTGCCCGAGGTGTACAGGATGAACAGGGGGTCTTCGGCGTTCATGCGTTCCGGCTCGCACTCGATGGGCTGACCGGCCACGACATCGTGATACCAGTGGTCGCGACCGGCCTTCATGGGAACCTGGGCGCCGGTGTGCGCCAGCACGATGACGGACTCAACCGATTCCGTTCCGGGGCGTTCCAACGCGGCGTCCACGTTGGCCTTGAGCGGTATGGATCTTCCGGCGCGACGGCCTTCGTCCGCGGTAATCACCAGTTTGGCGCCGCAGTCCTGCACTCGGTCGGCGATGGAGGCCGGCGCGAAGCCGCCAAAGACCACGTTGTGCACGGCACCGATCCGGGCGCATGCAAGTAGAGCGGTCACGGCTTCCACTGCCATGGGAAGGTAGATGGTGACGCGGTCGCCCTTGCCCACACCCAGTGCTCGCATGGCGTTGGCCAAGCGGCACACATCGGCGTGCAGTTCGCGATAAGTGACCTTGCGCGACGGGATGTTCGGATCGTCGGACTCCCAAATTACTGCGACTTTGTCGCCGCGGGTACCCAGGTGGCGGTCCAGGCAGTTGACGCTGACGTTCAGCTCACCGTCGGCAAACCAGCGAATGCGGAAATCCTTAGCGTCAAAGCTGACGTCCTTGATTTGGGAAGGCGTGCGATACCAGTCCACTCGGCGAGCGACTTCCGCCCAGAAAGCGTCCGGGTTCTGGATCGACTCGGCGTAGCGTCGTTCGTAAGTTTCCTGAGAGATCGTGTTAGGGCCGGTAAAGCCCTCAGGAACGGGATACAGAGTACTTGCTTGATTCATGATCAACCCTCGATAGGTCTTAATGGGCGACGGCGGTCGTGGCGCCGATGCCGGTCTGGCTGCGGATGGTTAGTGCGTCGAAGGCAGCGGCTTCCTTGCTCGCCTGAGTACTGCGGTCCAGCACCGAGAACAGCCAGATCGATGCGAAGGCCAGGGGTACGGACAGAATGCCCGGGTTGGGGAAGGGCGTGATCGGTTCGGCGAAACCGAAGACGTCCACCCACACAGTCTGGCTCAGCAGCACCCAGATCGTGGCAGTGGCCAGACCGATGAATCCGCCGATCGTTGCGCCACGGGTGGTGCATCCGCGCCAGGAGATTGACAGCACTAGCACCGGGAAGTTGGAGCTGGCGGCGATGGCGAAGGCCAGGCCCACCATGAAGGCCACGTTCTGGTTCTCGAAGACGATGCCCAGCACGATGGCCAGCACCCCAAGCGCGATGGTGGAAATGCGGGAGATACGCATCTGGTCGCGCTCGGTTGCCCGGCCACGGGCGAAAACGTTGGCGTACAGGTCGTGTGAGATTGCAGCAGCGCCGGCCAATGCCAGGCCTGCGACCACGGCAACGATGGTGGCGAATGTCACCGCTGCCAGGAAGCCCAGCAACAGGCTGCCGCCGACCGCGTTGGCCAAGTGCACGGCCACCATGTTGGTGCCGCCGATCAGCCCCTTCATCAGGTCGAAACCGCCGTCCGGCCCCGTCATGAAGAACTCGGGGTGGCGCACTAGCAGCGCCGCGGCGCCAAAGCCAATGATGAAGGTCAGGAGGTAAAAGTAGCCAATGAACGAGCTGGCGTAGATCACTGACTTGCGGGCTTCCTTGGCGTTCGACACGGTAAAGAAGCGCATGAGGATATGCGGCAGGCCGGCCGTACCCAGCGCCAAGGCGATACCGAGCGAAAGGGCGTTGAGCGGATTGCTGCTCACTTGCGATCCGGGTGCCATCAGCTCCGCGCCGGACGGGTGCACCTTGACGGCTTCAGCCAGCATGGCGTCCGGGTTGTAGCGGAAGAGGGCTAGGACCAGGATAGCCATAAGGGTCGCGCCAAACAGCATCAGCACCGCCTTGATGATTTGCACCCACGTGGTTGCGGTCATGCCGCCGAAGGCGACATAGATCATCATGAGCGAGCCTACGATCAGCACGGCCACGTTGTAGTTCAGGCCGAACAGCAGCACGATCAGCTTGCCGGCCCCCACCATCTGCGCGATCAGGTATAGCGCAATGATGAGCAAGGAGGCGCTGGCGGCCAGCACCCGCATCGGAGTTTGCGACAAGCGGAAGGAGGTAACGTCGGCGAAGTTGTAGCGGCCCAGATTGCGCAGGCGCTCGGCGATCAGGAACATCACCACCGGCCATCCGAACAGAAAGCCGATCGCGTAGATCATGCCGTCGAAACCGCTGACGTAAACCATGCCGGCAATGCCCAGGAAGGACGCAGCCGAGAGATAGTCGCCGGCGATGGCCAAGCCGTTCTGAAAGCCGGTGAGCCCGCCGCCGGCCGTGTAGAAGTCAGAAGTGGTGCGCGTGCGGCCTGCCGCCCACCACGTGATGCCCATAGTCGCCGCAATGAACACCAGGAACATAACAATGGCGGAGGTATTGGCTTGACCTGGGGCCGCAGCGTGCGCCATGCCTGCGCTCGAGGCGAATAGCAACAGCGTCGAGATGCTCTTCTTCATGCCACATCCTTCATGATGGCGTCGATCAGCGGATCGAACACGCGGTTGGAAATGTAGACATAGGCGGCGATCAGTACGACGGCACTGAGCGCCACCAACACGCCCGCCAGGACACCGATACTCATGGTCATTCCGGCCAGAGGCTGAGAGAACAGAGTAGGGTCGTAGGCTAGGGTGAGGATGAAGCCGGCGTAGATGACGGCAGTGATGATGAAGAAGAGGAAGCTGGTGCGGCTACGCCGCTTGAGCAGTTCCTGATATTGGGGGTGTCGAATGATCCTCGACAGAAGGTCGTCAGTCATGAAAGTCGTCTCCACCTTATATCTTTATGGCTTCCCGGCTGTGGACGGTTGGGTTCGTCCGGGACCGGGGCGGCGGCCGTCGGGGGTTGCGGCCATGGCGGAAACTGTACGCTCTCGGTTCTAGCTGGCACAGGCGACTTTAGTCGTAGGGGAGTGCCCGGATATGATGCTTGCGACCGAACCCCGTGGGCGGCGCGATCCCTGATCTGGAGTATCTACAGTGTCTCAATTGAAGCTATTCGAAGACTTCATTGCCCTGGTGCGCAGCGGCAGCTTTGTGCGCGCCGCGGAGGCCCGGCATGTCACGCATCCGGCCTTCGGCCGCCGCATCCGCGCGCTGGAAGATTGGGCGGGAGCGCCGCTGCTGGACCGTCGCCAACTGCCCGTTGCCCTGACTGCTGAAGGCGAGGCGCTTTATCGTACGGCCTGCCAGGTCGTCGAACAGGTTGAGCGGGTCCGTCGCCAGATAGGACACACGGGGGGCGGCCAGCGCGACCGCGTACGTATCGCGACGGGCCGCAGCCTGGCGGGCACACTGGTGGCGGCCTGGGTGGCGCGCCTGCGTAAAGGCCGGCGTCCTGTGCTGGCGCCGGACACGCAAGTGGAAATCTCCACAGGCATGATGGCCGACATGTCGGCGTTATTGGCGGACGGACACGCCGACCTCTTGTGTTGCTACGAGCACCCCGCATTGTCCAATCAGCTGGCGACCGGGTACCGCTACATGACACTGGCCACCGACCGTCTGGTTCCGGTGAGTCAAGCCATGGC
>DATGNX010000096.1:0-19584 GCA_035306485.1 Burkholderiaceae bacterium
GCGTACTCCATCAGCTGGTCGATACTGTGGTCGATCTGGGCGAGGTCTTCGTCGATCGCGCTGCGCGTATCGTCGCTCACGTTGCTCATCTCGATCTCCAGCCGCATGCGCGCGAGGGGCGTGCGCAAATCGTGGGAGATGCCGGCGAGCATGATTTCCCGGTCCGCTTCGGCCTGGCGAATGTCGCGCGCCATCCGGTTGAAGGCGATGTTCATGTCCCGGATCTCAGCCGGTCCCTTCTCGGGCAAGGGCGAGGGGGTTTCGCCCCGCGCCAGCTGCTGGGCGACTTTTGCCAGTTGAGCCAGCGGCCGGTTCACGAAGCGCACACTCACCGCCGCACCGATCAGCGCCAGCAACAGGGCGGTGGCGCCCCATCCCAGCCACTCTACGCCAGCCGTGAGCGCCAGCTGTTCACGCTCGAATACGAGCCAGTAATGATCGTCGTTGATTTCAAAGCTCACCCAGACGCCCGGCGTCTGGTTGACGCTCCACATTACCTGTGTCTGTGCGCCCAGCTTATCGCGGATCTGAGCCGCGACGTGGTCCCAGTAATTGGATTGGGGCAGGGCTTCCAACACGTCGGAGGGTTCGCGGGGTTGGACGCGCAGGCTCTCCTTGGTTGCCAGGTCCAGAAGTAGGGCCGGCCGTACGCTGGTGGGGGCGTACACAAGTGCGGAACGGGTAATACTGACTGCCGTGGTCACGCGTTGCGCCATCTGGCGTGCGCGCGGACCTTCTTCCATGCTGAAGAAGACCTGCAGCCAAGCACCTAAGCTCACCAGCATTAGGCTGGCGAGCAATAGGAAGGATCGGCTGAACAGCCCGAGGCGGAAACGCGGGGGAGCAGTCCCCCGCGGTTTGGCGGGTATGGCCATGGCTGCGAATGCCTAGTAAACCACTTCAGGCCCTGGCAGGCCTGGCCAGGAGCAGTCTATTGACCGCCGTCCGGTACGAAGACATAGCCCAGGCCCCATACCGTCTGGATGAACACCGGCTTGGAGGGGTTTGGCTCGATCAGCTTGCGCAGCCGGGAGATTTGCACGTCCAGGCTACGGTCGAAGGCTTCGTATTCGCGACCCCGTGCAAGTTCCATGAGTTTGTCGCGGGACAGCGGAATCTTGGGATGGCGGGCGAACACCTTCAGCACCGAGAACTCACCCGTGGTGATGGGTACGGGCTCGTTGTCCTTGGTGAGTGTACGCGTAGACAAATTCAGCACATAGGGGCCGAACTCGATGGATTCGTTTTCCTGGCTTGGCGCGCCCGGGTGTTCTTCCGTGCCGCGACGACGCAGAATGGCGTTGACGCGGGCGAGCAGTTCGCGGGGATTGAAGGGTTTGGACAGGTAGTCGTCCGCACCCATCTCCAGCCCGACGATGCGGTCGATCTCTTCCGCCTTGGCCGTGAGAATGATGATGGGGGTATTGTCGTGACCCCCCCGGAGGCGACGGCAGATGGATAGACCATCTTCGCCGGGTAGCATGAGGTCGAGCACGAGAAGGTCGAAATGTTCTCGTTGCCACAGCTTGCCCATTTCCTTGGCATCTTCCGCAACAAAGACATTGAAGCCTTGCTCCGACAGATACCGGCGCAGGAGATCACGCAAGCGAGGATCGTCGTCGACGATAAGGATTTTGCGAGATAGGGATTGGTTCTGTGTGTTCATGAGCGGAAATGTAACAGAGGGGAATGGGCCGTCAAGGCGCCGTAGCAAGATATTACATATTAAGCATTCCGTAGAAATCGGATAGATGGCGGAGGGCAGATGACGGAGCGCACAGGGAAATGCCGATACACCGAAAACAATCTTAAACTATCCGAACCGCTTTGGTACGGTATTCCCTGCACGTATAAAATCACTCTATGACTGTGCACCTACTTGCTCTTGAAACTTCCGGCAGCGTTTGCGGCGTCGCCCTGATCTCCAGTCGCGAGACTGAGCGCCCGGTGATTACGCGGCGCGAGCACGACGCAACGGGCGAGCACGCTGAGCGGTTGCTGCCCATGGCCGACGAGCTGCTCGCGGAACAAGGGCTGGGGCGCAGTAACCTGTCCGCCGTGGCTTTTGGCCAAGGCCCTGGTGGCTTTACGGGCCTGCGTGTCGCTTGCGGCGTTGCGCAAGGCATGGCCTTCGCCCTGGAGATTCCGGTCGTACCGGTGCCCAGTCTCATGGCTGTCGCACAGCGCGATCTTGAATCAGGCCAGTCGGATGCCTCGGCGGCCCGCGTGGTGATCCAGGACGCCCGCATGGGCGAACTCTATCTGGCCGCCTATGCGCCGCTCAAAGAAGGAGGCTGGAGTACGCTGCAGGCCCCCTTGCTGTTGGCCGCCACGGATATCGGGCTCTGGCTTCAGCGTGCCGCACAGATGCCGGGTCTGCTTCCCGGCGGGCAATTGCGTATCGTTGGCGACGGCTTAACGCTCTGTCCCGAGCTCGAATCGCAGGGCATTCCGGGCTTGAAGCTCGACATTGGGTCACCGCTGCGTCCCGATGCTGCGGCGGTCGGCAGGCTGGCGCTGCCGTTGTTCAGGTCAGGTCAGATCGTGCGTCCGGAACAGGCGGCGCCCCTCTACGTGCGGGACAAGGTGGCCTTTACGACTCAGGAGCGCGAACGCGGCATGGGCGGCAATCCCAAGGCGCCCGGCCTGGGCGTGGCCCTGCGCCCCATGGCGGCGGGCGACGTCGAAGCCGTTGCCGCCATCGAGGCTTCAGTCCAGGCTTTTCCCTGGACCGTCGGCAACTTTTCCGACGGTTTGAAGGCGGGCTATAGCGGTTGGGTCGCGCACCGGCATGGCCGCATCATCGGTTTCAGCATGACCCTCTTTGCGCCTGACCTCGCTCACCTGCTGGTCATTGCGGTCGCCCCGGATGCGCAAGGCGAGGGCGTGGGCACGGCCCTCATACGCCATTGCGAGAAGGAAGCTCTGGCTAGGAAACTGCCGGCGGTGTTGCTCGAGGTGCGTCCCTCCAATACGCGGGCGCTGGCCTTTTACCGGCGCCATGGATTTGAGCAAATTGCCACCCGTAAAGATTACTATCCCGCGGGGGGAGGGCGTCGTGAAGACGCCTGCGTCATGCGCAAGATGCTGACCACGGGCGCCTGATGGAGCGGCACATGGAAAAACCCGTGTTGAGCCGCACACAACGGGCGTGGCTGCAGGAAATCGGCATCGATGCGCGGATGCTGGCCCATTTCAGTGCCAGGCCATTCGCCGAACCGGAGCCAGCGGCTACCGTCCAGCCCGTCGAAACGGTCGCAACGGTTGCAACGCCCCCAACGCCCGCTACGCGTATGAAAGCGCCGGCCGTGTCCCCCATGTCGTCGGAGTCGCAGTCGTCCGCTGCACCGCGTACCCGGCCGGACCGGCCAGTATCCATCGGCGAGGTGCTTCAGCGCGCGCCGATCGTTGCACCGCCCGGTGTGTCGGCTGTCACGGGCAGTCCATCCGCTACCCGGGTGGACGGGAACACGTTGGAGGCACTTCGCGCACACGCCGAGGCGTGTACGGCTTGTGGGCTGCACGAGGTCCGGGGACAAAGCGTCTTTGGTGAAGGGGCGGTGGAAGCGCCGCAATGGATGTTCATTGGCGAGGCGCCGGGAGAGTATGACGACAGTACCGGCCGGCCCTTTCAGGGTCGTGCGGGCGAGCTCCTGCAGGCCATGCTGGCCTCGGTGGGAATCACGGAATCCGCCGCCACCTATTTCACCAATGTCTTGAAATGCCGCCCCATGGGTAATCGCATACCGGATGCGCAAGAGGTGGCGGCCTGCATGCCGCTGTTGCGTCGGCAGATCACGCTGTTGCGGCCCGCTTGCCTCGTAGCACTGGGCCGCGTACCGGCGGGAGCCCTACTGGGCGGCAGCGAGGAGCTCGAAGCCCTGCGGGGACGAGTACACGAGTATCTTGATGAGGACGGTCGTAAGATCCCGCTGGTGGTCACCCATCACCCCATGGCGCTATTGCTGCACGCGCACTTGAAGGCCGAAGCTTGGCGGGATCTCAACCTGTTGCCGGGGCTGCCTCAATAGGTAATTTGCGCCAGCGGCCGCGACGCGGGCCTATGCCGCGTTTAGCGTGCGAGTGGCTCCGGCGACCGAGTGGTTTCGCACCTCAGTGCTTCAGCGCCTGACCGTGGCCGTGTTGGCCGATGGTCGCCACCAAGCCGGGATTCTCCAGTTGGTTGCGCCGATTCCATCGCATGATGACGAGCATCAGTGTCGCGACCAGCGTACCGAAGATGACGATGATCACGTTGATGGGCAGTTGCAGCCACAACATGAGGCTGTAGACCGCAAGCATGAGCAGGATGTTGAGCTGCTCGTTGAAGTTCTGCACGGCGATGGAATGGCCGGCGGAAAGCAGGACGTGGCCACGATGCTGCAACAGTGCGTTCATGGGAACCACGAAGAAGCCCGACAAACCGCCTACCAATAACAGCAGGGTATAAACCGCCCATTTATCGTGCACGACCGGCATGAGCATCACCGTTAGGCCCATGGCGATACCGATGGGCAGCACGGTCAGTGCCTTGCGCAGAGGCACTCTGCCCGCGAGGACCGCACCCACCACGGTCCCAATGGCGGCCACGCCCATAAGAATGGACGATTGGTCCAGGCGGTAGCCCAGGTGCTGCGCGCCCCATTCGATGACGATGAACTGCAGGGTCGCGCCCGCGCCCCAGAACAAGGTGGTGACGGCCAGCGAGATTTGCCCGAGTTTGTCTTTCCACAGCACCCGCACGTAGCCTGCGAAGACGGCAATTAGCTTGACCGGATTCCGCTCCTGGCGCGGGTAGGTAACGTTGGTGAGGGGGATGGCTAAATTCGTGAGGGCTGCTGCGAGGTAGACGAAGCCGATCAAGAGAATGGCGGCTTCGGTGCGCGTCTGCACCACGGCGTTGATCCACGAGTGTGCCAATAACGCTTCGGAGATCGTTGGGTTGATTAACAGTCCACCGACGACCGTGCCCACAATAATGGAAATAACCGTCAGGCCTTCGATCCAGCTGTTGCCTTTCACGAGATCCTGCGGCGGCAGCATTTCAGTGACGATGCCATACTTGGCCGGTGAATAGGCGGCGGCGCCCACGCCCACCAGGGTATAGGCGACGAAGATGGTGGCCAGTTGCGAGTCCTGCGATAAACCGAAGCTCTGGCAGCCGAACATCAGGGCACACCCCGCCATCTTGACGGCGTTGGTGATGAACATCACCCGCCCCTTGGGCAGCGTATCCGCGAACGCGCCGACAAATGCCGCCAGGGCGACATACGCCAGGGCAAACCACCATTTCATCATGGGGGCCATCCACTCCGGACCATGAAGGTCGGCAATGAGCGCGATAGCCGCGATCAGCAGGGCATTGTCGGCGACGGACGACAATGCCTGCGCGATCATGACGAGATAAAATCCTCTGTTCAACAGTGGTCCTGGTGTATCTACAGCCTGTCCATGCGGGCGGATATGTGGCTTATGGTTTCAAAGGTTACTGAGTATAGCGGTGAGTGAAGGGTCGGAAGCAGAAAATAATAACGTGTTTTCCCCCGGGTCGCCGGGCGGCATGAGCCCGACAGGCCGTGGGTTATCATAGCCGGCGACCGGGAAGCGCAGAACCGCAACCTATTACAAACATCCCAATACTGTGCGACTCACACAGATCAAACTCGCGGGTTTCAAGTCCTTCGTGGACCCAACGGTCATCCCCACGCCGAGCCAGTTGGTTGGCGTGGTCGGCCCAAACGGATGCGGCAAGTCGAACATCATCGATGCCGTGCGCTGGGTGCTGGGCGAAACCAAGGCGTCAGAGCTGCGCGGCGAGTCCATGCAGGACGTCATCTTCAATGGTTCGGTCAACCGCAAGCCCGCGGGCCGAGCCTCGGTGGAGCTGGTGTTCGACAACAGTGAAGGACGCGTCCCGGGGCAATGGGGCGTCTATGCCGAGATTTCCGTGCGCCGCGTCCTGACGCGGGACGGCACGAGCAGTTATTACATCAACGGTCAGCAGGTCCGACGCCGCGATATACACGACATCTTCCTTGGTACCGGTCTGGGCGCGCGCGGCTACGCGATTATCGGTCAGGGAATGATCAACCGCCTCATTGAGGCCAAGCCCGAAGAACTGCGCATATTTCTAGAAGAAGCCGCCGGTGTGTCGCGCTATAAGGAGCGCCGGCGCGAGACGGCAAACAGGTTGGCGGATACGCGCGAGAACCTGCTCCGCGTCGAAGACATCTTGCGCGAGCTGGGCACCAACCTAGAAAAACTCGAGTCCCAGGCCGAGGTGGCGCAGCGGTATCGCAGCCTGCAGCAAGAAGGCGAGCTCAAGCAGCGCATGCTCTGGATGCTGCGCGAACAGAGCGCCCGGGAAGAAAGGCAGCAGAAGGCCGTGGCCATCGAACAGGCTCAGGCGGAACTGGAGTCTGCCCAGGCGACCATGCGGGCCGGAGAGGCCGCGCTTGAGTCGCGCCGCCAGGCGCATTACGCCGCCAGCGACGCCGTGCATGCCGCCCAGGGTCGCCTGTACGAGGCGGCGGCGATGGTCAGCCGCCTAGAAGCCGAGATCAAGCACGTCAGCGAATCGCGTAACCGGCTGCACGCGCGGCGACAACAACTGCAGGCGCAGCAGCAGGAGTGGCTGGAACAGCAACAGCATTGCATTCAACAGCTGGAAGAATTGGAAGCAGAGCGGGAAACCGCCGCGGCGCGGGCCGAGGAACTTCGGGCTCAGGTCGAGGATGCCCGTGATGGCCTGCCCGACATCGAGCAGGCCTTGCGCCAAGCGGCTGCGGAACGCGATGGGCTGCGTGTTGAGCTGGCGAAAGTAGAGCAGGCATTGGCCCTGGCGGCCCAAGCGCAGCGCGATGCCGACCGCCAGCTGCAGGCCCTTGAGCTGCGGCGGGAGCGGCTTGAACAGGAACGCGCCGCAGTCGATGTGCCGGACCCTCAGCTCATCGAGCGCCTGCAAGGTGATTGCGCGGCCATGGAAGAACAGCTGGAAGAGGCGCAGGCGCAGTATTCCGAATTGGAAGATCGTCTCCCCGCGCTGGAAGAGGCGCGCCGTGAAGCCCAGGCGCAGGCGCAGGAAGAGTCCCGCAAATTGGCGGGTCTGGAAGCGCGACTCACTGCCTTGAGTCGTCTGCAACAGGACGTGCAGAAGCAGGGTGCCCTGCAGCCGTGGCTGGAACGTCATGGGCTGGCAGAACTTGGGCGCCTATGGCAGCGGCTGCATATCGAACCCGGCTGGGAAACCGCGCTGGAATCCGTGCTGCGGGAACGCATGGCGGGGATTGAGCTGCGTCAGCTGGAGCAGGCTGCGGCGCTCAGTGCGGATGCGCCGCCTTCGAGGCTTGCGCTCTACCAGGTGCCCGCAGCCGCCGCGCCTCCCGCTGCGGAACTGCCGCTCAAGCCATTGGCGAGCTTGCTGCGTATCACGGACCCGGACCTGCGCACGTTGCTGAATGAGTGGCTGGCGGGTGTGTACGTATGCGATGACCTGGCGCAGGCGATGTCCATGCGAGCGCGATTGTCGCCCGGTTGGACGCTGGTCGTGGCCGAGGGGCATGTGGTCGATGCGCACAGCATTCGCTTCTATGCTGCCGATTCCGAACAGGCCGGGCTGCTGGCGCGCCAACAAGAGATCGAACATCTGCAACGCGATATCAAGGCGCAGCAGTTGATTGCTGACCAGGCCATAGCGGCCGTGGCCCGCGCCGAAACCGCTTGGCAGCAGGCCTCGCAATCCATGGGGCCGGCGCGTTTGCGCGTCACGGAAATCACACGTCGCCTGCACGATGTGCAGCTCGAGCACACGCGTCTGCGCCAGCAGGCGGAGCAATCAGGCGAGCGGCAGGAGCGGCTGCGCGCCGACCTGGACGAGATCCGTGCGCAGATGGAAGAACTGGCAGCGGCGCGGGCGGACGCCGAAGAACGATTCGAAGCGCTGGATGAACAGCTCGGTGAGTGGCAGAGCCGTTTTGCCGACGCCGAGATCTCCGGCGAAGACATGCACGCTCGTGCGGAAGCCGCCCGTCAGCATTTGCGTGAGCTGGAAAGGCAGGCCCAGGAAGCTGAATACGCCGAACGGGCGCTGCAGGCCCGCCATGCCGACCTCAGCCGGAACCGCCAGATGGCGGCTGACCAGGCAGAGCGTGCGTTGGCGGACCTGGAAGGTTTGCAAGGCGAACTGTTTGAGCTGGACGCCGCGGCCGCCCAGGCCGGGCTGCAAGATGCCCTTGAGCAGCGCGCCGCTTGCGAAGAAGCGCTCGCGCAGGCTCGCATCGAGCTCGATAATATTGCGGCCAGCTTGCGCGGGGCCGACGAGGACCGCATGAAGCTGGAGCAATCGCTGGATCCACTCCGAGCGCGGATCACCGAACTACAGCTGCAGGAGCAGGCGGCCCGGCTGGCGGTGGAGCAATTCTCCGAGCAACTGGATGCCTGCCAGGCGGACCGCGCAGAACTCAAACGTTTGCTGGAGGAGCAGCCAGCAGAGTGGCGGCGTGTCGGCTGGCTTCAATCGGAAGTGCAGCGCGTGTCTCGCGCGGTGGATGCATTGGGGCCGGTCAATTTGGCCGCCCTGGACGAATTGGCAGCCGCACGCGAACGCAAGGGCTTTCTCGACACCCAGCACGCCGACCTCATACTGGCCATCGAAACGCTGGAAGACGCGATCCGGAGAATCGATCGTGAATCGCGGCAGTTGCTGCAGGACACGTTCAATGCCGTCAACGCGCATTTCGGCGAGCTATTCCCTCGGCTGTTCGGCGGGGGCGAAGCCAAGCTCATCATTACCGGCGAAGATCTCCTGGACGCGGGCGTACAGGTCATGGCCCAACCGCCGGGTAAGCGCAACAGCACCATCCATCTGCTCTCCGGCGGCGAGAAGGCGCTGACCGCCACGGCGTTGGTCTTCGCGTTGTTCAAGCTGAACCCCGCGCCGTTCTGCCTACTCGACGAAGTGGACGCGCCGCTGGATGATGCCAATACCGAGCGCTATGCGAGCTTGGTCAGCAGCATGAGCGAACACACGCAGTTTCTTTTCATTTCACACAACAAGATCGCCATGCAGATGGCCAGGCAGCTCATTGGCGTTACGATGCAGGAGCAAGGCGTGTCGCGCATTGTCGCGGTCGACATCGAATCCGCCTTGCAGCTTGCCGAAGCATGACGGCGTGGAGTATCAGCATGAAGCAATATCGTGACCCGGACGAGGCTGGCAATGAGTGATCTGCAAATCGGTTTGATCCTGCTGGGCGTAGTGCTCATCCTCTTGGTGCTGCTGTTCAATTGGTGGCAGGACCGGCGTGTACGCAGACAGATGCAGGAGCAATTCCCCGAACGCGAGGACGACCCGCTGCTGGGACCGGCGCCGCCGCCGCCCGCGGCGGTCAGGCGCGAGCCGGGTTTGGGCCCGATCACGGCCAATGCAGGTGACTCCGACCCAAGCGAGGATGCCGATGACCCTGCTGAAGTCGATCCGGCCACCGAAGTGGTGATCGACATCAGCTTCGCCCAGCCCGTACCGAGCGAGCAGTTGCACGCTGCTACCCACGCCGTTCGGCGCGTCGGTACCAAGCCGGTTCGGATGTTCGCAGAGCGCGAAGGCGGCGGTCACCGGGCACGGCTGCGCGCCGGCGAAGAGTACGCCTCCATGCAGCTGGCGGTTCTGCTTGCCAATCGCAGCGGTCCGCTCACCGAAATCGAATGGTCGGAGCTGTGGACGATTGCCCAAGGGATCGCGGAACGCTTCGATGGTTCGCTGGAAGGCCCGGAACAGCACGAGGTCGTGGAGCGTGCAGTGCGGCTGGACTCCCTATGTGCCAGTCTGGACGCCATGGTTGGTCTCGCACTGCAGCTGCCTGGCGCATTGAGTGTCAACGAGGTTGGTCGTGCGCTGGAAGATGTCGGTTTCCTTCGGCACGGTAAACAGTTGGCCTGGATGTCGGAGCAGGGCATTCCTCGCTTCATGGCACTGTTCAACGGCCGCCTTCCCGGCGAGGTCCAGTCGGCAGGCGTGGATCGCGTTGAGTTCGTACTGGATCTTCCCAACAGCCCGGCGGACGATCAGGCGTTCAGCCGCATGGCCAGTGTGGGGCGTCATCTTGCCGCCACCCTGAATGCGAAGTTACTCGATGACCAGGGGCGCACGGTGGCCGAAGGCGTGGACCAGGCCATCGATCAGCAACTGCACGAGCGCTATCAGCAACTGGCCGAATCCGGCTTCACCGCCGGAGAGCCGCGCACCGCAAGGCTGTTCTCGTGAAAGCAGTTTCAGGCGGTGTGGCGCAGCGGATAGAAACGCTGCGCCGGGAGATCGATGCTCACAATCATCGGTACTATGTCCTGGACGCGCCGACCGTGTCGGATGCGGAGTATGACCGGCTCATGGTGGAGCTCGCCGCGCTGGAAGAGGCCCACCCCGATCTCATCACACCCGATTCGCCCACGCAACGCGTCGGCGCCGCGCCGCTGGCCGCCTTTGGCAGCGTGCGCCATGCCGTGGCCATGCGCTCATTGAGCAATGCCTTTGAAGCTGAAGATGTCGTGGCTTTCGATCGCCGCAATGTCGAAGCCTTGTCGGCGGCGGGCTTGCTGCCTGCGGACGGCAAGGTGGAGTACATGGCCGAGCTGAAATTCGACGGGCTTGCGGTCAGCTTGCGATACGAAGGCGGTCGTCTGGTGCAGGCGGCCACACGCGGCGACGGCCAGACGGGCGAGGACATTACTGCGAACGTCCGTACTGTGCGCTCCGTACCTTTGCGCCTGCGGGGCGACGATGTGCCGGAAGTGTTGGAAGTGCGCGGTGAAATGCTTATGACGTTGGCGGACTTCCGCAAACTCAACGAACATCAACAACAGCGTCGCGAGAAGGTTTTCGTGAACCCGCGCAACGCCGCCGCAGGCAGCCTGCGCCAGTTGGATCCCCGTATTACGGCGACTCGCCCCTTACGGTTCTTCGCCTACGGTTGGGGTGAGATCCGCGTGCGCAGGAATGGGCAAGAAGACCTCTTCCGCCAGGAGGCGGGTGACGCGGAGATGCCGCGCGACACGCATTCCGGCATGCTGGAATGGTTCGTCGAGCTGGGTCTGCCGGTAAGTGATTTGCGCCGCCGCGTGCGAGGAACAGAAGGGCTGCTCGCCTTCTACGAGGAAACCGGCGCGCGCCGGGCGCAGCTGCCTTTCGATATCGATGGCGTGGTCTACAAGGTTGATTCGTTAGCGGCGCAGGACGTCCTGGGTTATGTGGCGCGAGCGCCGCGCTACGCCGTGGCGCACAAGTTCCCGGCGCAGGAGGAAACCACGCAGGTGCTCGAAATCGATGTGCAAGTGGGGCGCACGGGTGCGTTGACGCCTGTCGCACGTCTAAAGCCGGTGTTTGTCGGTGGTGTGACGGTGACCAACGCCACCCTGCACAACGAAGACGAAATTCGCCGCAAGGATGTCTACATTGGCGATACGGTGGTGGTTCGGCGCGCGGGGGATGTGATTCCCGAAGTCGTGGCATCGCTGCCGGAGTTGCGTCCGGCCGACGCCCGGGCGTTTCAGATGCCGCAAGCCTGTCCGGTCTGTGGGTCTGCTGTCGAACGTCTGGAAGACGAGGCGGCCAGCCGCTGTACGGGTGGGCTGTTCTGCGCCGCCCAGCGCAAGCAGAGCCTGACACACGCAGCCGGTCGCAAGGCGCTGGATATCGAGGGTCTGGGCGAAAAGCTTGTGGATCAACTGGTGGACAGCGGAAGAGTCAAATCCATTGCCGACCTGTTCACCTTGAACGTGCTTGAGCTGTCCGGCTATGAACGCATGGGTCGCAAGTCGGCCGAGAACCTTATCCAGGCTATCGACAAGGCGCGTCGACCGGCGCTTGAACGTTTGCTTTTTGCACTGGGCATACGCCATGTCGGTGAGACCACGGCGCGTGATCTGGCCCGGCATTTTGGTTCCATTGAAGCCATCATGGCTGCGGATGAAGAGGCATTGCTGGCCGTCAGGGACGTTGGTCCCGTGGTGGCCGGTTCGGTGCGGCGGTTCTTTGCCGAACCCCATAACCGCGAGGTCGTTGCCGCCCTTAAGGAAGCCGGCGTGGAGCCGGTACAGGAGGCGGTGGAGCAAGGCGGTAGTTTGCCGCTGGCGGGCAAGACACTGGTGCTGACAGGAACGCTCCCCAACTGGAGCCGAGACGAGGCCACACGGCACATCATGGCCGCGGGTGGAAAAGTGAGTGGGTCAGTGTCGCGCAAGACGGCTTACGTCGTCGCGGGAGAAGAGGCGGGGAGCAAGCTGGACAAGGCGCACACCCTGGGTGTGCCCGTGATCGATGAAGATGGCCTGAAGGCTTTGCTGGGCCGGGGGTAACCGGCCCAGCGTTCAGATGGGCGTGGTGATCAGTCGCGCTTGATCTTGGCGCTATCCACCAGCTTCTGCTGGAATTCCACGACCTGCTGCTGGCGCATCATTTCTTCCAGCTGCGGCTTCACATCGGCCAGTGCGGGGAACTCGATGGGGCGCTCGTCTTCGACGCGGATGATGTGCCAGCCGAATTGGCTCTGCACAGGTGCGTCGGCGGTGGCACCCTTCTTCAGGCTTTCCACGGCCTTGGCGAACTCAGGCACGTAGTTGGATGCCGGCCCCCAACCCAGATCACCGCCGTTCTTGCCGCTGCCCGGGTCGATCGAATGCTTGCCGGCGGCGTCCTCGAAGCTGACCTTCTTGGCCTTGATCTGCGCGAGCAGGTCTTCTGCTTCCTTCTGGTCCTTCACCAGAATGTGGCGGACTTTGTATTCCTTGCGCTCAGCCTGCGACGCCTTGATCTTGTCGTATTCGGCCTGGATCTTCTGATCGCTGATCGGGTTCTTTTCCAGGTGGTCGGCGATAAGCGCCCGTACCAGTATGCCTTGACGGGCCAGTTCCAGTTCTTGCTTCACCGCCGGGCGCTTGTCGATGCCGGCTTTTTCGGCGGCCTGTACCGCGACCAAGCGATGGATCATTTCCTGCTTCACCTGTTCCCGAAGCTCGGGTGAATCTTGCGCGCCTTGTTCGACGAGCAGCGTCACGAACTGGTTCAGCTGCTCTTCGCTGATGGTCTGACCGTTGACGGTGGCGACTTCCTTGGCATGGAGCGGGAAGGCCAGCGCGCAGGCGGCGGCAAGTACGGCGAGTCTCTTCATGGAATTCCTTTATGTTGCTGCCTGGGCGTCGATCGCCAGGGCGTGGATGGGGTGGGGCATCAGGTCGCGGACCTGATCATACACAAGCCGGTGGGCGGCTACTGTGCGCAGACCCTGGAAGCGGGGCGAGACGATCTTGACGCGGAAGTGGCCCGCGCCGTCGCGACTGCCGGCATGGCCGATATGCAGGTGCGACTCGTCAATGATGTCCAGCTCGATAGGGTCCAGCGCGGACAGCCGCTCCCGGATGAGTTCGATGCGTTCCTTGTTCATTTGGGCTCCCGGGGCAGTTGCATGGCGGCGTCGTCCTTAATGTGTTTGCCCAACCAGAAGGACTGCGCGATCACGAAGAGGATCATGAGGATCATGAGGCCGAAGACCTTGAAGTTGACCCACTGCGCTTCCGTGAACTGGCCGGAGAAGGCTACATAGAGGTTGATGGCGCCGCAGCACAGGAAGAACCCGGCCCAGCTTAGGTTGAGTTTGTCCCACGCTGCAGGGGGCAGGCTGATTTGCCCGCCCATGAGCTTCAGCATGAGGTTCTGCTTGAAGATCCAGCGTCCGCCCAACAGAACGGTGGCGAATACCCAATACAGCACCGTGGGCTTCCACTTGATGAAGGCATCGTTCTGGAAGAACAGGGTGGCGCCGCCGAACACGATGATCACCGTGAGGTTGATCCAGTGCATGGTCTCGATGGCTTTGCCCCGCAATTTGAGCCAAACAAACTGCAAGATGCCGGCTGCGATCGCCACGGCGGTTGCGGTGTAGATATCCGCGAGCTTGAAGGCAATGAAGAAGAGGATCAGCGGAAAGAGGTCAAAAAGGAATTTCTTCATTGCTCTTCGGGTTCAAACGTCATGGAAAGCGAATTGATGCAGTAGCGCAGGCCCGTGGGAGGGGGGCCGTCGGGAAAGACGTGGCCCAGGTGGGCGTCGCAGACGTTGCAAAGGACCTCGGTGCGTACCATCCCGTGGCTCGTGTCGCGCTCTTCGCGGATCTTGGCGGGATCCAACGCTTCAAAGTAGCTGGGCCAACCGCAACCGGCATCGAACTTGGTGTCGGACGCGAACAGGGGCGTGCCGCAACCGACGCAGCGATAAATGCCCGGTGTGAAGGTGTCCCAATAGCGGCCGGTAAACGGGCGTTCGGTACCCTTCTGGCGGGTCACGTAATATTCCTCGGGGGAAAGCAGGTTCTGCCATTCCTCGTCGGATCGTACGATTTTCTCCACGTTGACTCGGTCTCCGTTAACGAATGGGAAAGAGATACATGTTAATCGACTTCCTGGACCCGAATCGGTTCCCTGCGGTAAAACTTGGATTCATAAAGCTGCAACAATTTTTGACTCTAAAACCGAGACGTAAAGCATCACAGGAAAACACCTATATTTGATGCTTGTAGCAATGTGATACGCTAAATTGATAGACGGGCAAATTACTGTATAACTTGAGCCGCCGCCTCCCCGTCAGGCAACTCCCGTGCTCACATGGAGACAAAACGATGAATCGAAAGCAGTCCATTCGACTGTCGGTGCTGACCGGTGCGCTTGCGCTGGCGCTGCCACTGATGGCATCCGCGCAGATCAAGGTCGGCGTAACCGTCGCCAGCACGGGGCCCGCCGCCTCGCTGGGCATACCGGAGCGCAACACCGTGGCCCTCCTGCCCACGGAAATCGCGGGTCAGAAGGTCGAGTACATCGTACTGGACGACGGCACGGACACCACGGCTGCCGTGCGCAACATGCGCAAGCTTATTACCGACGACAAAGTCGACGTGGTCGTAGGAACTTCGGTTACGCCGGGTTCCCTGGCCATGGTAGACGTGGCCGGTGAAACCTCCACCCCCATGATCAGCGTAGCGGCCAACGCCCGTATCGTTGAGCCGGTGGAAGGCGCGCGCCAATGGGTGTTCAAGACCCCGCAGAACGATCAACTGATGGCTGGCGCACTGGCCGACGCCATGGTCAAGCACGGCATCAAGACGCTGGGATTCATCGGCTACAACGACGCTTACGGCGAAGGCTGGCTCAATGTAATGAAGGAAGCCGCGGAAGCCAAGGGCATCAAGATGGTGGCCGTGGAGCGCTACAACCGCAACGACACCAGCGTGACCGGACAAGTGCTGAAGCTGGTCGCTGCCAAGCCGGACGGCATCCTGGTGGCCGGTTCCGGTACACCGGTGGCGCTGCCCCAAAGCGAGCTCAAGAACCGCGGCTACAAGGGCATCATGTATCAGACCCACGGCGCGGCCAACAACGACGTCTTGCGCGTCTGTGGCAAGGACTGCAACGACATGTACCTGCCTGCGGGCCCGCTGCTCGTCGCTGACCAGTTGCCGGACGACAATCCCGTCAAGAAAACGGCGCTCGACTACAAGACCAAGTACGAAGCCAAATACGGCCCGGGCACCATCAACACGTTCGGCGGCCACATGTGGGATGCCGGTATGCTGATCGAGGCCGCCGTTCCCGAGGCGCTCAAGAGCGGTGCCAAGCCTGGCACGCCGGAGTTCCGCAAGGCGCTGCGCGATGCGCTGGAACAGGTCAAGGACCTGCCGGTATCGCAAGGCGTGTTCACCATGTCGCCCTCCGACCATGCCGGCTTTGACGAGCGCGCGCGCGTGATGGTCAAGGTGGTCGACGGTAAATGGACCTACCAACCGGATCTGTGATCCTCCCTGTCTTCATTTGAGTGGTATCGATACCGGCCCCGCTGGGGCCGGTATTCGTTGCTTTATTGAATCCCCCGCGGCATGCACAGCATTCCGCCGTTGAGGTGTGGTCCGAAATGGATTCAACGATCGTTCTCATCCTGCTTCAGGATGGCGTGGTGAACGGAGCCATCTATGCGCTGCTCGGCCTGGCGCTGGTGCTGGTGTTCGTGGTCACCCGTGTCATTTTTATTCCCCAGGGCGAATTTGTGGCGTTCGGCGCACTCACCCTGGCTTATATGGTCAATGGCCAGGTTCCCGGCACGGTGTCCATGCTGCTGATCCTGGGTGCCCTCGTTTTTCTTGTCGAGCTGTTCAGCGCTTGGCGCAGCGGGCAATGGGGAGGTATGGCCAAGACCGCCGGCTGGACCCTCGGACTGCCCTTCGTCCTGTATCTGCTGGCTCCCTATGTCGTGGGCGGCGAAACGTCACTTTGGGTGGCGGTGCTGTTCTCGCTCGCCTTGGTGATTCCCATGGGACCCATGTTGTACCGTCTGGTGTACCAGCCGGTGGCGGAGGCGAGTGTACTCGTCCTGCTGATCATCTCCGTGGCACTGCACTTCGCCATGACAGGCCTGGCGCTTGTCTTCTTCGGCGCTGAAGGCTGGCGGACCCCGGCCTTTGTCGAAGGGCAGGTGGACATGGGCCCGGTTACTTGGTCTGCGCAGACTTTCTTCGTGCTCGGCACCTGCGCCGCACTGATCGTGGCCTTGTGGATATTCTTCGGTAAGACCCTGTATGGGCGCGCACTGCGTGCTACGGCAGTCAACCGTCGCGGCGCTCGCCTGGTAGGCATTAGCACGAATATGTCGGGTAGCCTGACCTTCACGCTGGCTGCCGCTATCGGTGCGCTGTCCGGCATGCTCATCGCGCCGGTGACCACCATCTACTACGATACGGGCTTTCTTATCGGTCTCAAGGGCTTCGTCGCCGCGATCTTCGGCGGTTTGCTGAGCTACCCCGTGGCCGCAGCCGGCGCCATGGGCGTGGGCGTGCTGGAATCCTTCTCTTCGTTCTGGGCCAGTGCCTACAAGGAAGTCATCGTCTTCACTCTGATCATCCCGGTGCTGCTGTGGCGTTCCTTCGGTTCGAAACACGTAGACGATGAGGAATAAGCCATGAAGAATCGCATACTGCTTTACGTCGTCGTTGCCCTCATCGCGCTGCTGCCGTTGTTGCCGTTCACGCCGGCCTTCTGGATCACGCACCTGAACTATGTCGGCCTCGCGAGCTTGGTTGTGCTGGGCCTGGTACTGCTCACGGGCGTGAGTGGCCTGACTTCCTTCGGTCAGGCTGCATTCGTCGGCATCGGTGCCTACACCACCGCGTGGTTCACGACTGCGATGTCGTGGTCGCCGTGGCTGGCGCTTCTGGTTGCGCTGGCCATTACCTTCATGGCGGCGTATCTGATCGGTGCACTGACACTGCGGCTGTCTGGGCATTATCTGCCGCTGGGCACGATCGCCTGGGGCCTGTCGCTTTATTACCTGTTCGGCAACATGGCTTTCCTGGGCCAGCATGACGGCATCGCCGGCATCCAGCCGCTGGAAATTTTTGGCGTGTCGCTCGCGGCCGGTGACCGTATCTATTACCTGATCTGGGCCTGCGTACTGTTAGGGCTGTGGGGCACTCGCAACCTGCTGGACTCGCGCCCCGGGCGTGCGATCCGTGCGCTCAAGAGCGGGCAGGGCATGGCTGAGTCCTTCGGCATCAATACGGCACGCTACAAGATCATTGTCTTTGTGTATGCAGCGCTGCTGGCTTGTCTTTCCGGCTGGATCTACGCACACATGCAGCGGGCTGTAAGCCCCAGCCCCTTCGGCTTGAACTACGGCATCGAATATCTGTTCATGGCGGTCGTGGGCGGGGCTAGCAGCGTGTGGGGAGCCGTGGTCGGTGCAGGCCTGATCCTGACGCTCAAGGACCAACTCCAGAATGTGCTGCCTGCGATTTTTGGTACGCAGAGCAATTTCGAACTGATCGTGTTCGGCGTGCTTATGGTGCTGGTGCTGCAATATGCGCGCGACGGCGTCTGGCCCATTCTGGCGCACTGGTGGCAGATCCTCACTGGCGGCGCCGGAGACGTGCGCCGGCAGGCTGCGCCGCCACAAGCGCCCGTCCTGGCGAAACGCCCCCGGCCGGAAGCCGACACGGTCGTGCTGGAAGTGGACGCTGTCCGCAAAGAATTCGGTGGTCTTGTCGCGGTCAACGACATCAGCTTCCGTGTGCGGGCCGGCGAAATCATGGGCCTGATCGGCCCCAACGGCGCCGGCAAGAGCACGACCTTCAACCTCATTACCGGTGTATTGAAGGCAACCAGCGGACGTGTGCGCTTTCTCAATGAGCGGCTCGACACGTTGCCGGCGCGCGAGATCTCGCGCCTGGGCGTAGGTCGCAGCTTTCAGCACGTGCAGTTGCTGCCGACCATGACGGTGCTTGAGAACGTGGCGCTTGGCGCGCACCTGCGCCGCGATGTGGGTGTGATGGCCGCCGCGATGCATGCCGAGCGCGGCATCGAGGCCGAACTCCTGCACGAGGCGGCGGTTCAGCTAGAGCGCGTCGGTTTGGGCGACTACATGTATGAGCAGGCCGGGAATTTAGCGCTGGGCCAGCAGCGTATCCTGGAGATCGCTCGGGCCCTGGCGTCCGATCCGGTGTTGCTGTTGCTCGACGAACCGGCGGCGGGTCTGCGCTACAAGGAAAAGCAGGAGTTGGCAGGTGTGCTCGATCAGCTGCGCAAGGAAGGCATGAGCATTCTTCTTGTCGAACATGACATGGACTTCGTCATGAACCTGACCGATCACATTGTGGTGATGGACTTCGGCACCAAGATCGCCGAAGGTCGTCCAGACGAGATCCAGACCAACCCAGCGGTGCTTGAAGCCTATCTTGGCGGCATCGACGACGACCTGGATATCGAACCCAATCAGGACACGGCGCAGGAGGCGCCCGCGGCGCCGGCAGGTACGCTGCCAGCAAACGCGATGGCAGGAGGCAGCTCCGTATGAGCACGAAGAACAAACCCAAGCACCCCGTGCTCAAGGTCACGGACCTTTCCGCGCGCTATGGCAAGGTGACGGCCGTTTCCGGCGCCAATCTGCTGGTGGCGCGCGGCAGCATCGTCACCGTGATCGGCGCCAATGGCGCCGGAAAATCCACGCTGTTGAACTCCATCATGGGGTCCTTGCCCATTTCCGGCAGCAGTACCGGTTCGGTGGAGTACCTGGGCGTCGAGATGAACGGCTGGCAGGTGGAGCGCCGCGTCTCCAGCGGCGTTTCGCTCGTGCCGGAGCGCCGTGAGCTCTTCGGCAGCATGACCGTCGAGGACAACCTGTTGCTGGGCGGCTTCCGCTTGTATCGCGCGGGCAAACACGGCTGGAAGGAAACCATGGAAGAGGTCTATGAACTCTTCCCCCGTTTGAAGGAGCGCCGCTTCCAGCAAGCCGGCACGCTTTCTGGCGGCGAGCGCCAGATGCTGGCGGTCGGTCGCGCGCTGATGGCGCAGCCGCAGTTATTGATGCTTGATGATCCGAGCCTGGGGCTGGCCCCGCGTATTGTGCGCGAAATCTTCCATATCATCGGACGTTTGCGCAGCACAGGCGTTGCCATCTTGCTGGTGGAGCAGAACGCACGCGCTGCGCTCCAGGTGGCCGATTATGGCTATGTGCTCGAAACGGGAGAGGTGGTGCTCGAGGGCAAGGCCAAAGAATTG
>DATGNX010000097.1:0-24675 GCA_035306485.1 Burkholderiaceae bacterium
GCTGAGCTACTGCCGCCATACGAAAGACGGGGCATTTTACCCTTGCAGCTACAAAGCTCCAATTCCAGGCACGTTTTTCGCTATATGTCCCCGGTTACAACCCGCGACCGTCCCAACCGTTCGCGATGATACAGTCGGCAAAGCTCACATAATGAAGAACCGTGACATGAAATCAAGAACAAACCACGCTGCGTCCGCCGCTACTCTAACGGCGATCGCTCTGGCGCTGGCCTGGCCCCTGAGTACGCGGGCCGGCGTATCCTATTCACTAGACCGCAACCATGCTTCCGCCGGCGAGACGGTTCATGTGCACGCCCTAGTATTCAACGATACGCCTAACGCCATGGACTGGCAGGCGTCTGAAACGATCGTGCTGCAATGGCGCAGCGAAGGGGGGCAGACGCTGCGCAGCATCGCTCACCTGACCAGTAGCACCCCCATCGCCAGCATCCCCGTGAACAATTTCGCGCGCTTCCAATGGCGAGCCATCGTGCCCCGCGGCGCGATGGGCTTGCAGGCCGTGAACGTCGAAGGCGACAGCACGTTGCTGGCATTGGATACCAGCCCGTCAGACGAAGGCATCGTCGTTTCAGCTCCAGCTACCGGACCCGTGCTCGATGCCGGCAGGGATGGTCCCATGAGTGCCGACCCGATCGCATCGCAGGAAGCGGTCGCCATGGCAGGCGCCACGCACGATGGGGGCCCTACCCCCGGGGACACCGTGGTCCGGCCCGCCAATCTGCGGCCCAACCCCGGCTTCGAACGCTTCCGCAGCGCTATCTCGCCCTACGAGCCCGTCTATTTCGACGTCGGCGGGCAAGACAGCCGAATGGCGAGATTCCAGATCAGCTTGAAGTACCGGCTCTTCACGCCGGACGACCCGCAGAACCCCGGCTTCCTGGACAACCTATACGTCGGCTATACGCAGACTTCTCTCTGGGATCTGCATTCGGACTCGCATCCGTTTGTCGACACGTCATTCAAGCCCAGCATCTTCTGGCGTCAGGACGCGCTGTATCGACCGGAAGGCAGTCCATTCTTCCTGGGCCTGCAAAGCGGCGTCGAGCACGAGTCCAACGGCAAGAGCGGCGACGATTCCCGTGCGCTGAACTTCGTCTACGTACAGCCCGAGCTCAACTACCGGTTCGGCCACGGCAGCACATTGACCTTCGCACCCCGGTTCAAGCAGTATTTCAATGATGAAGAGAATCCGGACTACAGCGATTACGTCGGCTACGTGGACTGGAAGCTGCGCTGGGCACAGGACAACGGCCTGGTCCTCACGGGGCTCTACCGCCGAGGAAAGGAGAACCGTTACAGCACCCAGCTGGAAGCCGCCTGGCCGCTGAAGCGCACCTTCCTGAATATGAACGGTTACTTCCACGTTCAGTACTTCAAGGGCTACAACGAAACGCTGTTGGGCTACAACCAGAAGACGGGTTCGCAGATCCGGTTCGGGCTGGCGCTAGTCCCCTGACGCCGATAAGTTTCGGGCTAGTCCAGCGCTGATTTCGCTAGGCACATGGCAATCGTCATACACTCGACCTGATAACGATAAATCAGGAGACAAGCCATGAATGCCCCAGTGCCGGCATCCAAGCTGCAGCATGGCCTCGACGTCACGCTGGACGATAAGTACACCCTTGAACACGGCCGTATTTACCTGAGCGGCACACAAGCCCTTGTGCGGCTACCCATGCTGCAGAAGGCGCGCGACCGCGCCATGGGCCTCAATACGGCTGGCTTCATTTCGGGCTACCGCGGGTCCCCTCTGGGCGCGCTGGACCAGGCGCTCTGGCAGGCACAGTCGCACCTGAAGCAACATGAGATCGTGTTCCAGCCCGGCGTCAACGAAGACCTGGCCGCCACGGCGGTTTGGGGAACCCAGCAGGTGAACCTGTACAAGGACGCCACCCACGATGGCGTCTTTGGCATGTGGTACGGCAAGGGGCCGGGCGTTGATCGCAGCATGGACGTGCTCAAGCATGCCAATGCCGCCGGCACCTCGCGCCACGGCGGTGTGCTGGTATTGGCCGGCGACGACCATGCGGCGAAGTCCTCCACCGTCGCGCATCAGTCCGAGCACAACCTCATGGCGGCTGGCATTCCCGTGCTTTATCCCGCGAACGTGCAGGAGTATTTGGATTATGGGCTGCACGGCTGGGCAATGAGCCGCTACACCGGCTTGTGGGTCGGCATGAAGTGCGTGACGGAGGTCATCGAATCCAGCGCATCCGTAGAGATCGACCCGCAACGTCCGACAATCCTGCTTCCAGAGGACTTCCCCCTACCCGAAGACGGACTGAACCTACGCTGGCCCGATACGCCTCTCGCTCAGGAAGCGCGCCTCCTGGACTACAAGCTCTATGCCGCGCTCGCCTACGTGCGCCGCAACAGGTTGAACCCCATTGTGTTGGATTCGCCCGAAGCGCGCTTCGGCATCATGGCAGCAGGCAAGGCTTACCAGGATACCCGCGAAGCACTGCGCAGCCTGGGCCTGGACGACGCGGCGTGTCGACGTATCGGCATCCGCATCATGAAGGTCGGTTGCGTGTGGCCCATGAACGCGCAAGATGCCCGTGAGTTCGCGACAGGTCTACAGGAAATCCTGGTGGTGGAGGAAAAGCGTCAGATTCTCGAGTACGCGCTGAAGGAGGAGCTCTACAACTGGCGCGACGACGTGCGCCCGCGTGTCTCCGGCAAGTTCGCGGACCGTGGCGACGGAGGCGGCGAATGGACGCAACCGCGGGGACCCTGGCTGCTGACACCTCACGCCGACCTGTCGCCGGCACTCATTGCGCGGGCGATCGCGCAATGTCTGGAAGCCTACCCGTTGCCCGATGACATTCGGGCACGCATCGCGGGACAGTTGGCAATCCTGGACGCCAAGGCGCGCGAACGGACGGGAGCGCCCGCCGCCATTGAGCGCAAGCCCTGGTTCTGCTCGGGGTGTCCGCACAATACCTCCACCCGGGTCCCAGAAGGCTCGCGAGCCATGGCCGGTATCGGCTGTCATTACATGACCATCTGGATGGACCGCCGTACCGAAACCTTCAGCCACATGGGCGGCGAAGGCGCGGCTTGGACCGGCCAACAGCACTTCACCCGGGAACAGCATGTATTCGTGAATCTGGGCGACGGCACATACTTCCATTCCGGAATACTTGCGATCCGTGCCGCCGTAGCGGCGAAGGCGAACATCACATACAAGATCCTGTTCAACGACGCCGTCGCCATGACGGGAGGGCAACCCGTGGACGGCCGCCTAACCGTGCCGGACATCGTCGCCCAAGTCGCAGCGGAAGGAGTCCGCCACACGGTTATCGTGACGGATGAGCCGGAGAAATACAAAGGTGTGTCTCTTCACGGCCAACCGCCAATCCACCATCGTGATGAGCTGGACACCATCCAGAAGCAGCTGCGCGAAATGGAAGGCACCACGGTTCTGATTTATGACCAGACCTGTGCCACCGAGAAGCGCCGTCGGCGCAAGCGAGGCACCTACCCCGACCCCGCCAGGCGCGCCTTCATACATCCGGAAGTCTGTGAGGGCTGCGGGGACTGCTCGCAGGCGTCGAACTGTCTGTCCGTAGAGCCATTGGAGACCCCGCGGGGTTCTAAGCGACGCATCAATCAGTCCTCGTGCAACAAGGACTTCTCCTGCGTCAAAGGCTATTGCCCAAGTTTCGTGACACTGGAAGGCGCTGAACCGCGTAAGCCCCGAGTGCGTGACATCCCGGCCAGCACCGACGCCCAGCCCGGCGCGGATGAAACGGCGGGCCTGCCCGAAATTCCCTTGCCCACGCTACCGCGACTGGACGACCACGCCTACGGGATCTTGGTAACGGGCATCGGCGGGACTGGCGTCATCACCATCGGCAATCTGCTGGGCATGGCGTCCCACCTGGAAGGCAAGGGCGTCTGTGTGCTGGACATGGCGGGTCTTGCGCAAAAAGGCGGCGCGGTGACGAGCCACATTCAAATCGCCGCCCGGCCGGACGACATCATGGCTACCCGGGTACCTACCGCGGGCGCACGGCTGCTGCTCGGCTGCGACGCCATTGTCAGCACCGCGACGGACATTCTGGATCGCGTACGGCGCGGCCATACGCGCGCGCTGGTAAACGGCGCCTCCGTACCGACGGCGGAGATCATTCGCGATCCATCCTGGCGCTATCCTGCCGACAGCGCGCAACAGCGTTTGCAGGAAGCGATCGGAGACGATTGCGAGTTTCTTGACGCCAGCGCGCTCGCGCTCGACCTGCTGGGCGACACCGTTTACGCCAACCCGCTCCTGCTTGGCTACGCCTGGCAAAAGGGCTGGATACCGCTGGAAGGCGCCAGCTTGCGACGCGCCATTGAATTGAACGGCGTCATGGTGGAGAAAAACCTCGCCGCCTTTGAATGGGGCCGCCGCGCGGCGCATGAAGGCATCCCCGTCTCCGAGACCGAGTCCGCGGACGCACGCATTTTGAATCTGCCCGAGACGTTGGACCAAACCATCGCCCGGCACGAGCAATGGCTGCGAGACTACCAAAGCGTCGCCTATGCGCGTCGCTACCGACAAGCCGTGGAGAACATCCGACGCAAGGAATCCAGTCTTCAGGACGCTGCGAAGCAGCCGAGTGCAGGCGCTTTACCCCTTACCGTCGCTGTCGCTCAAAATCTGGCCAAACTCATGGCGTACAAGGACGAATACGAAGTGGCCCGGCTCTATGCCGATCCGGCCTTCCTTGAACGACTGCGTGCCGCCTTCGACGGGGAGCCGGGGCTGGACTACACCCTGCAGTTCCACATGGCACCGCCACGCTTCGCTCGCCGCGACGCCCAGGGCCGTCCGGTGAAGCGCAGCTTCGGCCCCTGGCTGCTTTCGGCCATGAAACTGTTAGCGCCATTGCGGCGCTTGCGAGGGACGGCTCTCGACCCCTTCGGGCATACGGAAGAGCGTCGCCGTGAACGCAGGCTAATCGAGGATTACTTCGCGATGCTGGCGGAATTCGATCGTTCACTGGACGCACAGCGGCTGGATACCGCCATCGCTTTGGCGCGTATCCCTGAATCAATTCGCGGCTACGGGCACATCAAGGAAGCCGCCATGGACGCCGCCGACGAACGTCGAGCCGAACTCCTGGAACGCTATCGGAATATCGGCAACGAAGACGCCACCCCGCGCACGGCGGTCGCATGACGGCCGGAAAGGCGTGGCCGCTCAGAGGGTCAGGTATTTGCGCCGCAGCGCCTCGTCTTCCAATAGCACGTCCATGCGACCGCTATAGCGGATCACGCCTTTTTCAAGCACATAGGCGCGATCCGCCGCCAAGCGCGCGAACGCCACGTTCTGCTCGGAGAGCAGAATGCTAGTGCCCTGCGCCTTCAAGGTGTGGATCATGCCGAGCATCTGCTCTACGACAATCGGCGCCACCCCTTCCGAGGGCTCGTCTAGCAGTAAGACGAAAGGGTTTCCCATCAAGCTGCGGGCGACGGTAAGCATTTGCTGTTCGCCGCCGCTCAGCGTTCCTGCCAGTCGGGCGCGCAGGGGGGCCAGCACGGGAAAGAGTTCATAGAGTCGAGCCACTGTCCAGTGGACGGCTGGCGAGCCATCCGGCCATTGCCGCGGCGGCAACTCACCCAGCGCAAGGTTCTCGTCCACGGTCAAATCTGTAAAGACGCGCCGATCTTCGGGCACGTAGCCCACGCCTAAACGCGCCATTTCAAAGGGTCGTAGCCGGGTGACGCTGCGGCCCATGAAAGACAGCCCTTCACTGCGCCGTTGCACCATGCCCATGATGGCCTTGAGTGTGGTGGACTTGCCCGCGCCGTTACGCCCCATCAAGGCGACGACTTCGCCTCTCCCCACTTCCAAGGAGACCCCATGCAGAATATGCGCGGCACCGTACCAGGCGTCTAACGCGCGCACTTCCAACAGCGCCCCAGTCGTACGCAAACCCACGGAAGCAGCCGGCCCAACGGGAAAGTCCGCGTGTTCAGCATGCACGCCGAATCGATCAGGACGAGACATGCTGCGCTCCTCGCGGACCCGCCGCTGCCAGTTCGGTGTTCGTTCCGAAGTACACCTCGCGCACCTGGGGGTGCTCCCGGATAAACGCCGGATCTCCCTGCGCGATCAGTTTGCCGCGTGCAAGCACGATAATGCGGTCCGCGTAGTCAAACACGACATCCATGCTGTGTTCCGTGAACAGGACACCCATATTCCGCGAGCGGACGATCTTCTTGACCAGAGCAACCAGAGCATTACGCTCGCCCGGGCCCATGCCTGCTGTCGGTTCGTCCATGAGCAGGAGCTGTGGTTCGCCCGCCAGGCTCATGGCCAGCTCCAGGCGCTTCACGTCCCCATAGGCTAGGTCGGCGCATGGTTGCTGCGCGAGATGTGCCATGCCCACCTGCTCCAACAGATGCATAGCCTGTTCCGGCTCATGGGCGTCGGCACGAGAAAAAAACGAGAACACGCGCCGTTGGTGCGCGATCAAAGCCATCTGCACATTTTGCAGCACGGTCAACGACGCGAAGGTGGCTGCAATCTGAAAGCTGCGCCCGATGCCAAGCCGGGCGATCCGATGGGAAGCCATGCCCAGCAGCTCACGCCCCTGGAAGCGAACCGACCCTGCGGTAGCAGGCAGTTGCCCATTGACCATATTGAAGGTGGTGGACTTCCCCGCGCCATTTGGGCCGATCAATGCCAGCAGCTCGCCGGCCTGGACATCGAAATCGATGCCATCGACCGCCACATTGCCGCCGAAACGACGAGTCAGGCCGCGCACCTGCAGCAGCGGCTGCACCGCCCCATTCATGTGCGTCTCCCTGCGCGGGACCAACGCGCGAATTGGCCGGCGATCCCCTGCGGAAACGCCACGACGATCACCAGAATGACCAAGCCGAACAAGGCCCCCCAATATTCGGTGAGACCCACGAAGTAATCCCGCATGGCGGTGAATGCCACCGCACCCACCACCGGGCCGGCCAACTGCTGGATGCCACCTAGAAGCACCATGACCAGCGCATCGACAGACGTTCCCACCATCAGCGTTTCCGGCGAGACGCCACCCTTGGAAAATACGAAGAGGCCACCGGCGACTCCCGCTAGGACGCCGGCGATGCAGAAGGCCGTGAGCTGAACGCGGCGCACATCGATGCCCAGCGCATCCGCCCGTTGGGCGGAATCTCGAACGGCACGCAAGCTCATGCCGTAGCGGGAAAACGCAACACGTCGCACGACCACGACCAGCACGACCGCGACGGCGGTCACGAAGTAATACCACGCCGTTCCGCTCAGCCACGGCTCGGGCCAAATGCCGATCAAGCCGTTGGAGCCGCCTGTGACCGCATCCCACTGATACACCACCGACCAAACTATCTGGGCAAAGGCGAGCGTCAGCATGGCCAGGTACACGCCCGCCAAGCGAACACAGAACCAGCCGAACAAAAGGGCGGCAACCCCAGCGAGCACTGGAGCGGCAAGCAGCGACGTTGCCATGCCCCAGTCCAGACTCCGGAAAGCCAGCGCCACCGCATAGGCGCCGAGTCCAAAGTAAGCAGCATGGCCGAACGACACCATGCCGCCCAGGCCCATCAGGAAGTGCAGGCTCACGGCAAAGATCACCGCGATCAGCATGTCCTGGGCGATGACCATCGCATACGGCAGGACATCCGCCAGCATCGGCAACAACAAGATGACGCCGACCATCAACCCGGCAAACAGTCTGAGTGGTTTGCCCGCCGGGGCCAGTGGCGCTTCGGCTTCAGCCTGCGTCCGCGAAAGAGACAGCGGCTTCCCCAGCAGTCCCCACGGGCGGAAGACCAGCACGATCGCCATGAACAGAAATTCGATCACCAGCGTAAGTTTGGGAAAGGCAATGGCGACACCAAAGATTTCCACGATGCCCAGCGCAATGCACAGAGCCTTCAGCTGAGCGATGATCAACGCGGCCAGGAAAGCGCCCGAAATCGAACCCATGCCCCCGACCACCACCACAACGAAGGCTTCTCCGATTACCGACAGATCCAATGCCAGGTTCGCGGGTTGGCGCGGCAGCTGTAGAGCGCCTGCCAAACCGGCCAGAAAAGCGCCCAATGCGAATACGCTGGTGAACAGCCACACAGAATTCACCCCTAAGGCGCCAAGCATCTCGCGGTCCTGTGTCGCCGCACGGATCTGCCGGCCCCAGTGGCTGCGGTTCAGCAAAAGCCAGAGGCCGAGCCAGACTAACGGCCCGATCACAATGAGCAGCAAGTCGTACACGGGAAGGTAGCGCCCCAGTACCTGAACCGAGCCCTCTAGGCCCGGCGCCAAAGGCCCCAGCAAATCCTCCGGCCCCCATATCCACAACGCCAGATCCTCGAACACCAGTACCAGCGCGAACGTGGCGAGCAGCTGGAACATCTCGGGCGCTCGATAAATACGCCGCAGCAAGGTCATTTCGACCAAGGCACCCAACAGGCCCACAAGCACGGCCGCCCCCAACATGGCTGCCCAGAAGCCGGCCGGTGAACCGCCGAAGGCCTGCGACAAGCTCCACGCCGCGTATAGCCCCAACATGTAAAGAGAGCCGTGGGCGAAGTTGACGATGCGGCTGACGCCGAAGATGAGCGACAGCCCTACGGCCACCAGAAACAACGAGGACGCTTCGGCCAGGCCGTTCAGGCCCTGTACGATCAGGGTGGAAAGCGTCATATCCGCCGCCCGCTACCGCAAGCAAAGCAGCCGACGTTCATTCGGCCGAGGCGGGTCGCCATTGCTTGACGATTTCATCCGGTGGCAGGACCGTCGCGCCATCCACATAGCGGATATCGGTCATGACGCCTTTGCCGTCCTTCACAGCCAACGTACCCACGTAGGCGCCCATGGTCGATTGGTGGTCCTGCGGACGATACGTGATTGGCCCGAAAGGCGTGACGACCTCCAGACCACGGAATGCCTTGATCAGCGCCTCGGTATCGGTGGAGCCTGCTGCCTTGAGCCCTTCGGCCAGTGACAGGATGGCGCTGTAGCCGATGATCGTTCCCAGCCGCGGATAATCGTTGTAGCGCGCTTGGTAAGCGTTGAGGAAAGCAGTGTGCTCAGGCGTGTCGATGGCATACCAGGGATAGCCGGTAGCCACCCAGCCTTGCGGGGTCTCGCGCCCGAGTGGGTCCAGGTATTCCGGCTCGCCGGATAACAGGCTGACCACGGAAAGATCATCGAAGAAGCGCCGCTGGTTACCCGCGCGCACGAACTTCGCAAGATCCGCCGCGAACAGTACATTGAACAATGCATCGGGCTTGGCATCGGCCAGGGCCTGCACTACGTTGCCCGCATCGATTCGGCCCAGCGGCGTGGCCTGCTCCGCCACGAACTCGACATCCGGTTGCGCCTGCTTCAAGAGTGTTTTGAAGGTGGCCACCGCCGACTGACCGTACTCATAATTGGGGTACACGATCGCCCAGCGCTTGCGGTTCATCTTGACCGCTTCCGGAATCAGCATGGCGACCTGCATGTAGGTGGAGCTTCGCAGCCGGAACGTGTAGCGGTTGCCCTGCTCCCACACAATCTTGTCCGTCAGCGGCTCGCTGGCCAGGAAGAAGACCTTGCGATGGCGGGCATAGTCGGCGACGGCCAATCCGATATTGGACAGAAATGTGCCCGTCAGGACATCTACCTTTTCACGGGTGATCAGTTCTTCGGCGGTACGTACTGCGTCGCCCGGATTCGAGTTGTCATCCCTGATCACCAGTTCCAGTTTGCGGCCGTTGATACCGCCGGCGGCATTGACCTGCTCCACCGCCAACTCCATGCCCATGCGATACGGGCCTAGAAATGCGGGTTGGGTTTTATAACTGTTGAGCTCGCCGATGCGGATAGCGTCCTGTGCCTGCACGGATGCCGCGATCGCCATCCCGCAGACGAGGGTCATATAGGGAAGGAGGCGTCGACTGATGTTCATGATTGTCCCCGAGGAAATCCTGACAATGTGCTGAATATTTTCATGGCGACATGCAAATATCCGGAAGCGCATCTCTATAATGATTTTTTTGTTTCCGGATTTCATTGTAATGGAGCTATTGCTTGACCCATCGGTATGGGTCGGCCTCTTCACTCTGGTGATCCTTGAGATTGTTCTCGGGATCGACAACCTGATCTTCATCGCCATCCTGGCGGACAAGCTTCCACCCAATCAAAGAGACAAGGCACGCGTACTGGGCCTGACGCTCGCGCTATTGATGCGGTTGGGCCTGCTGTCGGCCATCTCGTGGATGTTCCACCTGACTGCACCACTTTTCTACGTGGGCAGCCTTGGATTCTCGGGTCGAGATCTCATCCTGATCATCGGGGGCTTCTTCCTCGTGTTCAAGGGAACACTGGAGATGCACGAACGCGTGGAAGGCAAGCACCACGCCGTCCTCCAGTCCCCCGCTTACGCGAGCTTCGGCGTCATCGTCACCCAGATCGTCGTGCTCGATGCCGTGTTCTCGCTCGATGCCGTCATTACCGCTGTCGGGATGGTCGATCACCTGGAAGTCATGATGGCGGCGGTCGTCATCGCCATGGCCGTCATGTTGCTGGCCTCCAAGCCCCTCACCCGCTTCGTGAACGCGCATCCCACGGTGGTAATCCTGTGCCTGGGCTTCCTTTTGATGATCGGCTTTTCGCTCATTGCGGAAGGCTTTGGCTTCAAGGTGCCCAAGGGCTACCTGTATGCGGCTATCGGTTTCTCCGTGATCATCGAAATGCTGAACCAATTGGCCCGCCGCAATTTGCTGCTGGCGCGTTCGGACCGGCCCATGCGTGAGCGCACTGCCGAAGCCGTGCTGCGTATGCTGGGCAAGCGTAGCAGCGCCGAAGCGGAAACGGTGATCTCCGACCCGGAACAAGCCGACTCGCTGCCCTTCGCCGATGAAGAACGCCACATGGTCAGCGGCGTGCTGCGTCTGGCCGAGCGCAACGTGCATTCCGTAATGACGCCACGCACCGACATCACGTGGATCAATCTCGAGGACGACGCCGAGAAGATGCGCGACGAGATCAACCGCACGCCTCACGGCTTCTACCCGGTGTGCCGGGGCTCGCTTGATGAAATCGTAGGCATTGGCCGCGCCAAGGACTTGATCACGGACCTGATTGTCGACGGCAAGGTCAATCAGCAGCGCCTCCGTCCGCCCATCATCGTGCATGAAACCATCCGGATGCTTGATCTGATCAACACCCTCAAGTCGGCCCGGGGCCAACTGGTCGTGGTGATCAATGAGTTCGGAACGGTGGAAGGCCTGGTCACTCCGATCGACGTCTTTGAGGCCATTGCAGGCGACTTCCCCGATGAAGACGAGACGCCGGACATCATCGTCAAATCCGAGAACCAGTGGGTGGTGGAAGGCGGAACCGACCTCCATCATTTCGAGCAGACACTCGATATCGATGAGCTCTCACAGGAAACGGACGACTTCAGTACGGTGGCCGGGTTCCTGTTGCAGCAGTTGGGCAAACTCCCTGAAGTCGGTGAAACCTACGTCCAGCGGCAATCCACATGCGAACTGTACTTCCGCATTCTGGAACTTGATGGCCGCCGCATCGCCAAGGTTTTCGTCGAACGCCAAGCTTTGTCCGAGGAACAACCCACGCCGGACGCAGCTTAAATTCCGCTCGACCGGGGCTTGCGCCCCGGCGACGGCAAACGCGTGGTATAGTTACGCGCTTCAGTCGGGGCGTAGCGCAGCCTGGTAGCGCATCTGGTTTGGGACCAGAGGGTCGCGAGTTCGAATCCCGCCGCCCCGACCATCTACACACATGCTGAACATCCTGGAAGCCGACGGCATCCGCAGCCTGCATTTCGGCACTCCTGCGGTGCAGGGCGCCATGCGCGTCGCACATCCCTTCGACATCGAGCTGGAATACGTCCGTCAGATGATGATGTGGCTGCTGTTTCGCGACGGCGCGGAACACATCGTTCAGCTCGGCCTCGGCACCGCCACGCTCACCAAGTTCTGTTATCGGCACCTCGAGTCCGCCAGAGTGACCGCAGTCGAGCTGAATCCCGCCGTCATCGAAGCCTGTCGCGAGCATTTCGCTCTGCCGCCCGACGACGCGAGACTGAGCGTGCTGAACATGGACGCACTGGACTACGTCACGGATATCTCGCAGCGCCGGTCCATCGATGTGCTTCAGGTTGACCTGTACGATGCCGCAGCGGACGGTCCCGTGCTGGGATCCGAGGCCTTCTATTCCGCCTGTGCAGCGTGCCTGACCCCAAAGGGGATCATGACCGTCAATCTGTACTGCGACGGACCTGGGCATGCGCACCATCTACGTGAGCTGGAACATGCCTTCGAGGCTGTGGCCTGGCTACCGGAAGTCCACGACGGCAATATCGTAGCGATCGCGTTCAAGCGCGCGCCGTCCATCGACTTCTCGGAACTTTATCGCCGCGCCGCCCAAATCCATGCCAAGATGGGCCTGCAAGCCGAACGCTGGGTGGACGGGCTGCTCGCCTGGATGAACGGCGAGCTCGACATACCCGCCTAGGACGGGTCCACGCATTCCGCCGCCAGCATTCTCCTTAGAATGCCGGCCGAATATCGGCTCGCCACGCTCTGTAAGAAGCTGTTGAAGTCGAAGCCGGCGGTCTCGTCGGCGCGGTCCGATACCGTGCGGATTACCGCGAAGCGTGCCCCATACTCGTGGCAAATCTGCGCCACCGCCGCCCCTTCCATCTCGACGCAAAGCGCGTCCGGCAACGCATCGCGCAAGGCGTGCACGCGGGTTTGACCACTGACGAACTGGTCGCCGCTCACAATGAGCCCGGTGTGAACGCGCGGTTCCGAGAGCCCGAAAGCCCGCCGGGTCGATGGTGAGATATTCCGCGCCCAGTCGTCTTCCAGAAAAGCCCGCGCGGATTGCTCGGCGGCGCGGCTCAGCTCGGAATCGGCGTCAATGCTGCTCACACCCAGCAGCGGAATTTGGTGTCGGGGAAACAGTGGGCTGGCGTCCATATCGTGCTGAAGCAGCGAAGTGCCGATGACCACGTCGCCAACGCGCACCGTATCGGCGACGCCACCGGCCAGACCCGTAAAGAACAGACGATCGACGCCAAATTCACGTATCAGCGTCACGGCCGTGGCGGCAGCCGCGACCTTGCCTACCCGCGCCAAGACAACCACACAGGGGTGCCCATGCAGGCTGCCTTCGTGATATTCGCGCATGCCGATATGCCGGGTCCGCACAGATTCCATCTGCCCCAACAGATCCGCAATCTCTTCATGCAGGGCCGCCATAATGCCCAAGGTTTGCATTGCCCCACCTCATTCCATTGTCAGCGCCCGATTAAAGCACGCCGCAAAAAGATCGGGAAAGTCCTTAGGGATCAAGCACGACACCAGTGGACCGACTCTCTATACTAGCTGCCAGACCGGGGCCGTGACGGCCTCAGCGTTCATTTCAAGGAAAGCTGGACATGTCACCCGTGCAGTATCTAGATTCCATTGCTGAAAACTATGGCGAGCAAATCGCCTTGGATGATTCCGAAGTCGCGGTTTCCTACAGTGAACTGGCGGTAGCCGTTCAGGCCATGAGTGTCGCGCTGGCGAACCGCGATCCGAATCCCGGGTCGGTCGTCGCCCTGTGCGCAGACTATTGCCACGAGTACCTGGTCACAGTGCTGGCAATACAGGAAGCCGGCAAGAAACTGCTGCCGGTCAGCACCCGCGTCAGCACGGAAGAATTGGCGGACATCCTCAATGCGGCCCAGCCCACCGCCATCGTGGTCGATGCCACGGGCGATGCCCTCATACCGTGTGACGAAGAATTCAAGATTCACTTTTCGCAGTTTCCTGGGCTGGTCTACACCTATCGCGGCGCGGAAATGCCGGGCCCGGACTCCTTCGAGACCTTTACACTCCCTCAGGCCGCCACGGCGGAAGACGGCGAACAGAGCTAAGCTCCCATCGGTTCCCGGCCGCATTGGCTGGCTTCATTTCGAACGCACGGCGTCGCCTCCACCGACGCCAACCGCGTTCCGTCCCCCTATAATGGCCGCAGTTACATCCCGAGACCTGCTCCATGTCCCAGACTACGCTCGACGATTTCGCCAAACTCTTTATGCGCCTCGCCCTCGGCATCCTGATCTTTCTCCACGGCTGGGCCAAGCTGCGTCATGGCATCGGCGGGATCGAAGCCATGCTGGTGATGAGAGGCCTACCGGCCTTCCTTGCGTGGGGTGTCTACATTGGTGAAGTCATCGCGCCATTGCTGCTGATCGCGGGCGTCTACACACGTATGGCCGCCATCCTCATCGCGATCAACATGTTGGTCGCGGTCGCGCTGGCCCACAGTGCGCATATTGGCCAGTTCACTTCCAGTGGGGGCTGGCGTCTCGAGTTGCAGGGTATGTTCTTCGTGGCGGCGATCGTCATAGCCATGCTGGGCGCCGGCCGCTACGCCGTTGCCGGCCGCGGCGGCCGTTGGAACTAGCAGAATCCCATGGTGCCCCGCGCCCGTAAGCCGATAGTCGGGCTCGCCTTGGGCAGCGGCTCGGCGCGTGGGTGGGCCCATATCGGCGTGATTCGTACGTTGGAGAATGCCGGTATCCGCCCCGACATCATTTGCGGGACATCGATTGGCGCCTTGGTCGGTGCCGCTTACGGCACAGGCGAACTCGACCGCTTCTCCGAATGGGTGTCCCAGCTCAAATTGCGCGACGTGGTCTCCCTGATGGATTTCCACCTGAATGGGGGGATGCTCAAGGGGGAGCGCCTGATGGGCTTCTTCCAGCGGCATTTCATGGACTGCCCGGTCAGCACCTTGAAGGTGCCCTTCGCAGCCGTTGCCACCGACCTGCATTCAGGACAAGAAGTCTGGCTGAAGGACGGCTCCACCACAGACGTCGTGCGTGCGTCCATTGCCCTGCCGGGTCTGTTCTCTCCCGTGTGGCACGACGGCCGCCTGCTGGTCGATGGCGGGCTGGTGAACCCGGTTCCTGTCTCGCTGGCCCGCGCCATGGGTGCCGACATCGTTCTGGCCGTCGACCTCAACGCCGACATCCTCGGCCGCCACACGGCCACGCCGATCGAACAGAAGGTCGGCACGACGGTGGGCAGCGCCTGGCGTGCGCACGTACCCGAAGCACTGTCGGCATTTCTGCCCGGGGCGGAATCGGAGAGCGAGAAAATGCCGTCGTTGATTGATATCCTGGCCGCCAGCATCAACATCATGCAGGTGCGAATTACTCGTAGCAGAATGGCTGGTGATCCAGCGGATGCCGTCATTGCACCAAGGCTGGCGAACCTGGGCCTGATGGACTTCCATCGCGCCAAGGAAGCCATCGCCAAAGGCGAGCTCGCCGCAAAGGAGAGCTTGCCCGCCTTGGCTCGATTGGGCCTCGGCGGCTAAATACCGATTGCAGGACTCGGCCGGCCCGCCCAACAGACCATGTTTATACGATGGCGTTACTCGGCCGGAACGGGAGCACCCCGGCACGCCCGAACGAATTCGGATGGCGCCATGCCAAGATTGCGCCGGAACATGGTCGTAAACGCGCTTTGATTCTGGTAGCCGAGGTCGAACGCGACATCCAACACGGGCTTGCCGCCTTTGAGCCAATCCATTGCAGTACGCAGGCGGATGACTTGGCGCCATTGAACGAAAGGCATGCCCAGTTCCTGCACGAACAGACGGTACAAGGTGCGGGGATCACAGCCCAGTTCTTTGGCCCATTCCTGCAAGGTCTTTGTGTCGTCGAGATGCTGCTGGATATGGGTGCAGATCCGCACGAGCCGCGGGTCGCGCGGTGCCGGTAGATCGGGTTCCCCGCCGCCGTTGTGCCGCAGTTCTTCAAGTAGTGCCTCAACCAGCAGGCGAGACCGGCGATCCGGTGTGGGCCCGGCCGCCATGGCCGTTTCGGACAACAATTCGCGTGTCAGACTGGTGACGCGCAACATGCAGCTATGCTTCGGGAGCTGATCTGAACTGGCGGAATTCAGATAGAGCGAGCGCAGACGCACCTTGCCCAGCATACGGGCCTTGTACGCCGTATAGGGCGCCACCCACAGGACACTGCCCGTACCTACCACCCAGTGGCCCTGCGTGCTCGATACCAGCATGGCGCCGCTGAGCGGGAGTTTGAGCACACCCATGGTGTGCCCATTGCCAGTAATGAGCGTGGAATCCGTGAAGTCGCGACACATGCCACCCATCAGTACGTCTTCGGCGTCATGGTCGAGTTGGCTTTGCGCATTCATGGCGGTTGCTTCCTCTGACCGACTCGTGAAGACGGCCGCCCATGTAGCGGCCGTTTTCCGATAAGACCAGCCGCAGCTCGCGGCCCCAGTGCAACTTCTTTTCCTGCTTGCAAACGATTCTAGCCACGCCTGCCATAAGCTCCATCGAGGTTAACCCCCAATGGAGCCCAGGCAGTTAGTAGACGCCCGAGAACTGCTTGAGGACGTCCGGATTTTCCAGCGTTGAGGTGTCCTGGTCGATGTCGCGACCTTCGGCCACCAGGCGCAGCAGGCGCCGCATGATCTTGCCGGAACGGGTCTTGGGCAAACTATTGCCGAACCGGATGTCGCGCGGTTTAGCGATCGGCCCAACCTGCTTGGCCACCCATTCGCGCAGATCCGCAGCAATTGCCTGCGCCTCGTCGCCCGTGGGCGCCGCCTGCTTGAGCATGATGAAGGCCACCACGGCTTCGCCGGTCGTGGCGTCGGGCCGGCCGACCACCGCGGCTTCCGCGACGAGCTCGTGCGCGACCAGTGCGGATTCGATCTCCGTGCCGCCCAGGCGGTGACCCGATACGCTCAACACGTCGTCCGTGCGGCCCAGAATCCAGAAGTAGCCGTCTTCGTCGCGTTGCGCGTTATCGCCGGCCAGGTACTTGCCGCCAAGCTCGGGCGGGAAGTAACTGCTGCGATAACGGTCTTCATCGCCCCACACGGTACGGATCATGGAGGGCCACGGGCGCCGGATGACCAGAAGCCCGCCGGCACCAGCCGGAAGCTCGTTGCCGGCTTCGTCGACCACTACGGCATCGATACCGGGTAGCGGCAAGGTGCAGGAGCCGGGCTTGAGCGGGGTGGCGCCGGGCAAAGGCGTGAGCATGTGTGCCCCAGTCTCCGTCTGCCACCACGTATCGACCACGGGGCAGCGCGAACGACCCACGTTTTCGTAGTACCAGACCCAGGCTTCCGGGTTGATGGGTTCGCCCACCGAGCCCAGCAGTCGGAGGCTCGACAGATCGTAATGTCGCGGATGCGTGTCCGGGTTTTGTTCGGACGCCTTGATCAGCGAACGGATCGCCGTGGGCGCTGTATAGAAAATGGTGACGCCATGGCGCTGGATCATGTCCCAGAAGCGTCCCGCGTTCGGATACGTGGGGATGCCTTCAAAGACGATTTGTGTCAGCCCGGCTGCCAGCGAACCGTATGCAATATAGGAGTGCCCCGTCACCCAACCCACGTCGGCTGTGCACCAGAAGACGTCTTCGGGACGGGTGTCGAACACCCATTGTGTCGTGACCTTGGCCCACAGGAGATATCCGCCGGACGAATGCTGCACGCCCTTGGGCTTACCAGTGGAGCCGGAGGTGTAGAGCACGAAGAGCGGGTGCTCGGCGCCGACATATTCCGGTGTGCATTCTTCGGATTGGCCGTCCTCCAGGTCGTGCAGCCACATGTCGCGGCCTTCGACCCAAGGTGCGTTACCACCAGTCCGCTTGTAGACAACCACTTTCTCAACGACATCGGCGCCTTCGCCCGACAGCGCGTCGTCTACGGCTGTCTTCAGGGGAATCTCGCGGCCGCCACGCATTTGTGCATCGGCCGTGAAGACCAGACGGGCACCGACGTCAACAATGCGCTGATGCAGACTGCGGGCCGAGAAGCCGCCGAACACGACGGAATGGGTCAGACCCAATCGCGCACACGCCTGCATGATGGCGATGGCTTCGATGGACATCGGGAGGTACAGAATGGCGCGATCGCCCTTGCCATAACCCAGCGCGCGAATCCCATTAGCAATGCGGCAAACCCGTGCGTGCAGCTGCCGATATGTGACCTTCTCCACTGTGCCGTCGTCGGCTTCAAAAATGATGGCGGTCTTATCGGCATTACCGTTGGTCAGGTGGACGTCCAGGCAGTTCTCGGAAACGTTCAGCTCGCCGTCTTCGAACCAGGTGTAGAAAGGTGCCTTGGATTCGTCAAGCACCTTGGTGAAGGGCTTGTGCCAGGTGAGCTCCTGTTCGGCCAGACGGCGCCAGAAGCCTTCAGGGTTCTTGTTGGCTTCGTCGCGCAAAGCCTTGTACTGCGCCATGCCGGAGACCCGCGCATTGGCGGTGAATTCCTGCGAAGGATCGAAAACCCGGTTTTCGACCAGCATGGTATTAATGGTAGACGACATTACTGCTCCTCCAGTGATTCCCCGCCCATGGAGGGCGGCACTTCATCGATACGGAACGCGCCGGTGGCACCCCGTCGAGGGTGGGCGCGTGCTCGCCGGCAAGGCAAGGCACGCGCCTCGAACGGCCGTTAGGCGGCCGCTCCCAGGTAGCGGTTCATGATGTCGGGCCTTGCCTGCAGTTCCTCGGTCGTGCCGCTGAACACCATATGGCCGGTGTTCAACATATAGACCCGGCTGGCCATTGACAGAGCGGCCGACACGTTCTGCTCGACCACGATCACGGTGCGGCCTTCTTCGGCGAGCTGGCGGCACACCTGCATGAGATCCCGCACGATGATCGGAGCGAGACCTTCGAAGGGCTCGTCGAGCAGGATCAGGCGGGCGTCACGGATCATGGCGCGGGCGATCGCGATCATCTGCTGCTCGCCCCCCGAGAGTTCCCTACCCTTGTTGGTGCGACGCTCGTACAGTCGCGGGAAGGTGCGGTAGATGCGTTCGAAAGACATCGGGTTGGGTGCCGTCATGGCAGCCAGTTCGAGGTTCTCGTGCACCGTGATGCCACCGATGATGCGCCGCTCCTCCGGTACAAGTTGCAGGCCTTCACGCGCAATTAAGTGCGTGGCCATCTTGTGGGTCTCCTTCCCATTGAAGGTGATCGTTCCCGATTTGGGCTGCAAGGCGCCGGCGATCGTCTTCAACAGCGTGGACTTCCCCGCCCCGTTACGCCCCAGCAGGGCGACAACTTCGTTCTCGTTGACGTGCAGGGACACGTCGAAAAGAATGTGCGAGTCGCCATAGAAGGTGTTGACATTCGATACGTCGAGCAAACTCATTCGTCTTCCTCCATGCCGCCCAGATACGCGTCCTGGACCGCCTTGCTGTTGCGAATTTCATCCGGCGTGCCTTCGGCGAGGAAGTTGCCGTCATACAGTACCGTGATGCGGTCGGCCAGTTCGAACATGGCGTCCATATCGTGCTCGACGATCAGCACCGTGCGACCCTTGCGGATATTCTTCAGCAGGGCCACCGTCTGGACACGCTCTTCCGGGCTCATGCCTGCCAGCGGTTCGTCCAGCAGCAGAACGTTGGCGCCGGTAGCCAGTGCCAGGCCGATTTCCACACGCCGCTTCTCGCCGTAGGACAGCTCATGAATGGGCGTGTCGGCGCGATGGCTGAGTTCCACCAGATCAAGCACGGCAGCCACCTGTTCCGGGCAACCCTTCACGGATTCAACCGCCTTGAGCGCATCCAGCTTGAACGGCCCGCGCTTTTGGCCCAACACCGACATCAGAATGTTCTGACGCACGGTGAGCTGGTCGAACAACGTGTTGACCTGATAGCTCTTGCTCATGCCCAGCTGACACACTTGCGTGACGCCGATGCCGGTGATGTCCTGATTACGCAGGTAGACGCGGCCGAATGTCGGCTGGATCTCGCCTGCCAGCATGCGGAAGAACGTCGACTTGCCGGCGCCGTTGGGACCGATCAGACCGCGCAGTTCGCCTTCCTCGATCGAGATCGAGACGCCCTTGACCGCCTTCAGGCCGCCATAGTGCTTGGCGATATTGTCGGCACGTAGCACCGGCTCACCTGCGGACATTGGCCGCGCATCGCGCATCACCAGTGCAGCACCGGACGAGCCGCTATGACGCACGGGCTGCTGGTTGCCGACGGCCGCCGACATGCGACGGTTCATGCGGCGATTACGCCAGGCAAGGAACTCGCCGCAGATACCGCGCCGGAAAACCGTGACCAGGACAACGAAGATGATGCCGAGGATAAGCCGCCAGTAGGGACCGACGGAATCCACGAACTGCAGGACTTCGTAGAGATAGAGCCAGATCAAGGCGCCCAGCAGCGGACCAAACAGCGTACCGGCCCCGCCCATGACGGTCTGAATGACCAGTTCCGCGGACGTATGCAGGTTGAACGCGTCTGGCGGCATGTAGCCCTGGAAGAGGCCGAGCAGACCGCCGGCCAAGCCGCCATAAGCCGCCGCGATGACGAACACCGCCAGCTTGTAGCGCCGGATGGTGTGACCGACCGCCATGGCGCGCTCGGGATTCTCGCGGATGGCCGTGAGCACCACGCCGAAGGGCGAGAGTGAAATACGACGCGCCACGACAAAGCCCAGGAAGAACATCACGGCCAGGAAGATATAGGTAGGCCAACCCGGGGAGATCGCCATCTGGAAGAAGCCGATGTCGATCGAGGCTTCCGGAATACCCGGAATGCCGTTCTCGCCGCCGGTCCAGTCACGCAGCGGCCCGAACTCGAGGAAATAGATCATCTCCGCGAAGGCCAGCGTACTCATGGCGAAGTAAATGCCACTACGCCGCAGCGTGAGGTAGCCGATCATGAGACCTAATATTGCGGCCCCGATGATCGAGCAGACCAGCGCCAGCAGCATGTTGTCGATGATGCCGGAAGTGAGCAGGTAGGCGGTGATGAAACTGCCGGTACCGTAGAACGCGGCTTGCCCGAAGGACAGCAGCCCGGTATAGCCGAACAGCAGGTCGAAGCCCAGCCCGAACAGGCCCCAGATCAGCACGCGGCTGAGCAGGTCGGGACCGGCGCCGAAAATTGGTGCGACAAACGGCGCCACGACCAGGATGAGTGCTGCGATAAGCAGTACGCCGTAGCGTTGCCTCAGGGCACTGCCTCGAGGGTCCAGGTACGCCGCTGCGGGCGCCTGCGTACCCTGGATGACGGATTCGTTGGACTGACTCATGCTCTACCCTCCACACCCATGAGACCTTGGGGCCGGACAATCAGGATCAACGCCATAGCCGCGAACAGCATGACGTCGGAGTACACGGGATTGAACAGGGACGTAAGACTGAGGATTTGTCCCGCGATCAACCCGCCAAGAATGGCGCCCGGGAAGGACCCCACTCCGCCGAGCACCACCACCACGAACGATTGGATGAGCACCCGGAAACCCATGTCGGGAACAATGGAAACGATGGGGCCGTAGATCATGCCCGCAAAGCCGGCCGTCGCCGCACCAATACCAAAGACCAACATGAAGTAGCGCTGGACGTTGATGCCCAGCAAACGGACCATGAGGGAATCCTCGATGCCGGAGCGGATGATCAGCCCCAGTCGCGTCTTGTACAGGACGAACCAGCACGCGAACAGGACGGCTGCGGCGATCACAAGGATTTCGATCCGGTACAACGGATACGTGACAAAACCCATGTCGATGACGCCTTCACCCCATGAAGGAAGGGGAACCCGCTGACCGACCCCACCGTAGATCCCGCGGATGACCTCCACAATGACGATACTGATCCCGAAGGTGACCAATATCTGATCTTCGTGTGGTCGGTGATAGAACCGCTTGATCAGGCCTCTTTCCATGACGAGGCCCACGACCATAGCCACGACGGCGGCGCCGATCACGGCCAGTACAAAGGAGTCTGTGGCCATGAACACCGAGAATCCGGCATAGGCGCCCACCACGAAAAGCGCGCCGTGGGCAAAGTTAATGACTCCCAAGGTGCCGTAGATGATGGTGAGGCCCGCGGCAATGAGGGCGAGCAGCACCCCCAGCGCGAGACCATTAAAGACTTGCGACATAAATAGGCTCATGCTAGGCATGCCTGCCCCCCTTTATTGCCTTAAGTTAGACCGAATGGACGTACGTGCTTAGGCGGCCGGAGCCATCTTGCACCCGGCGTAACCGATGGGCGGCAAGGTCTCCAGCCCATTGGCCACGGCCACAACGTCGACCAGGTCGTCCTTGTTTTGGATCTCGGAAGGCTTCTTGCCCCGGACGATGGCGAAGTCTGCCGCACCGTCGTGGTCTTCGGCGCGGAAGTACACCTCGCCGCCCATAGAGTACGGACGCTTGTTGTTGATGCCGTCTTCCAGAGCCTCCACCACGGCAGCCGGGTAGAAGGTACCGGCGCGTTCGATCGCGTCGGCCCAAAGCAGCATCGTCATGTAGGCGTTGTGCTCGGGGTCACGCGGCAGCGCGTTGTACTTTTCCTTATAGGCTTCGACGAAGTCACGACCGACCTCGTGCTTCATACCTTCCGTCCACCAGAAGACCATGGTGCCGAACACGCCTTCCATGATTTCCGGACCCACTTCTTCCAGCATGTAGGCCGGCAGATACGGTACGCACATCTTCATGTTCTTGAGCACGCCGAACTCGTGCGCCTGCTTGGCTGAGTTGACAGCGTCGGCACCGTAGTCGTGGTTGATGAGGATGTCGGCACCGCTGTTGGCGATGTTCAGCAGCCAGGAGCTGTAGTCAGTCGCGCCGAGCGGGTGGATCTGCGGGTTATCGATGGTGGTCCAGCCCTGCTCCTCCGTGAACTGCTTCATGTAGTGGTGGATGGAGTGGCCGTAGTTGTAGTCAGGCACCAAGTGGATAGCCTTCATGTTCTTGCCATATTCCTTGGCCAGGATAGGTGCGATGGCCTTGGAAGCGGTGTAGGCATGGTGGCACAGGCGGAAGCCGTAGCGACGGCAGTCCTTGCCGGTGGTGTCGCTGGAGCCACTGATGACCGGGAAGTACAGAGTCTTGGCGCGTTCGCAGGTGTTCTGCAAGGCAATGGCGACCGAGCTGCTGACGCTACCCGAGATCATCATGGCCTTGTCCTGGCGAATGAAGCGCGTGGCAGCCTGCACCGCGCTGTTGGGCTTGGTTTCGGCGTCGCCGACCACCAGCACCAGCTTCTTCCCCAGAATGCCTTGCTTGGTGAGTGGCGAAACCTTACGCACGCGAGGGTCGCCATTGTTGATCATCTCGGCGGCGAGCTCGAAACCGCGACGCTGGCCTGCGCCTTCGGCGGAGTACGGACCGGTCAGGTCAAGCGTGAGCCCTGCCGTGACGGTGTCACCCGACACACCGGCCGGATAGTTGCCCAGAGCCGGATATTCCTTTTGTTGAGCCCAGGCGTTGCCGGATACCGTGGGCAACATGAGACCGCCGGCGACACCGGCTGTGGTCTTCATGAATGTACGACGGCCTTCGGATCCACTTTGTACGACTTGATTCTTTTCCACTGTATGCCTCCTTGGGTTACCACCCATTGTTGACAGCCAGCCGAAGCCCCGGTCGCGCAGCGACGCCTCCCCTTGCGAGGATGAAACGCTTTGTTGGATTGGGGACTCGGCTGGATAAGTGCCGCAGTCAAACAGGATGCCGACGGTATCGGCAGGGATGCACCTGTATCGAATTGTGTTCAGGGCAGCCTGGTTCGCAGATTAGCAAGAAGGCGGAGGGAGTAACTATCGCGGAACGGACATAAAGTGTTCCGATTCGGACTTCTGGCTGTAAATCGGGGGTAAACCAGTAGCCGGATGAGGCAGTTTTTCAGCTTTGAGACAGCTTCAAGTAGATACTTTTCGTAACTCAAAAGTCGATATCGGTACTTGTGTGACCTCGAAAAACGGGTGTATTGGCGTACCGAAGGCCGCATTCTACCCAATAAAAAAGCGACCTGCAGGCCGCTCGGATGATTCAGGCGCAGAACAGTGCGCAGGCACTGTTCTGTGTCCAGAATCATCCAAACCGACCAGTGATGTAGTCTTCGGTTTCCTTGCGGGCCGGCTTGACGAAAATCTGGTCCGTTTCGCCGTATTCCATCAGCTCGCCCAAGTACATATAGGCGGTGTAATCGGAACAGCGGGCGGCCTGCTGCATATTGTGGGTCACGATGACCACCGTGTAGTCGGATTTAAGCTCTGCGATAAGTTCTTCGATCTTGGCGGTGGAGATGGGGTCCAGTGCCGAGCAAGGTTCGTCCAGCAGCAGCACTTCCGGCTTGATAGCCACGCCGCGCGCGATGCACAGACGTTGCTGCTGGCCACCCGACAGCCCATTGCCACTCTGGCCGAGCTTATCCTTCACCTCGTTCCAGAGGGCGGCTTTGGTCAACGCCCACTCCACACGTTCATCCATCTCAGCCTTGCTCAGCTTTTCAAACAAACGTACGCCGAAGGCGACGTTGTCGTAGATGCTCATGGGAAACGGTGTGGGCTTTTGAAAGACCATGCCGATCTTCGCGCGGATGAGAGAGATATCCAGCTTCGAATGCAAAAGATTTTCGCCGTCGAGACGGATCTCACCTTCGGCTCGTTGCCCGGGATAAAGCTCGTACATGCGGTTAAAGGTCCGCAGCAGTGTGGACTTCCCACAGCCGGAGGGACCGATGAACGCCGTCACCTTGTTCTCGTAAATGGACATATTGACGTTCTTGATGGCCTGAAAATTACCGTAGTAGAAGTTCAGGTCCTTGACGTCGAGCTTGACGCGGTCGGCGGTAGCGGAAGTAGTCATTTCG
>DATGNX010000098.1:0-6797 GCA_035306485.1 Burkholderiaceae bacterium
GTCTTGCGCCAATCGGTCAGGTAGGGAGCCGCTGCCTCGCCAGTCAGGACATACTGCGCTCCCACAATGGCTTTTAACTGCTCCACTACCATCATTGGATCTCCTAGCTTATGGGAGTCACAAGACGCCCTTCTTGAAGAAAGGCTCGAGCGTTCTCCATGACTAGCTTCGCCATGTCGGCGCGCGTCTCACGGGTGGCGCTGCCGACATGCGGCATGAGGCTGACGTTGTCCATGGACAGCAGTGCCTGCGGCACATTGGGCTCGTTGGCCACGACATCAAGGCCGGCACCGCCGAGCTCGCCGCGTTCCAGCGCTTCGACCATGGCGGCCTCGTCGACCACCGTGCCGCGCGCGATATTGACCAAAATGCCTTCTGGGCCCAATGCACGCAACACTTCACGATTGACGATATGCCGCGTTGCGGGACCCCCGGGGCAGGCAAGCACCAGGAAGTCCGCCCAGCGTGCCAACTCAACAAGCGAAGGTTCGTACTGGTAAGGTGCGTCGGGCCGCTCGCTGCGATTGTGGTACCGGACTTCCATGTCGAAGCCGCTACCGCGCTTGGCAATGGCCGCCCCGATGCGCCCTAGTCCCACCACGCCCAGCCGCTTGCCCCAGACACGGGTACTGAGCGGGAAGGCGCCAATGCTGGTCCACTGCCCGCTCTTCACATAGCGGTCGCCGACACTGGTGCGCCGTGCGGTGCTGAACATAAGTGCCCACGCTAGGTCGGCGACGCAGTTGTCCAGAACGTGAGGGGTATTGCTCAGTACGATGCCGCGCTCGCGCGCCGCATCGACGTCGAGCGTTTCATAGCCAACCCCCCAGCTACACACGGCCGCCAACTTGGGAAGTGCTTCGATCCATTCCCGGCGCATTCCCCGCCGCACCGACGTAATCACCACGGTGGCTACGGGCGCCTCGGCCAAGCGCGGAAGCGGATCCGCCTCGTCCCACAGGGGAAGCACGGAATAATCGCGTGCGAGTTCAGCATCCACCTCCGCGCCGAGGGAGGCCAGCTGCACAATCTGATACGAACCGCTCATGTCTCAGTCCGCTTTGGGAATGTAGTTGGCTGCGGCGGCGGACTCGGCAAAGGTCTTGCCTGATTTCACGCCCGCCAGCACCGCGTCATCGACGGCCAGCGCGGCTTCGGCCGCAGCAAGCACCTCTTCGACGCGCTCTTGCGGAATCACGACGATCCCTGTGTCGTCGCCAACGACGAGATCGCCTTCCCTGACGGTGACACCACCGATCGTCACCGTGCCGCCCATCTCGACAAGCTTGAGACGACCCTTGCCGGTCAGCGGCGTGACGTGTCGGCTGGCCATCCACAGGCCGGTTTCACGGATTTCGTCAACGTCGCGGCAAGCGCCGTCGATGACGACGGCCGTGGCCTTCTGCATGGACGCCGCGGTAGACGCGATGCCGCCAAAGGTCGACACAGGCTGGCCACCCACGTCGATCATCAGAATTTTGCCGGGACCCGTCGCGGCAACCAGCTTGCCCACCGCAAACTCGGATCGGTCAAAGTCGCCCAGCTTGCCGCATACCTGCCGGCCCGTAACGGCAGTGCCGATCACCCGGCCCGTTCCGGCGCGCAAGGTAATGCCCTGCACCACGCCGTGGATCCCCACAACATCCAGGGCATCCGCCCACGTGCTGGTGGCGATGGGTTCGCAACGGCGCTTCAGTTCTTCAGTCAAAATGCTCATTCGGTCAATCCCGTTCTAATCATGCCGCCCCCACCCGGGGGCGACGTCTTTAGTCGACGCTGGCACCCGAGAGACGCACCGCATCTCCCCAGCTTTTGATTTCTTCCTGGATGAAAGCGCGGAATTCCTCCGGCGTGCTGTTGTTCACTTGTGCACCCATGTCCAGGAAGCGCTTGGTCAGGTCTTCAGACGAGACCGCTTCATGCACGTACTTGTAGATCGTCTGCTGGATCGACTCGTCGATGCCGGCCGGGCCCAACAGGCCGAACCACGTTGCATAGCGGAAGTTCTTGTATCCCAGCTCCTCCATGGTCGGCACGTCCTTGATGGCATCGATACGGCTGCCATGCGCCAGCGCGATCGCACGCAGGCGTCCATCCTGGATATGCGGCAAGGCCGCGGAAAGCGTCACGAAAGCCATTTGCACCTGACCGCCGAGCAGGTCAGTCAGCATCGGGGTGTCGCCGCGATACGGGATGTGCACGAGCTCAAGCTTCTCCAACGACTTGAACGTTTCGCCGGTCAAGTGGCCGGGGGTGCCGTTGCCGCTAGAAGCCATCGTCAGGCCCTCGGGCGATTTGCGCGCGAATTCCAGCAGGCTGGGCAAGTCCGTAACAGGCACATTGTTCGCCGTAACGAGTACAAGCGGAATGGTGGCGCTGAGGGAAATCGGCGTGAAATCCTTCATCGCGTCGTAGCGCAGATTCTTGTACAGATTGGCACCGATGGTGTGCGATGCCGTGGTCATGTACAGGGTATAACCGTCCGGTTGGGTGCGCGAAATCTGCTCCGCCGCCAGCGTCGTACCGGCCCCCGGCTGGTTGCGAATGACGATGGGCTGGCCCCAAGCCGGCGCCACTTTTTCCGCCACCAGGCGTGCGATCACGTCCGTTGCCCCTCCGGCCGGGAAGGGCACGACGATCGTCACGGGCTTGTTCGGGTAGGTTTCTGCCGCGCTAGCCAGGGCGGGTGAGATCATCATGCAGCTGAGGACACCGGCAATCACGCCGGCGAACGAACGAAATTTCGCCATAATCGTCTCCAATATGTTTTTGATAATTCGTGTGCTCGTTAGGCTTCCCGATCAATACTAGCGGCCAAGATTAATAGTAACAATTCGATTAATATTCATGATTATTAGAGTTAGCCTATAAGTAGAAAACAACACGATGATCTTCAACATCAAATATCGTTCCTTGAAAGCCTTCCTGCTGGCGGTGGAAACCGGCTCGTTCACCCATGCGGCCGACCAGCTGGGCGTCACGCAGCCTTCCTTCACGGCACTCATCCAGGACCTGGAGAAGATCCTCGATCTCAAGCTGTTCGAGCGCACAACCCGCAGCATCTCTTTAACCGCCGCGGGGCAGGATCTGCACGATCGGGTAGCGAGACCCATCGCCGACTTGGAAGAGGCCTATCGCAGCATGTCCGACCTTGCCGAGGTGCGGCGGGGCGGCGTGGTGGTCGGAGCACTGCCCTCCACCAGCCTGACCCTGGTGCCCCCCGCGCTGGGCAGGCTCAGCGAACGGCACCCCTCACTGCAAATCCGGATCGTCGAAGCGCATAACGATGAGCTGATCTTCATGCTGCGCACCAATCAGGTGGAGCTGGCCTTGGCGACACTGCTGGCGGACGCACCCGATCTGGCCTTCATTCCGCTGGTCGAAGACGCCTTCTACGCCGTGTATCCGCAGGGCTCCGAAATCGACGCCCTACCCGATCTATCCTGGCAGGACCTAGTGCCACACGACTTAATCCTGCTTTCGCAGGGTTCCAGCGCCCGCATGCAGTTTGACCGTTCCGTGAAACAGGACGAATCGGCACAGGGCTTGCGTTACGACGTCACCCACATGACAACGGCAGTGCTGCTGGTGCGGCAGGGACTGGGTGTGGCGATCCTTCCGCGCCTGGCCCTGCCTTCGCTCCCGCTGGAAGGCCTGTCCTACCGCTCCTTGTCGGACGCCACGGCACAGCGCACTATCGGCATCATCTACCGGCGCGACCGTCACCTTTCGCCCGCGGCAAAAGCCCTGGTGACCGAGCTGGAGGAACAGGCCGCAGCCATCACGCAGCACCTGCCCACTTGAACGACGCCACCTCACTACACAGGAGGCCCCTTGTTTCGCTGGTTTGAAAATCTGCTCGACCCCTTTCCCCCCGAGGAAAGGCCTATCCCTCCCAAGAATCTCGCGTCCTTCCTTTGGGCCTGCACTCGTGGCTCGCGACGTTACGTGCTGGCGCTTGCTCTGCTGAGCGCGAGCGTGTCGATCTACGAAGCATGGCTCTTCGCCTTCCTCGGCCAAATCGTGGATCTGCTCTCGACGTGGCAGGCGGGCGAGCCGCCTTCGGCCGAAGAACAGCGCGTGCTGTGGGGCATCGGTATCGTGCTCGTGGCAAGCATCGCGTTGGTGGCGCTCCGTACCATGGTTCAGCACCAAGGCCTGGCCATCAATCTGCCATTGCGGCTGCGCTGGGATTTCCACCGCCTCATGCTGCGACAGAGTCTGGCGTTCTTTGCCGACGAGTTCGCCGGCCGCGTCACCACCAAGGTCATGCAAACGGCCCTGGCGGTTCGTGAGGTCATCCTTACATTCTGCGAGGTGGTGATTGGAATCGGCGTATATCTCGTCACCATCCTCGCCCTCGCCGGCGGCTTTGATTTGCGCCTCGTTCTGCCTTTTGTCGCGTGGATTGCGTTATTCGGCCTCGCCATGGCGTACTTCGTACCGCGACTCGGTCAGGTCTCCAAAGAACAGGCCCATGCGCGTTCTTCCATGACGGGTCGCGTGACCGACGCCTACGCCAACATCACGACAATCAAGTTGTTCTCGCATACTCGACGCGAAGCGCAATTTGCCCGGGCGGCAATGGAAGACTTCAAGCTGACTGGCTATCGCCAAATGCGCCTGGTCAGCCAGTTCGAAATCGTGAATCAGGCTTTAGTGGCCGGGCTCATTTTTTCAGCAGGTGGCTATGCCCTGTGGCTGTGGCACGCCGGACAGGTCAGTGTCGGCGCTGTGGCCGCCGTATCGGCCATGGCCTTGCGCGTCAACGGTATGTCGCACTGGATCATGTGGGAGATGACGACGCTGTTCGAGAACGTGGGTACCGTCCAGGACGGCATCGGCACCTTCACGCGCGCCGCCAAAGTTCAGGATGAGCCGAACGCCCAGCCGCTGCGCGTCGATCGCGGGGAAGTCGTCTTTGACGCGGTCTCCTTCAATTACAACGGTGAACGGCAGGTGCTGGACGGCTTATCCCTGACGGTGCGGCCCGGAGAAAAGGTCGGACTGGTGGGACGCTCGGGCGCCGGCAAGTCCACATTGATCAATCTGTTGCTGCGCTTCTATGACGTGGACAGCGGAGAGATTCGCATCGATGGACAGAACATCGCCAAGGTGACCCAGGACAGCCTGCGCAGCACGATCGGCATGGTCACGCAGGACACTTCCCTCCTCCACCGCTCAATCCGCGACAACATCGGCTACGGCCGACCCGACGCCACGGATGCCGAGATCCGGGCCGCGGCGATTCGTGCCCACGCCCATGAGTTCATCGAGCAGCTTACCGACCAGCATGGCAACACGGCCTATGACACCCAGGTGGGCGAACGGGGCGTGAAGCTGTCCGGCGGGCAGCGCCAGCGCATCGCCATTGCGCGCGTCATGCTCAAGAATGCGCCCATCCTGGTCCTGGATGAAGCCACCAGCGCGCTGGATTCCGAAGTCGAGGCCGCCATTCAGGAAAGCCTGGACGAGATGATGGAAGGTAAGACCGTGATCGCCATCGCGCATCGGCTGTCCACCATCGCGGCAATGGACCGCCTGATCGTCATGGACGAGGGCCGGATCATCGAAGAAGGAACGCATGGGGAATTGCTGCAGCTCAACGGCGTATATGCCAAGCTGTGGCGCCACCAGAGCGGCGGCTTTCTTGCGGAGGTCGCAGAAGAGGCGGCATAGAAGCCGCCTCTTGGGAACGAATTACTTCAGGTCAGCCAGCGCTGCGGGGCGAACATAGCCCGGGAAGTGCTTATCGAGCGCTTCCTTGAAAGCCGCGGACTTGAAGGCGTTGGCCAGGTCCTGAGCCCAAGGCTTGTCCTTGTCTTCGGTGCGCACAGCCACCACCTGCTGATAGGCGACGGGCGGCTCTTCGAGCACGACGGCGCTCGTCAGGTCCAGACCGGCGGCAATCGCGAAGTTGCCCGGAACGATCGCGAAGTCGGCGTCACCCACGGTACGCGGCAATTGGGCCGCCTCCACAGGCTGCAGGCGGATCTTGCGGGGGTTGTCGGTCACGTCACGTTCGGCGACACGCAGCGGATCGATGTCCTCGCGGACCTTCACGATATTGTGCTTCTGCAGCAGCAACAACGCCCGAGCCAGGTTGCTGGGGTCGTTGGGCAGCGTGTAGCGATCGCCTTCCTTGGTTTCTTCCAGGCTCTTGCGGGACTTGGAATAGATGCCCATGGGCGCGGTGGTGCTCTGGGCGATGTCGATGATGTCCAGCTTCTTATCTTCCTTGAAGCGGTTCAGATAAGAAATGTGCTGGAACAGGTTGGCGTCGAGCGAGCCTTGCGCCAGTGCCAGGTTGGGTTGGACGTAGTCGTTGAACTCGACCAGCTTGACCTTGTAGCCCTGTGCTTCGAGCTGCGGCACGATCGCGAGCTTCAGCACGTCGTAGTTGTAGCCGGCGGTGGCGCCAAACACGAGGTTTTGCTTAGCGGGATCGGCAGCCTGGACGGTCGCGCTACCCAGTGCGACGGCGGCGGCGAAGGCGCCCAAAACGATACGGCGACGGATGTTCAGCATGTAGAGATTCCTTGTAGAGAAGAATTCAGCAATCAGCAATAAATCAGCGAAAAAGAGTCAGACCACTGCGCCCAGGGCGACGCTCAACGTTTGTCGAGCCGGTGTGCGATCGCATTGCCACCGAACTGAATGATCTGCACCAGTACGATCAGCAAAGCGACGGTAAGCAGCATCACGTCGGTCTGGAATCGGTAATAGCCGTAGCGAATCGCCAGGTCGCCGATCCCGCCGCCACCCACGACACCCGCCACGGCGGAGTACGAGAGAAA
>DATGNX010000099.1:0-5690 GCA_035306485.1 Burkholderiaceae bacterium
ATAGCATGATTCTCAGCCCCGCCGCCTGGGCCGTTGCCGGCCCCGGCTCGCTGCACTTAACTAGGGAAAACCCGAGGTCTCGATCAGCGAGGAAGCGAACTATAGCACGATTAATTAACGGCGTGCAAACGAGGGAGAGAATCCTCTACTTCAGCCATTCGCGGTAGCGTTGGCGGAATTTGGCGAGCTTCGGCTCGATGACTGCCATGCAGTACCCCTGGTTCGGGTTCCGCGCAAAGTAATTGTGGTGCACCGGCTCAGCGGGCCAGAAGACCTCGTCGCCATAGAGGTGCGTGACTACCGGCCGCCCAAGTGTTTCCTGCACGTCGGCGATAACCTGCTCAGCAATGTCGCGTTGCTCGGGCGAACGACAGAAGATGGCTGACGCGTATTGCGTACCCACATCGGCACCCTGCCGATTGGGCGTGGTCGGGTCATGTGTAGCGAAGAAAATTTCTAATATGGTCTGGTAAGAGATGACTGCCGGGTCGAAATCCACCTTCACCACTTCAATATGGCCGGTGTCCCCGGTGCAAACGGAATGGTAGTCCGGATGTTCCAGGTGGCCGCCGGCATAGCCGGGAAGTACAGAGGTCACCCCACGCACACCGAGAAACACGGCTTCTGTACACCAGAAGCAACCACCCCCGAGTATTGCCGTTTCCATAATCACTGCCCTCCTTGGCCAGTATCCTGTTCTTCTGACGCCCGCTCTTCTGGCGCTTGCTGTTCGGTAACCTGTCCATCGGTGACCTGCGGTTCTACAGCCTGCTGCTCCATGACCTGCGACTCCGCAGCCTGCGTTTCATCACGCTGGGCTGTGCCCGCCTCAGGCGCTTCGCCTGGCGCCGCCGGCGCCAGAGACAATATCCACTCAGCGAGCTGTACGGCGCTCGCAGCATCGACATGCCGCTGTGCCGGCATGGGAATCGCGCCCCATTTACGCCGGCTACCGTCGCGGATCGTGTTCGCCAGATAATCCACAGCGCCTTCGCTACCCGCATAGCGTATACCGATATCCCGGAAACTCGGTCCTACCCGTTTCACGTCGACCTGATGACAGGACAGACAAACATTCTTCTGTGCGAGCGCCTGACCGGTGTCGCCCGCGTGTGCCGCCCCTGCCAGAAACAGGGCAGCAACGATGAGTCCCGGGAATTTCATGAAAGCATATCCTCCGTCTTCGCCTAACCCTTGAATTGATGTAGGCAGATCATGGCCGGGCAATCGTGCCGGCAGGGTATTATCGGCGATATTCTCTATACAACTGCCCCGAATCATGCTGCAACATCCCCAGTTCGACCCCATCGCTATTCAATTAGGGCCGCTCGCCGTCCACTGGTACGGGCTGATGTACCTTCTGGGCTTCGCTGCCGTGTGGCTGCTGGGCCGTCATCGCATCCGCCAGGGACGCAGCGACCTGACCACGCGCGATCTTGAGGACATCATCTTCTATAGTGTGCTTGGGGTCGTAATCGGCGGACGCCTGGGGTATGCGCTGATCTACAAGCCGGCGTACTACCTGTCTCACCCCCTCGAGATTTTGTACCTGTGGGAAGGCGGCATGTCTTTCCACGGCGGCCTACTGGGAGTGATCGTCGTACTGCTTTGGTACGCGCATAGCCGCAAGCGTCATCTGATGGACGTCGCGGATTTCATCGTACCCATGATTCCGCTCGGCCTGGCCGCCGGCCGTTGGGGTAATTTTGTGAATGGCGAACTTTGGGGCCGACCCACCGATCTGCCCTGGGGCATGGTGTTCCCGCAAGCCGGGCCGCTGGCCCGGCATCCATCCCAGCTTTACGAAATGGTGTTCGAAGGCCTGTTGCTGTTTGCCTTGCTGTGGTGGTATTCCAGCAAGCCCCGCCGGCGCGGGCAAGTGAGTGGCCTGTTTCTGCTGGGCTACGGGCTCGCCCGATTCTTTGTGGAGTTCACTCGCGAACCGGACGAATTCCTTGGCCTGCTCACCGGGGGGCTTTCGATGGGCCAGCTCCTGTCGATCCCGATGGTGCTGGCCGGCGCCCTCATTCTTTGGGTGAGTGCAAGAAGATCGTCCCCTGAACGGACAGGCTGATTTGTTCGGTGCCGCCTTCCAGCGGCACACTCTTCGCCGCATCGGCGGCCATCGCCATCATGCGATGCCCTTCGGGCCGATAGCTTGCGCCAGCACCGCCCAACTGAATCTCGCGAATCGAATAGGAGTCATAGCCAAAGGCCTTGGTCAGCGCTTCTGCACGCTCACGAAACGCGGTTGCAGCTTCCTGCAGGAGCTCGGCTTCATGGCGCGCACGTTCGCGCGGGGCGACGAAGAACGACATATCCGCAATAGGCATGCGATCCGACACGTCGGCGGCCAGCCGAGAAACGGCTTCGAAATCCGTGGACTCCAGAATAATTTCGGACCGGCCGCGCCAGTTCGAAATAACTCCGTCCTTGTCGCTCATCGGCCAAACGCGGAAATTGCCGCTATAGGCCTTGATGCCCTCCTTGCCCCGCACTTCTTTCATGACACTATCCACCTTCTGCGTGAGCGCGGCGGCGACGTCTGCCTGCGATTGCGCGCTCTCTTCCGCCGCGAGCGTCAGGCGCACAGTGTCGCGCACAACCTCGGTAACGGCCTCGGCCTGCAGACTGGCGTAGGGATACTTCACCCTGGCCTCGGGCGAATCAGCCGCCGAAAGACCGGGCGCAGCCAGCATCGCTAAGGCCAGCCCAAGCGGGAGCAGCTTGGACGAGAGAGGCTTGGAGAATTGGGAGATCAGCTTCATTACGGGGGCTCCAGCTACTTGAACGAAGCCCCAGTGTACTGCCGCCGCGGGTGCCGCGGCGGCCATGAAGAAAGAAAGCTCGCCCCTATGTGAAGGACGAGCTTTGCTCTATTAAATGCCCCGCATGTGCCGTCTAGGCCGGCATCCTGAACCGGAGGTTCAAGATGGTCGCCATCAGGTCGGCTTCGGGTTCTCCAGATTAAGGAGATCTCGCCCACCGACCAATCCAGCAACCTATGCCATTAGCATTGGTTCAAGGAATGTATGGCCAAGTCACGAGCACTGCAGGGACAACCTATTGAATACTGCATGCAGTATCCGTGAATCCGTTGTGGGAATTTTACCTTGATTGGGCCGGCAACCCAACCACTTGATCAAGCATATTGTGCATGTCTTCGATCTTGCGCTTGAAATCGCCCACCGCCACGTTGGCGAGCGGACCGTCCGGCGCACGCATGCCAAGCAATTCGCCGGCGATCTGAATGGCGGCCATGACGGCGATCCTTTCATTGCCCGCAACTTTGGCTGCCCCCTTGATGGCCAGCATGCGTTGGTCGACCAGCCTTACGGCGGCAAGCAAGGCATCCTTCTCGGAAGGGAGGCAGGCGAGCGAATAATCGCGGCCGAGGATGGAGACGTCCACGCGTTCCATGAATTACTCCTGCGGAGCGCCCGGCAGGCGCATGAGAATGGAATCGATCTGAAGCTGAGCCTGACCCGCCGCCGCTTTGAGCCGAGACGTATTGGCCTGAGTGCTGGCCAATTGCCGATGCAAGGTTTCGCACTCTGCCTTGTAGCGGTCGACTTCTGCCTGCAAGGCGACACGAATGCTGTCGGTTTCCGCACGCAGGATGTCGATCCTGGCCTGATGGCTTGCGGTATTTTCCGAGAGCTCGGTGAACTCGGCTTCCTTGCGTTTAATCTGGTCGCGCAAGGCGGTGCGCTCTTGCTCGAGGCCTGCAATGCGAGCCTGCAGCGCCGCCCTTTCGGACTGTAGCTGCTTCGAGAACTGCACCAATTGGCCGATACGGGCCGCGAGAGAATCGAGATCTTCCAACATGGCGTTATCGTAAACCATCCCGCAATCAAGTGAACAGGGGAGACGAGGACTTCGACGTCCACCTGCAGCCGACATGAAGACCTCGGTACACCATGGCCTTCAAGCTGAAGCATCATAACCTTTCACCGCTTTTTCAAGTACCTTTCAAACGTCTTTCAATTTCGGCGTCCAAACGCCCGAATTGTCACGAAAATGACAGAAAAACCCGAATTCACCGGGTAAACCCTGAACAAAATCGCCCCCTGCAGGGTTCCCAGCCCCATTTCGCTCCATTACCATTCGGCACCTTTTGGACGGGCCACGGCACTATTGCGTCGAGTTCGCAGCGGCGTGGCGAGGCATCAATACATCAAATCTGCAGGAGAGGTTCATCAACATGCAGCTTAGAAATAAGCAGGACTTCTGGTCCGGAGTCATGTTCGTCGCGCTCGGTGTCGGTTTCGCACTTGGCGCCACGAACTACTCGATGGGCACCGCAGCCCGCATGGGTCCGGGGTACTTCCCCTTCTGGCTTGGCGTCTGTCTGGCGCTGCTGGGCGCCGTGGTTGCCATCGGTGCACTGAAGGACAAGGCCGAAGAAACCGAGGTTGGCAAATTCGACTTCCGTATTCTCGGCATCATCATCGGTTCCGTGGTGTTCGCCGGCATTGTGCTCGACATCCTGGGGGTATACATCACCGTGTTCCTCCTGGTCTTCCTGAGCAGCCTGGCCAGCCACGAGTTCAGCTGGAAGGTTGCCGCCGCAACGGGCATCTTCCTGGTCCTTTTCGTATGGCTGGCCTTCATCAAGGGGCTGGGACTCGTGTTCCCGCTCTGGCCGAGCTTTCTGGCTAATTAAGTAGGAGCCATCCATGGAATTGTTTGAGCATCTGGCTCTAGGGTTCTCCGTCGCCCTGTCGCTGGAAAACATCGTTTACTGTCTGCTCGGCTGCTTGCTCGGTACGCTGATTGGTGTGTTGCCCGGTATTGGCCCGGTCCCGACCATCGCCATGCTGCTGCCCATTACCTATGTGCTGCCGCCGGTCGCCGGCCTCATCATGCTCGCCGGTATCTACTACGGCGCGCAGTACGGCGGCTCCACCACTGCCATTCTGGTTGCCCTGCCGGGTGAAACGGCCGCCGTCGTCACGGTGCTGGACGGCCACCAGATGGCGCGTCGAGGCCGGGCGGGTGCCGCACTGGCTATTGCCGCGCTGGGCTCCTTCTTCGCTGGCTGCGTGGCCACCGTTCTGCTGGCCGGTTTTGCGCCGCCTCTGGCTGAAGTCGCGTTCAAGTTCGGTCCCGCCGAGTACTTCTCGCTCATGGTGCTGGGCCTGATCGGCGCCGTCGTGCTGGCTTCCGGTTCCCTGCCCAAGGCCATCTGCATGATCCTGCTGGGCCTGCTGCTGGGCATGATCGGCACCGACGTGAACTCCGGCGTCGCACGCTACGACTTCGGCATCCCCGAGCTGCAGGACGGCATCGACTTCGCGGTCGTGGCCATGGGTGTTTTCGGTTTCTCCGAAATCATGACCAACCTGGAGCTGAAGGACCAGCGCGTCGACATCACCGACAAGGTCGGCACTCTGTACCCGAACAAGCAGGAATTCAAGGAAGCATGGCCTGCGTCCGTGCGCGGTACCGCACTGGGTTCCGCACTGGGCATCCTGCCGGGCGGTGGCGCTGTGCTGTCGTCGTTCGCGTCCTACACGCTCGAGAAGAAAATCTCGAAGAACCCGGAACGCTTCGGCAAGGGTCACCCGGCCGGCTTGGCAGGCCCCGAGTCCGCCAACAACGCGGCAGCTCAGACTTCGTTCATTCCGCTGCTCACGCTGGGTATCCCGGGTAACGCCGTGACCGCCCTGATGATCGGCGCCATGACG
>DATGNX010000100.1:0-45216 GCA_035306485.1 Burkholderiaceae bacterium
ATCAATGGCGCCGCGTCGGTATCGCGCGGCCTGACCCGTCAAGCCGTAGAACAATGGGTGGCCGCCAACCCCGGCACCAAAGTCGAATACCTGGACCTGGCAGTAGAGACACCGCCGCACTTCTCCGCCGACTCCATGGGAATCCGCGGCGCGATCAAGGGTGAACCCACCGAAGTTCAGGCACGCGAAAACGCCCTGGCCGAAGCATTGGTTTCACAGTTCCTGGCGGCAGACGTCATCGTGATCGGCGCGCCGCTGTACAACTTCTCGATCCCCAGCCAGCTGAAGGCCTGGATCGACCGCCTGGCACAAGCCGGTCGCACCTTCCGCTACACGGCCGAGGGCCCCGAGGGTCTGGCCAAGGGCAAGACCGTGATCGCTGTCCTGTCGCGTGGCGGTATCTACTCGACGTCCGAAGCCGGCCAGGCCATGGAACACCAGGAATCCTATCTGAAGACGGTGTTCGGCTTTTTCGGCATCACCGACGTACGTGTAGTTCGTGCCGAGGGAACCGACCTGGGAAGCGACAGCCGGCAGACCGCCCTGAGCAACGCCGAACAGGAGATCCGCCAAGTCACGGTCGCAGCGAACGACACCGTTGCCGCCGAGACCGCTTGATTTGCTAGCGTCTGCGCAGTCGCACAGAGCCCGCTGCGCGTCGTGAAGTAGAGAAGCCCCGACACTGAAAAGCGTCGGGGCTTCATCTATTTTTGATCGCCGCCTCGGGATTCACCCCTGTACCGTCCCCGTCAGCAGTCCCCGGTCACCCCTCCAGCTTTTCCTTCAGCCAGTGTCCCAGCTTTGCCGCCTTCGTACTGAGATACCCTTCGTTATACGGATTGCGGTTCACTTGGATGGGGACACGCTCACTCACCGCCACCCCCAGCTTCTGCAGCGCGTCGACCTTACGGGGATTGTTGGTCATCAAACGCAGGCTCGCCACACCAAAATGCCGCAGCATGGGCTGGCAAAGATCGTAGCGTCGCATGTCGGCGGGAAATCCGAGCCGTTCGTTGGCTTCCACCGTGTCCGCCCCCGCGTCCTGCAGCTGGTATGCGCGGATCTTATTCACCAAACCGATGCCCCGTCCTTCCTGCCGCAGATAAAGCACCATGCCCCTGCCTTCTTCGGCAATACGGCGCAAGGCGGTCTCCAGCTGGGCGCCGCAGTCGCAACGCTGGCTAAACAGGCCGTCGCCGGTCAAGCACTCGGAATGGACACGCGCGAGCACTGGCCGGCCGTCACCGACCTCGCCCAGCACAATGGCGAGATGTTCTTTTCCGGTCGCTGGATCGACGAAAGCGTGTAAGCGGAACACGGCCCACGGGGTGGGAAGCTGGCAGGAAGCGACATGATCGAGCTTGTAGCTCGTGTGGACACCGCCAGACTGACCGGTGGCGCTTTCCGTTACGCCCGCGACGGTGCCGGGCTTTGGCGACATTCAGAACCTCTGTTACAGGAAAATACGGTTGCCAATGGCAACTTCGGAAGGCTCAATCATACTTCGACACGCGCGTTCTCCGCTGGGCGCGGCGTGGACCGCGCCGTTCCACCGTTGGAACACTGGAAAAGCCATGTAAGTGCTTGCATCGCAATGCAAAATGAAATGTAATGCGTGAGTGACCTATGTAGTCAGCATCCGCTCCCTTTCTTGGTTCATTACATCTGTCATGGATCTTTTACCAGTATTGCACCGCAGCATATTCGCATCGCTTCTGCTGGCCTGGAGCGCCACATATGCCGCCCCGGAAATCAGCTGGCCGGTCGCGCCTCGTCATATCGAGCTGCCTACGCCTTACGGCACCCTTGCAGTGGGCGAAAGCGAGTACATCTACGAATCCAAGCTGCGCTTGAACGGCGACCTGATCGAACCACAAATCAGCGGCATGCTGAACATCAGCTACGCATTCAGCCTACCCAACACGCAGGCAGCGCTGGTCTCCATCAGTAAAGGTAATAATGCCTGCCCGGTGTCCTACCGCTGGGTTATCCTGAAGCCAGATAGCTATCAGGTTTCGCCTGAATTCGGGTCATGCTCTGAGCAGATCCGGGTAAGCGCGGACTCCCGCAAGCTCACATTGCAGACTCCCAGCCAGGATCAACCTGGCCAGGTGGACGTCTACGAATACGACGGGAAGAACATCAAGCACCGCGTCAGTAAATAATTGTTGTCGCGGCCTGCATGCCGCTCCGATTCGCTAGGCGCCCGACAGTACGCAGGTACTGTCGGAGCGTCCGAGCTCATCCACACGCGCCGATGGCGCCGCAGGCTGTGCAGAACTCGCAGCCGTCCTTCTTAATGACTGTGTGGTTGCCGCACTCCTGGCACGGCTTGCCCACCATGGTCGACTGCGCATGAGCGGCACGGGTCGGTACGGGTTCGTCCGCCACCACGCCCATCGCCTTGATCGGCATGCCCTCTTCCGTAAGTATGCCCAGCATGGCGTAGCGATGAATCACCAAGCGGGCGATATAGGCAACCGTCGAGGGGTAGTTTTCCTGGCGGTCGGAACCCGGTACGCGCGCAAGGAAGTCACCGCGCGGCTCGGCATAATTGAGCAGCTTGCGCAGCTTCATGGCGATCCAGGCCGGGTCGATGACACGCATATCAAGGCTGAGCAGTTTACACACGCCGTCCAGAGCGGCTGGGTGCTCGCCGGTCAACCACATGCTGTAAGGGCGACGGCTGCCATCGGGCATCTGCAGCTCCTTCAGCATCAACACAAAGTCGTCGCCCGTGGACGGGTTGCGGACGTCCGCCACCCACGCCAGGGTGCCATCCGTACCGGTCTTGGGCTCACGCGGCGCGAACAGTGCGTTCAGAACCGGCGCCGGGTCGTCTTCGCGCACTTCAAGCGCGCCGAGGGCGTCGTAGCGCCACTCGACCAGGCGCGCCAACGCGGCGGTCGCACTCGGCACCCGCACCGGCTCGCCGTTCGGGGGCATCGGCATATCGAAGCCGTCGCCATAGGCGCGCGTCAGCACCGAGAGTTTTTTACGCAGCCACCCACGGTCGTTGGCCCGCATGTCGGCAGACAAGGTCTTGGCGATCGCATCCAGGCCTCGTGGCGGCTGACCGCCCAGCACCCAGACTTCAAACGGTACGTTGGCCTGATCGGCCACCACGACAGCGAACTCGCCCTGAGGGGTATGAATGGTTTCGCTAACCCAGCCGGAGGCACCCGCCGGCAAGCTCGGTCGTGAGGGCCAGCGCAGAGACGCCAGGGGCGGCGACTTCATGACTTCGGTCAGCACCATGCGCTTGTCCTGCTCCGACAGCTTGATGGGTTCAGGCGTGCTCGGGCTGGTCTCGTTGCCGGCTGGCACGGACAACACGGCACCCAGAATATTGTTCGGCCGATAGGTCGTGATGCCCTTCAGCCCCCGATGCCAGGCCTCCATATAGAGGTCCTTGAAGTCCTCGTACGGATAATCTTCAGGGACGTTCACGGTCTTGGAGATGGCCGCATCGACGTAGGGTGCCACGGCCGCCACCATCAGCATGTGATCAATGGCGGAGATATCCAAGGCGCAGACGAAGGCTTCCGGAAGATTGTCGGTGTCGCCGCCCATAGCGCGATAGACGCGGTAGGCGTGGTCCTCGACTGTATATTCCTTCTTGCTGCCGTCCGGCATGCGCTTCAAGCGGCTATAGAACCAGGAAAACGCAGGCTCAATCCCGTTGGAGGCATTGTCTGCGAAGGCCAGCGAGATCGTACCGGTGGGCGCAATGGACGTCAGGTGAGAGTTGCGCACGCCATGCTCGCGGATCTGTTGCTTGAGCGCGTCCGGCAGGCGCGACGCAAACCCGGCGGCCAGGTATTTTTCGGCGTCGAATAGCGGGAAGGCCCCACGTTCCCGCGCCAGCTCGACAGACGATTCGTAGGCAGCGTCGCGCATTTCGCGCGCCATGCGGGCTGCGAGCTCGCGTCCCTCTTCGGAGTCGTAGCGCAGGCCCAGCATGATCAGCGTGTCGCCCAATCCAGTGAAGCCCAAGCCCAGACGGCGCTTGGCATCGGCTTCGCGCTTCTGTTCTTCCAGGGGCCACTTGGTGGCAGTAAGAACGTTGTCCAACATGCGCACCGCCAGCTTCGTGGCCTTGCGCATCTCCTCGTAATCGAATTCAGCCGCATCGGAGAACGGCGAACGCACGTAGGCGGTGAGGTTGAGACTGCCGAGGCAGCAGCAGCCGTAATCCGGCAAGGGCTGTTCGCCGCAGGGATTGGTCGCCTCGATCCGCTCGCAATAGGAGAGGTTGTTTTCTTCGTTGATGCGGTCCAGATAGAGCACGCCCGGCTCGGCCGCGGCATACGTGCTCTGCATGATGAGGTCCCACACTTCGCGTGCGCGCACCTTGCGGTACACCCATTGGCCGTCGTCGCGCAGATAGGCGCCGTTCTGCTTCAGGCTTTCGTTCGGCTCCGTGGGGTGCGTGAGCTCGAATTCGGCGTCGTCCTGCACGGCCTTCATGAATGCGTCGGTCACACCGACGGAGACGTTGAAGTTGTTGAGCTGTCCGCGTTCCTGTTTGGCGGTGATGAACTCCATCACGTCAGGGTGTGTGACGTTAAGCACCGCCATCTGGGCTCCGCGGCGCGCGCCTGCCGACTCAACGGTCTCGCAAGAGCGGTCGAACACACGCATATACGAGATGGGGCCGGAAGCGCTGCTGCCGGTACCCTTCACGCGCGCGCCGCGCGGACGGATCGCCGAGAAGTTATAGCCAACGCCGCCACCGCGGCGCATGGTTTCGGCCGCTTGAGCCAACGCGGTGTAGATGCCGGGCTTGCCGCCTTCCGATTCGGTGATGGAGTCGCCCACGGGCTGCACGAAGCAGTTGATGAGCGTGCTCTGGAGGTCGGTTCCGGCAGCACTGTTGACGCGGCCTGCCGGAACGAAGCCGTGCTCCATCGCCCAGAGAAATTCTTGGGCGTACTTCTTACGTTGTTTGGGTTCCTCGACCTGGGCCAGCGCGTCCGCGACTCGAGCGCGGACCTCGCGTATCGTTTTCTCGCCGTTCTTGGCGTACTTTTCGATGAGGACTTCTGTGGAAATGTCTTGAGGTTCCGCCAGCGCAATGGCGGTGCTTTCAAGGTGTTGCATGCTGTGGATCCTTGATGACGCGCACAGACGAACGGGCCGCCCGTGGCAATGTTTCAGGCGGGGATTATAAGACCCTCGCCGCAAGGGTCAGCCCGCCGTGAAAAAGCTCGCGACACATCAAAGTACACCGCCGCAGCGTCCGGTACAAGTTGCGTTGGAAGGCTTGACAAGCCCCCTATTTTGCACGCCAAAGAGCCTCGCTCAAGGTCATGGCGGCGACATGCCGATCGCCCTCATCAGCAGACGCAGGCCCCACGCGGCGACCCCAAGGACCGCCACACTAGCCACCCAGATTCCGACCAGCCATCCCAGCCGCCTCGCCCAGCGCCAGACCGTTGCCTGCATGACACATCCCCCGCGCTCAGTGATAGCCCTCTCCCGACCGGACCTTGCCACGAAACACATAGTAGGACCAGGCCGTGTACATGAGAATAATTGGAATGATGAAGAGGGCTCCTACGAGGGCAAAACCCTGGCTCTGCGGCGGCCCCGCCGCCTCCCACAGATCAATGTCATGCGGAATGATGTTGGGCCAGACACTGATGCCCAGGCCGCTGTATCCGAGGAAGACCAGCGCCAGCGTGAGCACAAACGGGCCTGCATGGGGGGTACCGTCCAATGCACGAAGGAGGAACCACGCACAGACCAGCACGAGCGCCGGTACGGGCATGAACCAATAGAGATTCGGCAGACTGAACCAGCGCTCGCGAATCTCCTCGTGGGCCAGAGGCGTCCAGAGGCTGACGATGACAATGACCGCCAACAACACCAACGCCAAGGGCCGAGCCAGTGCGATCATGCGACGCTGCAGATCGTTGTCTGTTTTCATGATCAGCCAAGTACAGCCCAGAAGCGCATAGGCCGCAATCAAGCCCAGGCCGGTGAAGAGCGGGAACGGCCGGAACCAATCGAAGGCACCGCCGACGAATTGACGACTCACCACCTCGATGCCGTCGATGTAGGCGCCCAGCGTGACACCCTGGAAGAACGTGGCGACCACCGATCCCCCGATGAACGCCTTATCCCACAGGTGGCGCCGTTCATCCGTGGCCTTGAACCGAAATTCGAAGGCGACGCCACGGAAAATGAGTCCGAGCAACATGAACACCAAAGGCAACATGAAGGCACTGAGCACCACGGCGTAGGCCAGTGGAAATGCAGCAAGCAATCCCGCCCCGCCCAGCACAAGCCACGTCTCGTTGCCATCCCAGACGGGCGCAACCGTGTTCATCATCACGTCGCGGTCCTGCTTATCGGCGAAAAAGGGAAACAGGATGCCAATGCCCAGGTCAAAGCCGTCCATGACGACATACATCAGAATGCCGAAAAGGATGATGACCGCCCAGATCAACGTAAGGTCGATGCCCATGGTCAGCCCCTTATATCCGCAGTGGAAGGATCGCCGGGTTCTGTCGCCGCCGACAACGGCCGGGCCGGTGTGCGCCGCTCGCCCGGCCCGCCCTCAGGCTGGTGCGCCTCCAGTGCGGCCGGCCCGCGCCTTATCAGCCTAAGCATGTACACCGTACCGGCGCCGAACACCGCGAAGTACACCACGATGAACAACACTAGCGTGAGACCCACCTCAAAAGCCCCATGCGGGCTGACGGCATCTGCCGTGCGCATGACACCATACACCACCCACGGCTGACGCCCCACCTCGGTGGTGAACCAGCCCGCCAGCATGGCGACGATACCGGCGGGACCCATGTAGTACGCGTAGCGCCAAACCACGCGCGACGATACGTCATAGAGCCTGCCGCGCCACCGCGCCCAGGCGCCGGCCAGTGCCAATCCGATCATCAGCAGGCCGAGGCCCACCATCACACGAAAAGACCAGAACACCAGGGGCACATAGGGCCTTTCGTCCCGGGGAAACTCCTTGAGCCCCGGGAACTGCCCATTCCAGCTATGGGTGAGGATCACACTGCCCAGATGCGGAATTTCGACGGCATAGCGGTTCGTTTCCGCCTCCATATCGGGCCAGGCAAATAATGTCAGCCCCACGGCCTCTCCCGGCGCGTTCTCCCAGTGTCCTTCGATGGCGGCCAGCTTGGCCGGCTGATGTTCAAGCGTATTCAGACCGTGGAAGTCGCCAACCAGGGCCTGCAAGGGTGCGGCCGCCAACAGCATCCACAACGCCATGGAGAACATCCGCTTTACTGCAGGACTCGCATTCCCGCGCAGCAAATGCCAGGCGCCTGAAGCAGCCACCAGCAGCGCTGTCGCGAGGAAGGCCGCGAGCACCATGTGCACCAGGCGATAGGGGAAGGAGGGGTTGAAGATTACCGCCAGCCAGTCTACGGGCACGGCTCTGCCATCGATGATCTCGTGGCCCTGCGGGGTCTGCATCCAGCTGTTGGACGCCAGGATCCAGGTGGCTGACAAGAGCGTACCCAACGCCACCATAAGCGTAGACATAAAGTGTAGCCCTGGGCCCACTCGCTGCAGGCCGAACAACATTACGCCTAGAAAGCCCGCTTCAAGAAAGAAGGCGGTGAGCACTTCGTAAGCCAGCAAGGGTCCCGTAATGCCACCGGCGAAATCTGAAAAGCCGCTCCAGTTCGTCCCAAACTGATAGGCCATCACCAGACCGGACACCACGCCCATGGCGAAATTCACGGCAAAGATCTTCAGCCAATACTGATAAAGCGAGCGATACACCGGGTCGCGAGTCTTCAGCCAGAATCCTTCAAGCACAACCAGATAGCTGGCCAGGCCGATGGTGATCGCTGGAAAAATTATGTGAAAGGAAATCGTGAATGCAAACTGCAGACGGGCAAGCATCAGGGCGTCCAGTTCCATCTCCAATCTCCTCACCAAAAGCGACGGCGACGCTCGTTACGACCCGTATCCCGGAACCCTGTCAGCACGTCGCATGCCAGAAGCGTCAGTCGCGCCGGGCGGCCTCTTCCCAGTCGTTCCAGATCACATTGTGCTGTTCAAGATAACTGCTCACGGCCACGCCGATCGTAGGAAAGAAATGACCCTCGAAGCGTTCATACAAGCCAAATCGCTTGAGCTTGTCTACAACAGGGTCCTTCATCTCCGCAAAACATAGCTCGACTCCTTCGCGACGCAGATGATCGTCGAGTTCGGCCAACATGTCGGCCGCTGTAACGTCGACACTGGTAACGGGTTCGGCAGCAACCACCAACCAGGCGACGGGATGCGGCGCATTCTGCACGGCGTCAATCAATGAACGACTGAACCATTCCGCGTTGGCAAAGAACAAGGGCGCATCCCAGCGGAACAACACCAGGCCTGGGATCTGGCGTGCTTGCGGATAGCGCTTGAGGTCGTGGTACCCCTTTAACGATTCCACCCGGCCCAGCACCGCGAAGTGTGGTCGCCAGCCATCCCAGAGGAATTCGATCACAGCGATAACGATGGCTAGTCCGATGCCGGGAATGGGGCCAAGAGTGACGACCCCGACACTGCACGCCACGGACAGCCAGAACTCCCAGCGCTGGATGCGGCAGATGCGCATCAGGTCGTCCGCCACAAAGAGGCGGGATACGGCGAGTATGACCACCGCGGCCAACGCCGCGTCTGGAAGCTTGCGCAATAGCCCCGGTGCGAGAATCAGAAGCGCTGCCACCGCTAGGGCCCCTATCACGCATGCGAGCTGCGTGCGCCCCCCGGCCGTCTCCACTACAGGTGTGCGCGACGCACTGCTGCTGACGGGAAAGCCCTGAAACAGCCCGGTTGCCAGATTGGCGGCGCCCAAACCGACAGCTTCTTTATCCGGATCGATTCGTTCACCCAAACGGCCCGCATAGCTACGCGACAACACGCTAGTCTCCGCGAAAGCCAATACCGCCGCCGCCATTCCGCCAACCACCACCTGCGTCAAATCCGCCCATGACACCCAGGGCAAGGTGAGTGACGGAAAGCCCTGTGGCAGCGTCCCAAGCACAGAAACGTCATTCTCCAGTCCCAGTACCGACACGGCCACAATGGCCGCCACAACGCCCAACAGCATCGCAGGTAGCCGGGTGTAGCGGTCCAACATCATCATGAAGATGAGGCAACCACCCCCAATGGCCAGCGACGGACCGGAAGTCGCGCCGTGCCACACGCCATTGAGAAACTCGACGAATCTGCCCGGTACGCTGTCTGCCTGAACTGAAAAGCCGAACAGCGCCGGAAGCTGGCTAACGAGCACGGTGAGGGCTATGCCATTCATGTACCCATAACGAATTGGCTTGGAGAGCAACTCGGTGACGAAACCAAGTCGCGCTAAACCGATGAGCAGACAGGTAAGGCCCGTGACCAGCGCCATGGCGGATGCCAACGCTATAGCGCGATCAGGATCGCCAAGAGAAAGCGGCCACACGACCGCCAGAATGATGGCCGCCAGCGCCGAATCGGGAGCAACAACCAATATGCGACTGGGACCGAACAGCGCGTACGCCAGCAGCGGGAGGATCGTGGCATAAAGGCCGTAGATGCCAGCGAGACCCGCCGCTACTGCATAGGCGATACCGACCGGGACCAACACCGCAGCCAGCGCCAAACCCGCGGTCACATCGTGCCGGAGCCATTCGGATCGATAGTGTCGCAGAGTATGCAGACCGGGCATCCAGGCCATCAAGCCGTTCTGGGGCGGCTCAGGGAGCGATTCGGAAGGAAAATTATTGTTGTTCGACATGCGGGATGAAAAATGCCTGCTGCGGGGGAACTCCCCACAGCAGGCATTTTGCCATCTTGCCGATCGTAAGCGCCAACTGAGCGCCAAGGCGCGACGTCGCAATGGGCCGCGTCGCGCTTTCCGCTTATAGGTTAAGCGGCTCGATCTTGGCGCCTTCCACCGACACCCCGGCCATCAGGCCGGCATTCGTCAGCGAGAACGCCACCACCGGTTCCTTCATGGTGCTCGTGTCAATTCGGCCATTGGCCCCCACCGTCGCAACAGCCACCGTGGCATCGACACCCGCAGTCCAGCCGGAACTGTTGCGGAAGTCATTGAGAGCTTCCTGCGTCATGAACAGAATGATGATCGAACGCGATTGTGCGCCGGCCTGGAGACCGAAAGATCCGGCCGAAGTGCTGTAGTAACCGGCATTCTGTCCGCCGACCTTCAACACGCCTTTGCCATGCTCCACGCCGACAATGAAGCCGCCGCTGACCGCTTCAGGGAACACCAGGACACCGGCAGCGCGCTGCACATAGTCGCGGGCGTCAGGCACCGCGTTGTACAAGCGATTGAGGGCCGCGGTGGCGCCTTCGTCGATTTGAGCCCGTTGCTCGGCGGGTGTTGCGCGATTATCGGGCAGCGTCGTCGTGCAGGCCGTGAATGTCAGCGCGGTGAACGCCAGTGCAAGCGCTGTGGCGGTCCGGCCCATGAGATATCGGTTCTTATGCATATTGACTCTCCGTTTGAGGGTGGCCAGCACGAAGCAAGCGTCATGCCGAAGCAAGGCCCGCCGCGGAATGCAGCATGCTGCTTGAAGAGGTCAAGTTATATTCACGGACCTGTTTGTGTGGCATGTCGGAGAAGCCCATGACTCGAATCAACTGTGTTCCCGTGCAGGAACTGAGTGGGCCCCACCTGGTGGCTGAATATCGCGAACTGCCGCGCGTTTTCGCCTTGGCACAGAAGGCTGCATTACGCGGGCAGTTCTGCCAACCAGACGCGTACACACTTGGAAAGGGGCATCTTCTTTTCTTCTATAACCGACTGAGCTATCTCGCCAAACGACACCAACAGCTTATCGAGGAAATGAAGCGTCGAGGGTACAAGCCAAACTTCTCCGGCATACTTCGAGAGCATTTCCCGGATCTGCCGGACGACTACTGGCGCGATTGGGCGCCATCGGAGGCGGCAATGAATCTGAACCGCACACGACTTAAAGAAAGAAGTGGAAAGCCTTAACGGGGAAGAGCCAAAAACAAAAACGCCAACCCCGAAGGATTGGCGTAAGTGCTTGATATTCTTGGTGGGCTGTGAGTGACTCGAACACTCGACCTACGGATTAAGAGTCCGCTGCTCTACCAACTGAGCTAACAGCCCGGTACTGCTGAAAGACCGCTATTCTATACCCGCGTTTTTGCGAGCGTCAAGCGGTTTTCCAAAAAAATTTCACTTATTTTTGGGAGCCCTTATCTGCAGCCTTATCGGCGAGCTGCACGGCCAGACCGACATAGCTGCGAGGCGTGAGTGCCAGCAGGCGCTGCTTAGCGTCGGCCGGCAATTCCAAGCCCTGGATGAACCCGGTCAGGGCCTCGGCGGTAATGCCTTTTCCGCGCGTCAGCGCCTTGAGTTGCTCATAAGGCTGGGGCAGACCATAGCGACGCATCACCGTCTGTACCGGCTCGGCCAGGACTTCCCAGCATGCATCGATATCGGCGTCGATGGCCGCCGGGTTGAGTTCGAGTTTGTCCAGGCCGCGCATGCAAGCGTCGTAAGCCACCACGCAATATCCCAACGCTACGCCCAGATTGCGGAGTACCGTGGAGTCGGTCAGGTCGCGCTGAAAGCGCGAAATGGGCAGCTTCTCGGAAAGGTGCCGCAGCATGGCATTAGCCAGGCCAAGGTTCCCTTCGGAGTTTTCGAAATCAATGGGGTTGACCTTGTGCGGCATGGTGGACGATCCCACCTCGCCTTCCTTGAGGCGCTGCTTGAAGTAGCCCAGCGAAATATAACCCCAGATGTCGCGGTTCAGGTCCAACAGAATCGTGTTAGCTCGCGCCACGGCATCGAACAACTCTGCCATCCAGTCGTGCGGCTCGATCTGGATGGTGTGTTCATTCTGGGTGAGCCCAAGCCGCTCAAGCACACCCTTGCTAAATGTAGGCCAGTCAATTTCCGGGTAGGCACTGGTATGCGCGTTGTAATTGCCCGTAGCGCCGTTGAGCTTGGCCAGCGGCTGTACGGCAGCGATAGCCGCAATGGCGCGCTCCAGCCGTGTCGACACGTTGGCGAATTCCTTCCCCAGCGTGGTGGGGCTGGCCGGCTGACCGTGGGTGCGCGACAGCATGGGTTGTTGCGCGTACTGGCCTGCAAACGACTTCAGCGTCGCGCAGAGTTCGTTCAGCTGCGGAAGAATGGCCTGCTCACGGGCCCGCGTCAACATCAACGCGTGCGAGGTATTGTTGATGTCTTCCGAAGTGCATGCGAAGTGGATGAACTCCGCCGCCTTGGCAAGTTCGGCGTCCTCTGCAACCTGCTCCTTCAACCAATACTCCACCGCCTTTACATCATGATTCGTGACCTTCTCGATCTCCTTGATGCGTGCGGCGTCGTCCTCGGTGAAGCTACTCACGATTCCTTCCAGGCGCTGACGCGCCGCTGCCGAGAAGGCCGGCAGCTCAGGCAGGCCGGCGTCGGCCAGACCGATTAGCCAGGCGACTTCGACTTCGACACGGTGAGCCATGAAAGCGGCTTCCGACAACGTGCTGCGCAGCGCGTCGGCCTTGCGGGCATAGCGTCCGTCCAGCGGAGAAAGCGCGTTCAGGGGCGTGAGATCGGGGGAAACTTGCATGAGTAGAGGATAGGCAATGATGAAAAACCCGTAATCGGGTCGGAACAGGCGGATTCTACCACCCGGGTCCTGACCGGGCCCTCTAGGGGCGCCTATGAGAACCGTGGCAAACGCCCCACGGTGGCTTACTGGAGCGGGTCTGTGGCATCTAGGCCAAACAGCGGAGGACAGACCTCCTAAGCATCTATCCGCCATTCCGCCCTGCTATACTCTGCCCGCCCCCAACCCTCGAACGTCGATATGAAACTTATTGGTTCGTTGACCAGCCCTTACGTTCGCAAAGCGCGTATTGTGCTGGCGGAAAAGAAGCTCGAGTATGAGTTCGTGCTCGAGAATGTCTGGGCACAGGATACAACCATCCAGCAGTACAACCCGCTGGGCAAAGTCCCCTGTCTGATCATGGACGATGGCGGTGCCCTGTTTGACTCCCGCGTCATCGTCGAATACCTGGATACGCTTTCGCCTGTCGGCCGGCTGCTGCCCCAATCCGGGCGCGAGCGCGCCGCAGTGAAGTGCTGGGAAGCAATTGCCGACGGCATCCTGGATGCTGCGGTGGGCATCAATATCGAGAACAATCGCCGCGAACCCCAGTTCCGCAGCCAGGCATGGATCGATCGCCAAGCAGGCAAGATCGTTGCCGCGCTGGATCACATGAACCGCTCGCTGGAAGACCAGCCAGCCTTTTGCACCGGTGTGAACTTCAGTCTGGCGGACGTGGCGGTCGGCTGCGCGCTGGGTTACCTCGATCTACGCTGCGAAGGCTTGGCCTGGCGGCAAAAGTACCCCCACCTGCAAAGGCTCGAAGAAAAGCTGCGTACGCGTCCGTCGTTCGTCAACACGGCGCCACCACGGGACTAAGAGTCGTACTCAGAAATGGGAGCGGCATACTGCCGCTCCTTCTTCAATTGAACGCCATAATCGCCTTGTAGAACATATAGAAAGCCAAGGCGAACAACATCGCGCCAAAGATGCGCTTGAGCGTCGCTACCGGCAGACTGTGGGCGCAACGCGCGCCTACCGGGGCCGTCAGCATACTCACCACCACGATCGCGAACAGGGTCGGCAAATGGATGTAGCCCAACATGCCGGACACTCCCTGCACCTCGGATTGACCCGCCACCACGTAGCCGGTGCTGTTGGCCAAGGCAATGAAGAAACCCAGTGCCGCCGAGGTGGCGACGGCATTGTGTATGGGCACGTTGCTTCGTGCCATGAACGGAACGGACAGAAATCCGCCCCCCGCTCCGACTAGGCCAGAGACAAAACCAATCAGGGCGCCCATAGCACCCGTGACCAACTTGCCTGGCATGCTGCGCCCCGCTGGCGGCGGACCGCCCCAAATCATCCGGCTCGCCGAATAGGCAACGAAGCACGCGAAGATCAGCGACAGCCACGCGGGATCGATGTAGGCGAACACGGCGCCGCCGGACAACAGCCCGCCCAGGACGATGCCCGGAGCCAGCACTGCCACGATATCCCAGCGGATCGCCCCTTTCTTGTGATGCGCCCGCATGCTAGATAAGGAAGTGAACAGTATGGTGCCCATGGACGTCGCGATAGCAACGTGCACCATGCTGGCTTCGGGAATATTCACCATAGGGAACAGCATGATCATGAAGGGCACGAGGATCATGCCGCCTCCGATCCCAAGCAAGCCCGCGGCGAAGCCGCCGAACGCGCCGAGCAGCATCAGGCTGCCAAGAAATAATGGGTCCATGTGTCAGGAAAAGGTGAAGTGGGAAATCGGTAGCGGCCGGTGAATCAGGGCTATGTGATGATGCCCCCGCCCAGGCAAACGTCGCCATCGTACAGCACCGCCGACTGACCCGGCGTCACCGCCCACTGCGCCTCCGAAAAATGCAGGTCGAAGGCGTCGTCGCGGGCGTCCGCCAGCCGGCAGGCTGCATCGGGCTGGCGATAACGCGTCTTGGCGGCGTATTGGCCTTCTGCCGGCGGGTACCCCGCAATCCAGCTGGCGTCCGCAGCATGCAACTCTTGCGACAGGAGCCAGGGGTGGTCATGTCCCTGCACCACGTAGAGCGTATTGGTCGCCATATCCTTGCGCGCGGCATACCAAGCGTCGGCCGTGCCGTCGTCGCGTTGCAACCCCTTGACGCCGCCAATGCCCAGGCCTTTGCGTTGACCCAACGTATGGAAGGCGAGCCCCTGGTGTTCACCCAACACCTTTCCTTCGGGCGTTTTGATGGGACCCGGTTTCGTCGGCAGATAGCGGTTCAGGAATTCACGGAAAGGCCGCTCGCCGATAAAACAGATGCCAGTGGAATCCTTCTTAGCTGCATTGGGCAGACCTAGCTCAGACGCAATTCGGCGCACCTCGGTCTTGGGGAGTTCCCCTAGCGGGAAGCGCGTACGCGCCAGTTGCGCCTGATTTAAACGATGCAGGAAATAGCTTTGATCCTTACTGGCATCCAGGCCCTTGAGTAGCTGGTATTCCCGGCGGCCGCCGTTGTCGACTTCACGGACGCGAGCGTAATGACCTGTGGCGATCAGTTCCGCACCCAGCGACATAGCGTGATCCAGGAAGGCCTTGAACTTGATCTCGGCATTGCACAGCACGTCTGGATTGGGGGTGCGGCCCGCCGAGTATTCGCGTAGGAACTCGGCAAACACGCGGTCTTTATAGTCCGACGCAAAATTGACAGCTTCGATGTCGATACCGATGAGGTCCGCGACACTGGCCGCGTCCAACCAGTCTTGCCTACTGGAACAGTACTCGCTGTCGTCGTCGTCCTCCCAGTTCTTCATGAACAGGCCCAGCACGTCATAACCTTGCTGCTTGAGCAGCCAGGCAGTGACGGACGAATCCACGCCGCCGGACATGCCGACGACGATGCGGCCTTTGGACGCTGCGGAGGTGGAGTCCACGGCGGACGATGCCGTCGCAGAGGATGTTTTCGTATTGCGCGTTTCGGACATCCCGCTATTGTAGCGGGGGCCGGCTCGCCAGCGCTTCGTCCACGACCTCTATCCAGTGCTTCACAGGTATGTCGGCGCCACTTTGCAGCTGAGTAATGCAACCGATATTGGATGAGACGATGGAATCCGGTTCGCCCGCCTGGATGTTGCGCAGCTTGCGATCCCGAAGGCGCATAGAAAGCTCCTTCTGGGTGATGGAATACGTCCCCGCGGATCCGCAACAAAGATGCGATTCGGCGAACGGCACCAGCTTGAATCCGATACCCGTGAGCACTTTTTCAGTGGTGCCGCGCAGTCTCTGCCAATGCTGCAGCGTACAGGGAGGATGGAATGCATGGCGTCCGGCAATTGCACCAATCCGTTTCGCCAGCTCGTCCGCGTGCGGCTCCAGCACCTCGGAAACATCACGAACGGCATCCGACAACGCCTGAGCCTTCGCGGCGTAACCCGGATCGTTGCGCAGATGATGGGCGTATTCACGCAACATTGCCCCGCAGCCTGAAGCATTGGCCACAATGCACTCGGCCTCGCCGCTGTCGATCAGCGGCCACCAGGCGTCCACATTACGCCGCATCTGATCGAGCGCCTGCGCCTGAGCGTCCAGGTGCAGATTGATGGCGCCACAGCAGCCCGCTCCGGGTACCACTTTAGTGCCGACTCCGACTGCGTCCAGTACGCGTATTGTGGCTTCGTCGATGTTGGGCATCATGGCCGGCTGGACGCAGCCCTGCAGCATAATGACCTGTCTGGCGTGGCGGGCGGTATTGGCAGGAAGACCCCGCGAGGGTTGCCGCGGAGGCACCTTGCTGCGCAATGATTGCGGCAACAGGGGACGCACCAGCCGCCCCAGCGCCATGGCTGGCCCGAACAACGGCGAATTCAGGCCGTGGCGCAACGCGGCACGCAATAGGCGTTCGGAAGCCGGCCGCTCCACCCTTTCGGCCACAATTTCCCGACCGATATCTACCAGCTTGCCGTACTCCACGCCCGACGGACACGTCGTTTCGCAATTTCGGCAGGTCAGGCAGCGATCCAGATGCAGCTGTGTGGATTCACCGACGTCGGCACCTTCCAACATCTGTTTAATTAGATAGATGCGCCCGCGAGGGCTGTCCAGTTCATCGCCCAGTTCCTGATAAGTGGGACAGGTGGCTTGGCAGAATCCACAGTGCACACAGCGGCGCAGAATTTCTTCGGCTTGGTCACCTTCCGGCGTATTGCGTATCCAGGAAGCAAGATTGGTCTGCATGATGGTCTCAGAAATCGCGGAAGAGCCTGCCGGGATTGAACATACCGCTGGGGTCCAGCTCCTGTTTCAAGCGCTGGCTGATCGCCTGCACGCCGGCGGATACGGGGTGGAACACCGGTACTGTGGGTTCCCCGTCGTACCGATACAAGGTGGCATGCCCGCCGTGTCGAGAGGCCGCCATGCGGACGAAGTCCGGTTCAAGCTCATTGCCACCCAGCCATCTCAGGCCGCCGTTCCACTCGATGAGCATATTGCCAAGCCCCAGAACCGGCGTGGTAGGCGGCAAAGAAAGTCGCCACAGCGGCCGAGCGGCGAAGAATGGATGGGTTTGGTCACGAAGGCTGTCCCAGTATGCGGCTGCCTGAGCATCGTCCATGCGGTCGCCGCCCACTATCTTGGCAGCGCTTCTGAGCGCCGGCGAGCTGCCCGAAAGACGCACGCGCAATACGCCGGTGTCGCCTTCGGCTTCCCATGCGGAGGCGGAGACCGGCAGCGGCTGATTGCGCCAGGTATTGAAAAGCCGCAGTGCCTCTGCCTCGGTGAGATTCAATACCCGTGTCTCTTCCGCCAGCGGAATGGGAGCCACTTTCAGGGAGACCTCAGTGAGTGCTCCAAAAATGCCCATCGAACCGGCGAGCAGGCGGGAAATATCGTAGCCGGCCACGTTCTTCATGACCTCACCGCCAAACCGCAATTCGGTGCCGTTGGCGTCTAGTAGGCGTGCGCCCAACACGAACCCGCCCAACGCACCCGCGGCCATTCGTCGAGGGCCGGACAACCCGGACGCCACGCAACCGCCTATCGTTGAGGCTGGCCCAAAACGCGGGGGCTCGAAGGCGAGCATCTGTCGGTTAGCGGCAAGAAGTTCCTCGATTTCTGCCAGCGGTGTCCCGGCTCTTGCGGTCACTACCAATTCAGAAGGCTCATAGTTAACCACGCCGGTATAGGCGGACATATCCAGCACACCGCCATTAGCCGGTGTTACCGACGGCTCGCCATAAAACTGCTTGGTTCCCCCGCCCCGGATATACAGCGGGCGGTGACTCGCCCGGGCGGTCATGACCTGATCGATCATCTCGGAAAGAACGAACTCCATCCACCTTCCTTAGAAACGGGGAATATCCGGGAACTTCAGCTCACCGGCATGGACATGCATGCGTCCATACTCTGCGCAGCGAGCCAGGGTCGGGATCACTTTCTCAGGATTCAGCAAGCCGTGAGGATCAAATCCCCTCTTGAATGCCAGGAAGAAATCCAGCTCTTGCCTGGAGAACTGAACACACATTTGATTGATCTTCTCGATGCCGACCCCGTGTTCACCGGTGACCGTACCCCCTACTTCCACACATAGCTCAAGGATGGCGGCGCCGAACTTCTCGGCGCGCTCGACTTCATCCGGCGAATTGGCGTCGAAGAGAATCAGTGGATGCAGGTTGCCGTCGCCCGCGTGGAACACGTTTGCACAGCGCAGGCCGTATTCCTCTTCCATGTCGGTGATGGCATTGAGCACACGAGCGAGATGACGGCGCGGAATGGTGCCATCCATGCAGTAGTAATCGGGGGAGACCCGCCCCGCCGCGGGAAAGGCGTTCTTGCGCCCGGCCCAAAAGCGCAACCGCTCTTCCTCGGATGTAGACACCTGCAGGCGGGTGGCGCCGGCCGCCGCGAATACGGCGTTCATGCGTTCGATCTCATCTTCGACCTCGTCGAGCGTACCGTCGGACTCGCAAAGCAGAATGGCTTCGGCGTCCAGATCGTAGCCGGCCTTCACGAAGGGTTCGACCATGTGAGTGGCGCGCTTGTCCATCATCTCGAGCCCCGCGGGCACGATGCCGGTGGCAATGACGTTGGCTACCGCATCGCCCGCCGCCTCCACCGTGGGGAAGCTGGCCATGATGACTCGCGCGCAGGCCGGCGAAGGGATCAGCTTGACGGTAGCCTGGGTGACGATGCCCAGCATGCCTTCGGAGCCGATGAAAGCGGAGAGAAGATCCAGGCCGGGGCTATCCGGGGCTTCGGACCCGAATTCGACGACGTCGCCGTCCATGGTCACGACACGCACCCGCAGCACGTTGTGCACGGTAAGACCGTATTTGAGGCAGTGCACGCCACCGGAGTTCTCGGCAATATTGCCGCCGATCGAACAGGCGATCTGACTGGACGGATCCGGCGCGTAATACAGACCCAGCGGCGCAGCGGCTTCCGAAATGGCCAAATTACGCACACCGGGTTCAACCACCGCCGTAGCCGATTCCGGATCCACCTTGAGTATCCGGTTGAGCTTCGACACGCCCAGCAGCACGCCGCGCGGATGCGGCATGGCGCCGCCCGACAAGCCTGTACCTGCGCCACGCGGCACAATGGGAATATTGAAGGCTTTACATGCCTGGACGACGGCGATGATCTGCGATTCGTCCTCGGGCAGGATCACCACGGGCGGCAAGGCACGATACAGCGCCAGGCCGTCGCATTCGTACGGGCGCGTATCCTCGGTGCGCGTGAGGATGCAGTGCTCCGGAATCTGCCCGGAAAGGCGCTCTAGCAGGCCGTCGAAGTCGGCAGCAGTCAGCGTCGCGGGATTAATGGCATTGGCGCTCATGGTCTCTTACAGGCGAATAGGCGACCCGACACGGATTCAGGCGCCAAGCTCGGCAACGGGCAGGATCTTGCCGGGGTTCAGAATGTTGCGCGGGTCAAAAGCGCGCTTCAATTCGGCCATGAGGTCAAGCGCATCGCGCCCATGCTCGGCCTCCATGAAGCCCATCTTGTGCAGGCCCACGCCATGTTCACCGGTGCATGTGCCCTCCATGCGCAGCGCTCGCTCCACCAGCCGTCGGTTGAGGGCTTCGGACTCTTCGAACTGCGCCGGGTCGTCCGGGTCGAGCAGCATAAGCACATGGAAGTTGCCGTCGCCAACGTGCCCGACAATCGTATACGGGAAGCTTGCCTGGTCCATTTCAGCGGCAGTTTCGGTCACGCATTCGGCAAGACGCGAAATGGGAACGCAGACGTCGGTCGTGCTGGCGCGACATCCCGGACGTAGCTGCAAGCCGGCGAAATAGGCGTTATGACGCGCGGTCCAGAGCCGGCTGCGATCTTCTGGGCGTTCCGCCCAGGCGAAATCTTCTCCTCCATTGGAGGCGGCAATCTCTTGAACGGCTTCGGCCTGCTCACGCACGCCCGCCGGGCTGCCATGGAATTCAAACAGCAGCAGGGGCGATTCCTTGAGTTCGAGCTTGCTATAGGCGTTGGTGGCCCGAACCGCCATGGTGTCCATGAATTCGACACGGGCGACCGGTATACCCATTTGTATGATCTCGATCACGCTCTGCACCGCCGAACGCAGATCGGGAAAATTGCAGATGGCCGCCGAGATGGCTTCCGGTTGGGGGTACAGCCTGACCGTGACCTCCGTAATAATGCCCAGCGTACCCTCGCTGCCCACAAAGATACGAGTCAGGTCGTAACCGGCCGAAGACTTGCGGGCTCGGCTCGCGGTCTGGATCACTCGGCCGTCGGCCGTCACGACCTGTAGCGACACCACGTTCTCGCGCATGGTGCCGTAACGGACCGCATTCGTTCCGGATGCGCGGGTAGCCGCCATGCCGCCCAGGCTCGCATCAGCGCCGGGATCGATGGGGAAAAACAAACCGGTATCGCGGATTTCGTCGTTCAGCTGCTTGCGCGTAACACCGGCCTGCACGGTGACGGTGAAGTCTTCCGGGTGCAGCGAGACGATCTGATTCATGCGGGAAAGGTCTAGCGACACCCCGCCCTGCACTGCCAGAAGGTGCCCTTCCAACGACGACCCCGCCCCGTAGGGAATCAGCGGTACGCCATGGCTGTGGCAGTGCGCCGCCACCCACGCCACCTCTTCTGTACTAGTGGCATAAACCACCGCGTCGGGCGGCATGGTCTCGTACGGGGACTCATCGGTACCGTGATGTTCACATACCGCCGCAGAAGTGGACATGCGATCGCCGAAACGCTCGCGCAGTGCTTCGATAAAGCCTTCGGGGATGGGCCTACGCTGGCTGTGCAGCGGATCTATGGCATTCACGCTTAAATTCCTATTGTTACTTGCGCACGATTCCACCGCCGCGCACCACCCCCCGTTCGCCCGACGCGGCGACCGCGGAGGTGATGCGATACTAACTGTTTTACGCGGCGCTGCCGATCAGGGCATTTGCTGATTGCGACGCACGCTCCCGGCGGACGCGCACCGCCTGGGCCAGTCGCTCGAGTACGCGCACGGAATCTTCCCAGTCGATGCAGCCATCGGTGATGCTCTGGCCGTACGTAAGTTCCTGACCCGGAACCAGATCCTGACGGCCCGCCACGAGGTTGCTCTCCACCATGACGCCGAAGATGCGGTCATCGCCCGCCTCTACCTGCCGCGCGACGTCGTCGATGACGAGCGGCTGCTTGCGGTAGTCCTTGGAGCTGTTCGCGTGACTGGCGTCCACCATAAGCCGCGGCAACGCACCGGCCTTGGCGATCATCTGTGCGGCGGCCTCCACACTCTTGGCGTCGTAATTGGGTTCCTTACCGCCGCGCAGAATCACGTGGCAATCTTTGTTGCCCACGGTAGAAACGATAGCGGAATGACCGCCCTTGGTAACGGAAAGGAAATGGTGCGGCTGGGAGGCGGCCAACATGGCATCAATGGCGATCTTCGTGTTGCCGTCCGTCCCATTCTTGAAGCCCACGGGGCAGGACAAGCCGGATGCCAGTTCACGGTGCACCTGGCTTTCCGTGGTGCGTGCCCCGATGGCGCCCCAAGAAACGAGATCGGCAATGTATTGCGGCGTGATCATGTCCAGGAATTCGCAACCGGCGGGCAGACCCAGTTCATTGACCTGAATGAGCAGCTCGCGCGCAATGCGCAGACCCTTGTTGATGTTGAAGCTGCCATCGAGCGCGGGGTCATTGATGAGTCCTTTCCAGCCGACTGTGGTCCGAGGCTTCTCGAAGTACACCCGCATGATGATTTCCAGCTCGCCGGCGTGAGCATCACGCTGGGCGCGCAGCAGACGGGCGTAATCAAGAGCGGCGGCGGGGCTGTGGATGGAACAAGGCCCGATCACCACCACCATACGGTCGTCCGTGCCGTTCAGGATGTTGTGCACCGCCTTACGCGCGCCGTAGACCACCGAGGAGATGTCCGAAGTGCAGGGGAACTCGCGCATGATGTGCGAGGGGGGGGACAGCTCCTTGATTTCACGGATACGTAAATCATCAGTATTGTGCGACACGGTAGGCTCCATAATGTTTGACCAGCTCGACCAGGCAGATACAAAAAAAGCCGCCTGGCGTTCCGCCGGCGGCTTTCTTGGGAATTTGAATTATTTCAGTGCGTACGACGCTTCCCTTCCTCCACCAGCGGCTTAGGAAAAGCATAAAAGTAAAAGAAGAAAAACTGGAATACGGTACGCATGAAGGCAACCTTAGCACACTCCCTGGACGCCTGCCAAGGATTTTTTCGTGCGTGAGTCCGAAATTTGCTAGTACATCCACACAAGAGTCGCCGCAAGCTGAGTTCGGCACCCCCGTATTGGTTTGAGGTGAAATTATTGTTCAGTGTATGATTTCCCACCGAACCATTGTCATTGAAAGCGACAGGAGCGCAATATGCCCGCAGAAATCACCTCCAATCAGAAACAGAACAAAGGTCGCTACCTTGCAATGGCGCTTGCTGTTGCCGCTGCAATATGCGCGCCGTTATCGACCGCCCATGCGGCCACACTGGAACAGATCAAACAGCGCGGCCAGATCCGGATTGCGGTCGCTAACGAGATCCCCTACGGCTATGTCGATCTGAGCGGCGAGGCGAAGGGCGCCGGACCGGATGTGGCGCGCCAGGTCATGAAGCAACTCGGCATTGAACGAATTGAATGGGTCTCCACCAACTTCAGTTCACTAATTCCTGGGCTGAGGGCCGACCACTTTGATATGGTGGCAGCAGAAATGGCCGTCCTACCCGAACGCTGCAAGCAGGTACTCTTCTCTGAGCCCAACACGTCCTACGGTGAAGGGCTGCTCGTTGCCAAGGGCAACCCGCAAGACGTGCACTCCTACCAGGATTTCGCCAAATCCGACCACAAGGTCGCCATCATGGCCGGTGCCGACCAATTGGAAATGCTGCAAGCGCTGGGGGTACCGCCGGATCGCATGGTGACGCTTTCTAACAATGCCGACGCCATCTCCACCGTATCCACCGGTCGAGCTGCCGCCTACGCGGCAACCAGTCTCACCGTGAGCGAGCTGGCCAAGCAAAGTAACCGCGTCGAAGCAGCGGCGAACTTCACCGATCCGGTCATCAACGGAGAGCCCGTCCGCAGCTGGGGCGCTTTCACGTTCAGCCAGGAGTCGCAAGACCTTCGCGATGCGGTGAGTGCTGAACTGGCCAAATTCAAACAAACGGACGAATGGAAGCAAATCCTGACGACCTACGGATTCAGCGAGACGGACGCCTCCGAATCCACCAGCCGCACCACCGAACAGCTGTGCGCCGGCTAAGTTCGTAATGAACTGGCTGTCGTATCTCCCGCCGCTGCTGGAAGGTGCCTGGGTCACCGCACAGCTTACCGTCTATTCCACGGTACTGGGCGGTTTCTTCGCTTTCGCATTCGGCCTGGGACGGTTGTCCCACAACTGGGCGCTGAAAGGGATCTCGGTCGCCTTGATCGAGATCTTTCGCGGTACCTCGCTGCTGGTGCAACTTTTCTGGCTGTACTTCGCCCTGCCTTTGGTGGGTCAAATGCTCGGCCTGGACTGGCGCCTGCCACCGATGGTGGCAGGCACCTTGGCGCTCAGCCTAAATATCGGGGCTTACGGTGCCGAGGTGGTGCGCGGCGCCATACAGTCGGTGCCACTTAGCCAACATGAAGCCGCCAAAGCGCTGGACTTCACGCCGCGCCAGACCCTATGGCGCATCGCCCTGCCCCAATCCGTCCCTGAAATGCTCCCAAGCTTTGGGAATCTCGCCGTGCAGAACCTGAAGGATACGGCGCTGGTTTCGCTGATCAGCCTGGGCGACATGACGTTCCGGGCGGAACAGATCCGCAACTTCACCCAGGACAGCACGACCGTATATACGTTGCTGCTCTTCATGTATTTCGGTATGGCGCTAGTGCTTAGTGCACTGATGATGCTGCTGGAGCGCTCCGTCGGGCGCTGGCGCGCAGGGAGGGCCTGACATGCTTCTCGGTATCGCGTGGGACACCTCCAGCAATTGGGCATTTGCCCTGTCCATTCTTCCCATTCTCTTGAAAGGGCTGGTCGTCACGCTGCAGGCTGCGGCGCTCGGCTTCCTCATTGCCATCGTGCTCGGCTTGATCCTGGCCGGCCTGAAGGCTTCGCCCCTGAAATTGATCTCGTGGCCGGCAAGATTCATTACCGAGTTCATCCGGGACACGCCCCTGCTAGTGCAGCTCTTCTTCCTGTACTACGTGTTGCCGGAATACGGGCTTGTGCTGCCTGCGTTCATGACCGGCGCCCTGGCGCTGGGTCTGCAATACAGCGCTTATACCTCCGAGGTGTATCGCGCAGGCCTCGAGTCTGTGCCGCTGGGGCAGTCTGAGGCCGCTCGGGCGCTGGATCTGTCGCCACGCCGCACGTTTGGCGTCATCATCCTGCCTCAGGCCATCCCGCGCATCATTCCGGCGCTGGGCAACTACCTGGTCTCCATCATGAAGGACGTGCCGCTGCTGTCCGTGGTGGCCGTACTCGAAATGCTCAATGTCGCCAAGATCATCGGCGACCGCACTTTCAATTACCTGATACCGCTATCCATGGTGGGTCTGATCTACCTGATCCTCACCCTGGTGGCGGCGGCAGCCATCCGTTACCTGGATACGCGCCTGCCCAAACGAGGAATCCCCTTGAAATGAACGACGACTCGACCCCAGGCACGTCCGTGCCCGCCGCGCCGGACCCCGATGCCATCATCCATTTCGACAAGGTCGTGAAGCGCTTCGGCGACGTCACCGTCCTAGATGCGCTCGACTTTGAAGTGCGCAAAGGAGAAAAGGTCACCATCATTGGTCCCTCCGGATCCGGCAAGTCCACTGTCCTACGCATCCTCATGACGCTCGAAACGATAGACGAAGGCGTCATACACGTAGCGGGTCGACCGCTATGGCACGAGCGCCGGGAAGACGGTGTACTGGTACCCGCCAGCGAAAATCACTTGCGCGAGATGCGTAAAGAAATGGGCATGGTGTTTCAGCAGTTCAACCTGTTCCCGCATATGACCGTCCGGCGCAACGTCACTGAAGCGCCCATACACGTGCTAGGCCTCTCGCGACAAGAGGCAAAGCAACGCGCGGAGGAATATTTAGAACTGGTGGGGCTCAGCGATCAGGCCGACAAATTCCCTAGCCAGCTTTCCGGAGGCCAACAGCAGCGCGTGGCCATCGCAAGAGCGCTCGCCATGCGGCCGAACATCATGCTGTTCGATGAACCGACATCGGCACTGGACCCCGAACTGGTGGGCGAAGTCCTGAGCGTCATTCAGCGGCTGGCGGAGGAACACGACCTGACCATGCTGCTGGTAACTCACGAAATGCAGTTCGCAAAAAGGATCTCGGACCGCGTGTGTTTCTTCGACAAGGGACGCATCGTGGAGCAAGGCCCGCCGGAGCAGGTCTTCGTGGACCCCAAGGAAGAACGCACACGCGACTTCCTCAAGGATTGCCTGGATGTGACGGGGGCGGCTTAGCAGCCCCTTGCTGATCACGCCACGGGCACACGCCCCCAGCTAGCCGCGGGTTTCGAAGACGTCCGTAACCGCACGGTCAAGGATTTCCAGCCCCTGGACGAGCAGCTCCTCGTCGATAGTGAGCGCCGGCTGCACTTTGAGGACTTCGTCATTGGCGCCGGTCGTCAGAGTGACCACGCCTCCATCCAGCGCCTTGCTGGCGATTTCGGTCGCCATGCCTTTGTTGGGCGGTGTGACAAGTCCCTGAATAAGGCCACGCCCCCTTACGCCCAACCCCAAATGCGCATAGCTTTGCACAAGGTTTTCGAGCCAGTCGCGCACCAACCGCTCCTTGCGACGAACGTGTAGGGCAAAGCTGTCGTCAGCCCAATAAGCTTCGAGCACGTGCTCGGCCGTGAGCAGAGCAAGTCCAGCGCGTTCATCGGCCGGCGTAGGTACGTGTTCGGCTGCGGGCAGATCGGGCCGGCGCAATAGCACCGACATGGGCAAGCCGAATCCCGACAAGGAACGCGACAGAGCGACCAGGTCGGCTCGTACACCGGAGGCCTCGAAACTGAAGAATCGCCCTGTACGCCCGCAACCGACGATGGTCTCATCCATGATGAGCAACATGCCGTGCCGCCGGCACAGGGTTTCGAGGTCGCGCAGCCAGCGCCAGCTCAGGACATCGACGCCGCCCTCGCCCAATACGGTCTCGACGATAACGGCTGCCGGCTTTTCCTTGTCGCGACGACAGAGGTCCAGCTGCCGCTCCAGATAGGCCATTGTGTCGACGTCCGGGCCGAAGCTGCCGTCGTACGGCATGAACAGCGTATCGCCCACGCCCGTACAACCTGCCCACACCGGGGTGGCCCCGGGTTCGGACCGGAACACCTCGCAACGGGTGAACGATACGACCTTATGGCGACCGGTCGCGCGACGCGCCACTTTCAAGGCAGCCTCGACGGCGGCGGCCGACGTTGTTCCCGTATAGTGGACCGCGTAATCCCAACCCCTAGGTTGCAGCAGGTAGCGCGCAACGGCTTCTCGAAAGCGTTCCAGCGCGTGCGTGGCCGGCGGCGTGCCGCCTTCGTCCTGCAAGCCGCGCCGTAGCATCTGCATAAGCAGGGGATTGCCGTGGCCGTAATTGAGGGCCCCGGCGGCGCTACTGAAGTCGATGTACTGGCGACCGCAAGCGTCCGCCAGCACGGATCCCTGGGCCCGCGTAAACAGGCTGGCCCCGGCGCAACGAGCGTAGTCCCGAACCTGGGACTGAACACGTTCCAGAATGGTGGGTTCAATCACGGTCTACTCCCCTCGCAGGCTTTGCCTGTAGTTCGAGCCACCGCGCCCGTCAAACCGCGATACCCGACTCTGGCTGAGTGCCGCCTTCGAGCGGCACGTCAAGCATGGGCGAAGCGGTCTCGCCAGGCGCCGCTTCGGCGGGATGGCTGGACTCCATGAGTGCAACGATACGCTCCAGGGAGAGCGTGATGGTGGCCTGTTCGAGCTCGGGCAATTCACAGAGCGCGTCGGCCAGCTTCTGCTGCAAGGGCGATGGTGTGTCGCGCACCAAATTGCGACCGGTTTCAGTCGCCGACACCATGACGATGCGTCGATCTTCTCGGCTGCGTTCGCGTACGACCCAGCCCTTATCTTCGAGACGATCCAGAATACCGACCACCGTGCTGGGGCTGACATGGATCTCCCGGCTGATGGCGGTTGTAGTGAGCGGCCCGCTCTCGACGACTGCACGCAAACACACCAGCTGTGGGGCGGTGATGTTGCTGTAGGCGGCGAGCTGACGGGAATGAAGCGCAATGGCGCGAGTGATACGCCGCAACGCCCGCAAGATGCGCAGGTCGTATTGGGGCGCGGTATCCGTAGAAACCATCATGTACCCGAAAGAATGGAACTGCAGTTATTTCTATAAGAATGGTAGTAAGGGGGCATGTGGGTGTCAACCAACGCCCCCGCTTTGTCTGGGATTGTGGACATTCAGCTACGTATATGGCTGCGGCTGCGCCGCACTAGGCGCCGTTACGCCGCATGGGTCCCGTTACGCCGTGCCGCCCACCGTCAGGCCGTCCATGCGCAACGTCGGCATGCCAACGCCCACCGGCACACTCTGGCCTTCCTTGCCGCAGGTACCTACGCCGGAGTCCAGCCGCATGTCGTTGCCGATCATGCTTACGCGAGTCATGGCGTCCGGACCATTGCCGATGAGCGTCGCCCCCTTGACCGGCGCAGTGACACGTCCGTTCTCAATCAGATAGGCCTCGGACGCCGAGAAAACGAACTTCCCGCTAGTGATATCCACCTGGCCGCCGCCGAAATTGACGGCGTACAGGCCCTTCTTCACCGATGCGATGATCTCTTCCGGCGGAGTGCTGCCGGCCAGCATATAGGTATTGGTCATGCGCGGCATGGGCAGGTGGGCATACGATTCGCGCCGGCCGTTGCCGGTGACACCCTGCTTCATGAGCCGCGCATTGAGCGTATCCTGCATATAGCCGCGCAAGATGCCGTCTTCGATCAGCACATTGGAGCGGGTGGCCGTACCTTCGTCATCGATATTCAGAGAGCCGCGCCGCCCTTCGAGTGTTCCATCGTCGACCACGGTGACACCCGGCGACGCCACCCGCTCGCCGATACGGCCCGAAAACACACTGGAACCCTTCCGGTTGAAATCGCCTTCCAGCCCATGGCCCACGGCCTCATGCAACAAGATGCCCGGCCATCCGGAACCCAACACGACCGTCATCTCACCGGCCGGCGCGGGTTGTGCCTGAAGATTGGTCATGGCCTCGTGAGCGGCGCGCTCGGCATAGCCGCGCAAGATGTCGTCAGTGAAATAATCGAGCCCACTACGCCCGCCCCCGCCCGCATGCCCCATCTCGCGGCGTCCGGCATGTTCGGCGATCACGGTAAGCGACAGACGCACCAGCGGCCGGACGTCGGCCGCCATGCGACCGTCGCTGCCTGCCACCAGGATTACGTCGTACTCCGCGCCCAGGCTGGCCATCACCTGGATAATGCGCGGATCCACCGCGCGAGCGAAAGCTTCGACCCGCTCCAGGAGCTTGACCTTGTCGGCGGACCCCATGGACGCGACGGGATCGATTGCCGGATACAGCGCTAACGGTGTTTCACCTCCGGGCACACTGATTTTGCGCTTGCCGGCGCCTCGGCGTGCAATGCTGCGCACGGCACGGGCCGACGAAAGCAAGGCGTCGGCCGACAAGGCGTCGGAATATGCAAAGGCCGTCTTTTCACCGCTGATCGCGCGTACACCGACCCCTTGCTCGATCGAAAAGCTGCCTGTTTTGACGATGCCCTCTTCCAGGCTCCAACCTTCGCTGCGCGTGTACTGAAAATACAGGTCGGCATAATCGACGCGATGCGTGAGGATCTCGCCTAACGCGGTCGACATATCGGCTTCCGTGAGACCCCAGGGATCCAGCAATACGGATTTGGCGGTTGCCAGTGAGTTCAAGGCGTGGTCTACGGGTTTCATCTCTGATAGGACTCTATATTGGAACTGAGCGCTGGGCCCCTGCCGGGCCCACTACATGACGCGATGCCGGAGCGCCGGCAATGATATTCGGACCTCGTCGATACGGGTGAGTTCAATCCGACCTTCAACATGGCCCTCCCCTTCGGGCAAGCAGGAAATCACTTCGCCCCATGGATCGACCAGCATGGAATGGCCCCAGGTGCGGCGGCCATTCTCATGGCGGCCACCCTGAGCGGCGGCCAGAACATAACACTGATTCTCGATGGCCCGCGCGCGCAGGAGGATCTCCCAGTGGGCGGAGCCTGTGGTGTAAGTGAAGGCCGCCGGCATCACAATCAAAGAGAGATCGCCCATGGCTCGGTAAAGCTCCGGGAATCTCAGATCGTAGCAGACCGAAAGCCCGACGCGTCCAATGGGCGCTTGGAATGCTTGCTGTTGCGGTCGGCCTGCACGGATCGACAACGATTCGTCGTACGCTTCGTCGCCTTTACGGAAACCGAATAAGTGAATCTTGTCGTATCGGGCGACCTGCTTGCCATCCGGATCGAATACGAGCGATGCATTGTAGATGCGATTCTCGTCCTCACTTTTCAGGGGCAAGGTTCCCCCAATGAGCCAGATGCGATGTCGCTGTGCGGTGCGCGCCAGGAATTCCTGAATCGGCCCTGCGCCGGGCGTTTCAGCGATTGCCAACTTGTCGGCATCCCGACGTCCCATAAAACAGAAGTATTCGGGCAAGAGAACCAGCTGTGCGCCTTTCTCGACTGCTGCTGTGACAAGTTGATTAGCCTTTGCCAGGTTCGCTTCAACAGACGCACCCGACACCATTTGAACGGCGGCGACATTAAGAGAACTCTTTTCCTTCATGTTGCCTCATTAATTAAATGCGCAAATTAATCACTGAAGCCATTCACTGATTAATCACATAAAGTTAGAATATGAATGCTTTGCCGCCGAAAGAAGATTACGGGCGGCACTTCGATGATGTATCCATTAATCGGGAAATACATGACAAGAGCCAATTACGCCATGCAGCGCCGCAAACTTGAAAAAGAAATCCTCCGTCTTCAAAAGCAGGCGGCTGCGCTGGAACAAAAACAACGCACGCCCGTCATCAATGACATTATCCGCAGCATGCGGGAATACGATATCACGCCCGAAGACATTGCCGCCGCATATAACCGTCGCGTGCGCAGCGCCAATAAAGGCGCGTCCAAAACCGCTAAAACTGCAGGCACCACGGCCGTGCGCAAGCCGGTTCCGCCGAAGTACCGAAATCCGGAAACCGATGCAACCTGGTCGGGTCGCGGTAAACCGCCACGCTGGATTACCGAAGCCGAGGCTGCCGGCAAGAGCCGTGATAGCTTTTTGATCAATCCCTAAGACGGATCAAAATGGCCGGGCATAATCCCCGGCCATTTATGAACGCGATCACACGTTCAGTTGTTTCAATATATGAAAATTAATAACAATAATATTTAACGCGGCAGTTCATATTGGATCTCGCGAACCTGCCCGTTATTCCCCGGGAAGTCGTCGAATATTGCCTGCATGAGATACGGCATTACCACTTCCAGATTATCGCTCTCGCTCGTGTGTGTGGCAGTTGCCCGATATACTTCCATCCCGCCCTGCTTCTGATCGGTTATGGTGACCGTGAGCGTATTGCTATATACGTTCACCGGAACATTCACCATCGGTGTGCGATACATAATGCCGCCACCCCAACCTCCCCAGCCGCCGTAATAGCCGCCGAATGCGGGGCCCATCCAACCGTCATTCAAGTAATAGTCGTCATACCGCTGAACCCAAGCCTGCTTAACCGGATTTGAATATTCCATACGCACGTCGAAACGGGGTTGGGCGCCGCTTACGGCTTCCCGCAGACCGGTCGGCCCAATGGCGGCACGCAACATGTCCGAAAAGGCGCCAAATTGCAGATTGCCGGCCTGCGTCGGGCCCGGCACGATACGGTAGTATTCGCCCTGAGCGCCTACGGGCCATTGTTGATACGTCGCGACCCGAGCCGACAACGTGGATGCACATCCGCTGAGCGCAAGCAGCGCCATAACAAGCCAAAGGGCCCAGGTTCGAGGGTTTCGGTGCAATGCAGCCTGACCGTTCATGATGCTCTCCTGCGCCCACGCGGGGCGCGTCGTTCGAATACTACAATGGCCGTACTGTGACTGGGTCCATTACCATGCGAACTGATATTTCCCCTGCCATCTCCCGCCATGACTACCAACCGTTTCCCTACCGGCTGCCTCGTGTCGAGCTGAAACTGGAACTGGACGCCGCGGTCACGCGGGTAACGTCTTCCATGGAATTTGAGCGCGCCGCAAGCGGTTCGGTTCCCTTGGTGCTCAATGGGCAAGATTTAGGCCTGGAATACGTGGCCGTTAACGGCAGAAAGCTAGCCGAAACCGAATACCAGTTACGCGACGACACACTGGTCCTGCAACCCGATACCGAGCGCTTTACGCTTGAAATCGTGAGCACCTGCCGGCCGGAACTCAATTCGTCTCTCATGGGCTTGTACACATCGGGAGAACACCTGTTCACTCAGTGCGAGGCTGAGGGCTTTCGGCGCATTACCTGGTTCCCCGACCGCCCGGACGTCATGTCGCGTTACCGGGTGACATTGCAGGGCGACAAAACCCGTTATCCGCTGCTCCTGTCCAACGGCAACCTGCTTTCGAGCCGCGATCTCGATCAAGGGCGCCATGAAGCCATTTGGGAAGACCCGCACCCGAAGCCCAGCTACTTGTTCGCCGTGGTGGCAGGCGACTTCGCTTGTCGCGAACAGCGCATCACAACGCGTAGTGGCCGTGAAGTACTGCTCCAGGTCTATAGCGACCATGGAGCACAGGACAAGACCGAATGGGCCATGGACTGTCTGGTGCGTTCGATCCGCTGGGACGAACAGCGCTATGGCCTGGAACTGGATCTTGACCGCTTCATGATCGTCGCCGCTCGCGATTTCAACATGGGCGCGATGGAGAACAAGGGCCTGAATGTATTCAATTCCGCCTATGTGCTCGCCGATCCTTCTACAGCCACGGACACTACCTACCGTGCGATCGAAGCCGTTATCGGTCACGAATATTTCCACAATTGGACCGGCAATCGCGTCACTTGCCGCGACTGGTTCCAGCTGTCGCTGAAGGAAGGACTCACCGTATTCCGCGATCAGGAGTTTTCCGCGGATATGCTGGCCGAGGGCCTCGAGGGTTCGGCCGCAGCCAGCGCCCGCGCAGTCAAACGGATAGACGACGTCTCTACATTGCGAGTCGCGCAATTCCCGGAAGACAGTGGCCCTATGGCGCACCCCATCCGGCCGGAAAGTTATCAGGAAATCGCAAATTTCTACACCGCCACGGTGTATGAGAAAGGCGCGGAAGTCATCCGCATGCAGCAAACGCTCCTGGGTCGCGACGGCTTCCGGGAAGGACTGGAAGAGTACTTCCGGCGCCACGACGGCCAAGCAGTCACCTGCGACGATTTCATTGCCGCCATGGAGTTCGTCTATCAGAAACGTCATCCCGGCCGCAACCTTCAGGTATTTCGGAACTGGTATAGCCAAGCCGGCACACCGCGCGTCAGCGTACGTCTGGATCACGACCCGGCCACTGCCAGCTGCACCGTCACCCTGTCGCAGAGCTGCCCGCCTTCAGGCATCGAACTTCTGGAAGACCCGCCTGCCCACAAACCGCCTCTGCATATTCCGATAGCCCTAGGCCTGCTCTCCGCCCGGGGCGAGCCGATCATTCCGCAAGGTACACAACTGCTCGAAGGTGCAGCCACGGGCACCGTGCTGCTGGAGTTGACGACCGACAGCGCCTCCTGGACCTTTCGGGGCGTGGCTGAGCGCCCAATTCTCTCGCTGTTGCGCGACTTTTCCGCACCGGTGGTGATTGACTATTCCCGCCCGGATACCGAGCTCGCTCTCCTAGCCCGCTCCGACCCCGATCCTTTTGCACGCTGGGAAGCCGGCCAAGAACTGGCGCGCCGTCTGCTCCTGGCCCGGGCGCAAGCGGTTCTGGACAACGCGTCGGCACCCGCAAGCGACCTGCTGGTGGAAACATGGACGACGCTGCTGCAAGACGACAGCCTTTCGCCGGCCTACCTCGCGCGGGTGCTCTCTCTGCCGGCGCAGAAAGAACTCCTGGAGCAGATGAACCCCATGGACCCGCAGGTGATCTTCCGGGCGCATCGCGAGCTAAAGGCGGAACTCGGACAGAAGCTGATGGCCCGTTGGCAACAGCACCATGACGCCACCGTAGACCCCGGGCACCCATACTCGCCGGATCCCGAATCCGCCGGCCGGCGTGCCTTGCACGCACTCGCGCTGGGCTACCTGTTGGCGGGCGGGCATCCCGAAGCCACGCGCCTCGCCATGAGCCAATACGAGAGCGCGAACAACATGACCGACTGCATGGCCGCCATGACCGCACTGGCGGGCTGGGGTAGCGAGGAAGCCCGCAATTCGGTGTACCGCCACTTCTACGACAGTTGGCAGGAAGATCCACTGGTGATTGACCGCTGGTTCTCCGTGCAGGCTTCTTCGCCGTACACCACGGTGGACGAAGTACAGGCGCTGATGCTGCACCCCGCCTTTTCGTTGCGAAATCCGAATCGCGCCCGCTCCGTCATCTTCCAGTTCTGCATGAACAATCCTGGAAACGCCCATACGGAGGCAGGCTATGCCTTCTGGGCCGAGCAGGTGTTGGCCCTGGACGCGCTGAATCCGGAGATCGCGGCACGACTGGCCCGCTGCTTCGATAATTGGTCGCGACTGACACCGGCGCTGCGCGAACCGGCGCGTCGCGCTTTAGAACGCATACAGCAACACCCCACGCTCTCGCGCAACGTCGCCGAGATCGTCAACAAAGCCTTGAGCATCCATCAGGAGCAATGATCAATGAAGTACAAATCTCTGACTCAGTACCTGGTCGAGCAGCAGCGCTGCGAGAAGGCCATGTCCGCCGAACTGCGCCTGCTCATCGAGACGGTCGCCCGGGCCTGCAAAGCCATTGGTCATGCCGTTGGCAAAGGCGCCTTGGGCGGCGTGCTGGGTAGCCTGGACAGCGAGAACGTACAGGGCGAAGTCCAGAAGAAGCTGGACGTGCTCTCCAATGAGATCCTGCTTGATGCCAACGAATGGGGCGGCCACCTGGCGGCAATGGCCTCGGAAGAAATGGAGACCATCCACCTGATTCCGAATCGCTACCCCAAGGGCGAATACCTCCTGTTGTTCGATCCCCTCGACGGTTCCTCCAACATCGATGTAAACGTCTCGATCGGTACCATTTTCTCGGTATTGCAGGCTCCTCCCGAGGCATCGGGCCGCGAGGTGGAAGAGAAGGACTTCCTGCAGCCCGGCAGCCGGCAGGTAGCGGCCGGCTACGCCGTCTACGGCCCGCAGACCATGCTCGTGCTCACGGTTGGCAATGGGGTCGTGGGATTCACGCTGGACCGTGAAACCGGTGCCTGGCGCCTCACCCACGACAACATCCGAATTCCTGAGCAGACCAAGGAGTTCGCGATCAACATGTCGAACATGCGTCATTGGGAAATGCCCGTGCGACGCTACATCCACGAATGTCTGGCCGGCAAGGAAGGTCCCCTCGAAAAGGACTACAACATGCGCTGGATCGCCTCGATGGTCGCCGATGTGCATCGGATCCTCAGCCGCGGCGGCATATTCATGTACCCCCGCGACCAGCGCCCCAGCGGCAAGGCCGGCAAACTGCGACTGATGTACGAAGCGAACCCCATGGGCTTCATCGTCGAGCAGGCCGGGGGATTGGCCATCGACGGCGAACAACGCATTTTGGATATCGAGCCCACCGCGTTGCACCAGCGTGTTGGCGTGGTGTTGGGTTCGCGCGAGGAAGTTGAGCGCGTACAGCGCTACCACAAGCAGAACACACCGGAGTAAACCGGCGTCCTTAATTAAATGGGGTCAGACCACGATCTATCGCATAACGACAGATCGTGGTCTGACCCCATTGGCTTTACTTGCTGTGTGCTTATTACTAGATTGTGAAGATCGTGGCGCCAGTAGTTTTGCGCGCGGCCAGCGCAACCTGAGCCTGTGCCGCCTCGGCTAACGGGAAACGCTGTCCAATGGCAACCTTGATGCGACCGTCGAGGATCAAGCCGAACAGCTCATCGGCCGCCGCCTGCATGGTTTCTTGCGTTGGAACGTAATCACCGAGCTTCGGGCGCGTGACATACAGGGAACCCTTGTTGTTCAGCAGAGCCAGATCCACGCCTTCGACAGGGCCAGAGGCATTGCCGAAGCTGACCATCAGCCCGCGCGGCTGCAAACAATCTAGCGAAGTCATCCAGGTGTCTTTGCCGACCCCGTCGTAGACGACCGGCACCTTCTCACCGTTAGTGAGTTCCTTCACTCGTTCGACGACATTCTCCTTGCTGTAGTCGATGACTTCCCATGCGCCGTGCTCCTTGGCCAGCGCACACTTTTCGGGGCTGGAGGCCGTACCGATCAGCTTGACGCCCAGAGCCCGGGCCCACTGGCACGCCAGCAAGCCGACACCGCCTGCGGCCGCGTGGAACAACACCGTCTCGCCTTCCTTCAGGCGGTAGCATTGACGGAACAGGTACTGGGTGGTCAACCCTTTCAGCATGATCGCCGCCGCATCTTCATAGCTGATGGCGTCCGGAAGCTTCACGACACGACTCGCAGGAACGTTGCGCAGTTCGGCGTACGCACCGAGAGGACTTTGACCATAAGCGACGCGATCACCCACTTTAACGTGCGACACGCCTTCGCCGACCGCAACGACGTCGCCGGCTGCTTCGAAGCCCAAGCCGTGGGGCAGCGGATGGGGATACAGCCCGGTGCGGAAATAGATGTCGATGAAATTCAGGCCCGCCGCCTTCTGGCGCAGCGTCACCTCGCCGGGAGCGGGCGCCGGTACGTCGACCGTCACGAGTTTCAGTACTTCAGGACCGCCATGGGTCTCGATCTGTATTGCTTTGGCCTGGTTCGTCAAGTCCGTCTCCGAATAGTTGTCCAAACTGCCCACTAGTGTAATCTCTCTGTCTTTCGTCCGTCGCATCGCTATGACCCGCAATAACGCCCTGATCGCCATTCATATTGCCGCCGTACTATTCGGGCTAACCGGGATCTTCGGGGAACTGATTCAAGCCGATGCCATGATCATCACAGCGGGCCGCGCAGGGTTCGCCGTCCTGGCACTGATGGCCTTCATGCGCTGGCAAGGCTCGTCGGCGAGCGCCGGCATTGACCGCCGCAGCGCGGCAGTGCTGGCGATCGCAGGGGTCATGCTGGCGATACATTGGATCACCTTCTTCATTGCCGTCAAGGTCGGCGGCGTGGCAATCGCGACGCTGGGCTTTGCAAGCTTTCCCGCCTTCATTACGCTGTGCGAATGGCTTGTGCTACGGGAGCGCATCAGCCGCGCGGAGTGGCTGATCCTGTTCCTGGTGACGACCGGCCTGGTGCTCGTTACTCCCTCCTTCGATTTTCGGGACGAAGCCACGGTGGGCCTGGCGTGGGCGGTCGCCTCCGGCTTGTCATTCGCGTTGTTCACTCTAATCAACCGCCGGGCCGCAGGCCATATTTCCGCCTATCAGGTCGCCTGCTGGGAGAACCTGGTAGTCGTGCTGGTCACCTTACCCTTCAGCTTAGGCGGCATCGGCCAGGTCGCTCCGATCGACTGGTTCTGGCTGGCGCTGCTGGGCGTCTTCTGCACGGCGCTTTCCCACTATCTGCTGGTCTCGAGCCTGATGGTGCTAAAGGCGCGCAGCGCAGGAATCGTGATCGCTCTCGAACCCGTATATGCGATTGCGTTTGCAGCCGTCCTGTTCGCGCAATATCCCAGTCTGCGCGCGCTGCTGGGAGGCGCCATCATGATCGGCGCCATCGTATGGTCGGGACTGCGACAGCCGGAGCGCGGCTAAGGCGGTTCATGGCCGCCACCGAGGTTCAGTAGCCCGTTACGCGATCCACTACGCCGCCCACTGGCTCCCCGCGCTCCAGCTTGCGTATGCGCTCGCTGATCTGCCGGACGGCGTCCTCTTCCAGCGTAATCGCCGATACGTGCGGCGTGACGCGTACCTTAGGGTGCGACCAATAGGGATGGTGGGCGGGCAAGGGTTCCTGATTGAAGACATCCAGCACCGCTGCCTGTACATTTCCAGAATCAAGCGCTGCTAGCAGGTCCGTATCCACAACGTGCCCACCCCTTGCGATGTTGATGACCACAGCGCCGGGACGCAAGCGGCTCAAGAGATCGGCATTAATGATGCCGGCCGTCTCGGGCGTAAGCGGCAGAAGATTCACGAGCACGCGAGTCCTGGACAGGAAATCGCCCAGTTGATTCTTGCCATGAAAGGTGACCAGGCCGCTTGACGGCCTGGGGCTGCGTGCCCAACCGGCAACGGGATACCCCACGGCGGCGACGGCTGCTGCAACATGCGACCCCAACTTGCCCAGTCCCATAACGCCAACCGGCCAGTCAGCATGATGGACCGCTGACAATGGGTTCCAGCTAGCGCGGCGCTGCTGGGCGTCATAAGTGTCAAAGCCGCGGGTCAGGCGAGCCAGGTTGTAAATAACGTATTCAGCCATCTGCGGCGCCATCCCCGCGTCCTCCAGCCGCAATAGCGGGACTGCAGGCAGGCTGGGAAGGGAAAGCAGGTGATCGACGCCGGCGCCAAGATTGAACACCGCCTGCAGCTTGGTTTCGGTCTGAAAGAAAGCATCGGGCGGGGACCACACGGCCGCGTATCGCGCGCTTGTCTCCTCTGCACCCGGCTCCCAGGCCAGTACTTCGCACTCCGGCATCGCCGCTTGGATGGCATCGCGCCAACACCGCGTATCGGCGGTGCTCGCCGTCGCCACTATCACCTTAACCACGTATTGAATCCTTCTACTCTGCTTCTCGTTTAATGCTGTCGGCCGGTGCGCGCTCTTAGCGGCGGCCCGTGAGCGAGCCCAGAACGCCCCTCACCAATTGATTGGCTGCGCGCCGTACCATGCTCTTGGCCACGGACTGAACGACGCCATCGCGACGGCCCCCGCGCGGACCCGTAGACCCGAAAAGAAAATCGCTCACCGCGCCCATCAGGCCGTCATCTTTGCCTGTGTCCGCTGCCTTACCGTTATTCGCACCCTCCTGCGTCGGGAGGTTCTCCGCCCGTTTCAGCAGGACCTCATGTGCGGATTCGCGGTCGATGGCCTGCTGGTACTTGCCGCCCATCAGCGAGGCGGAAACCATCTGACGACGCTCCGCATCCGTGGCCGGTCCGATACGGCTCCCGGGTGCGACGACCCATGCCCGTTCGGTCGGAGACGGGCGGCCGGCGTCGTCGAGCATGGACACCAACGCCTCTCCAACGCCCAGCTCCGTGATGGCAGACACGATGTCTAGCCCTTCATTCGGCCGCATAGTTTCCGCCGCGGTGCGCACGGCCTTCTGGTCACGCGGTGTGAACGCTCGCAATGCGTGCTGCACCCGGTTTCCTAATTGCCCCAAAATCGTATCGGGGATATCCAGTGGATTCTGCGTGACAAAATACACTCCCACACCCTTGGATCGAATCAGCCGCACTACCTGTTCGACCTTGTCCACCAGCGCCTTGGGTGCGTCATCGAACAATAGGTGGGCTTCGTCGAAGAAAAACACAAACTTCGGTTTGTCCAGGTCGCCGACTTCGGGCAGGTTCTCGTAGAGCTCCGCCAGCAGCCACAACAGGAAGACGGCATATAGGCGCGGCGACTGCATCAGCCGATCCGCCGCCAGCACATTGACCACACCGCGACCCGAAGCGTCTGTTCGGATCAGGTCGAAGATCTGCAGCATCGGCTCGCCGAAGAAATGATCCGCCCCTTGAGATTCCAGACGCAGGAGCGCCCGCTGGATTGCGCCCACGGAAGCCGAGGCAATGTTGCCATAGCGCGTGCGCAGCTCCGCCGCTCGGTCGCTAACCGCCTGCAGCATGGAGCGCAGATCCTTGAGATCGAGCAGCAGCATGCCTTCATCGTCGGCGACCCGGAACACGATATTCAAGACGCCTTCCTGGGTATCGTTCAACTCCAGCATCCGCGCCAGCAACAACGGCCCCATATCGGAAATGGTGGCACGCAAGGGATGTCCCTTTTCGCCGAACAGATCCCAGAACTCCACCGGCGAACCGCCCCATGCCGGCTCGGCGATACCCAGCCGGGTCAGGCGCTCCTTGAGCTTCTCGGAGGGGACGGCGGCCTGGGAGATACCGGACAGGTCGCCTTTGACGTCGGCCACGAAAACCGGCGTGCCGATCCGGCTGAACGCTTCCGCAAGCACTTGCAACGTAACGGTCTTACCCGTGCCGGTTGCGCCGGTGATACAGCCGTGCCGATTGGCATACCGCGGTAGCAGGGTTACGGCAGTGTCCGCCGCCTTCGCCACAATGATCGGTTCAGTCATCGCGCTTTGACCCCCACGTCTAAATTGGACACAATGGCCGGAGTGTAAAGCACGACACGGTAAAATCAGTTTTTTCAAGCGTACTATCTATCAATATGGCCGGACACAGTAAATGGGCGAACATCCAGCACCGCAAAGGGCGTCAGGACGCCAAGCGCGGCAAGCTCTGGACCAAGATCATTCGTGAAATCACCGTAGCGGCTCGCGCCGGCGGCCCCGACCCGGACGCCAACCCGCGTCTGCGCCTGGCCTGGGACAAGGCCACGGCCGCCAACATGCCTAAGGACAACATCCAGCGCGCCATTCAGCGCGGGGCGGGCGGAGCGGACGGCGCCAACTACGAAGAAGTCCGTTACGAAGGCTATGGTCCGGGCGGCGCGGCGATTTTGATCGACTGCATGACCGACAACCGCACTCGCACCGTTGCCGAAGTCCGTCACGCTCTCACCAAAAATGGCGGCAACCTCGGCCAGGAAGGCTCCGTCACCTTTATGTTCAAGCACTGCGGCCAGTTCCTCTTCGCTCCCGGCGTATCCGAGGAACAAGTCATGGAAGTGGCGCTGGAAGCCGGTGCCGAAGACATCGAGACCGATGAAGACGGCATGATCGAAGTCATTTGCGAACCCTCCGCCTACGCCGCCGTCAAGGCTGCGTTCGAGCAAGCCGGCTTGGTACCGGAAGTACAAGACGTCGTCATGAAGGCGCTCAACGAAACGGAACTCACCGGTTCGGACGCCGAGCGCACCCAGAAACTCATCGATATGCTCGAATCGCTGGACGACGTGCAACAGGTCTACACTACGGCCGTCTTCGACGAATCCGCCCAACCCTCCTGACACCCGAGCGGCCCGGCACGCCGGGCCCACACTATCTCTCATACGAAAATGAAACTACTCGTCATCGGCAGCGGCGGACGTGAGCACGCTCTGGCTTGGCGGCTTGCCCAGTCCCCCCGTGTGCAAACGGTTTACGTTGCACCGGGCAATGGCGGCACCGCGCGAACGCCCCAGCTCAAGAACGTGGCGCTGTCGGACATCCCCGAACTGATCGAGTTCGCTCGCAAGGAAAAGATCGCGTACACCGTTGTGGGGCCTGAAGCGCCGCTTGCGGCGGGCATCGTAGACGCCTTCCAGACCGCCGGTCTCAAGATCTTCGGTCCGATCCGCGAAGCCGCGCAGCTGGAAAGTTCCAAGGACTACGCCAAGGCCTTCATGGTCCGACACAATATCCCCACCGCCGGCTACGCCACCTTCACCGATGCCGAAGCTGCACACCGCTACATTGATGAGCAGGGTGCACCGATCGTGGTGAAGGCCGACGGCCTGGCCGCCGGCAAGGGGGTGGTCGTGGCGGCCACACTGGAAGAGGCCCACGCCGCAATCGGCGACATGCTGGGTGAAGGCAGCTTTGGCGCGGCAGGGGCCCGGGTGGTCATCGAGGAATTTCTGGAAGGCGAGGAAGCCAGTTTCATCGTAATGTGCGACGGCCATCACGTGCTGCCACTGGCCACCAGTCAGGACCACAAGCGACTACTTGATGGCGACACCGGACCCAACACAGGCGGCATGGGTGCCTATTCACCCGCACCCGTTGTTTCTCCGGCGCTACACAACCGCATCATGCGTGAGGTGATCCATCCAACCATCCACGGCATGGCGCGCGACGGGGTGCCCTACTCCGGTTTCCTGTACGCCGGCCTTATGATTGGCCCCGGCCCGGACGCCACACGCTCGCTGAAGGTGCTGGAATTCAACTGCCGGATGGGCGACCCCGAAACCCAGCCCATCATGATGCGCATCAAAAGCGACTTCAGTGAAACGCTGGAACTCGCCATCGCGGGCAAGCTCGACGAAGCCGAAATCGAATGGGATCGACGCACCGCGCTAGGTGTGGTGCTCGCCGCCGCCAACTACCCTGGCACGCCGCGCACCGGTGATCCAATCACGCGCTTGGCGCCCGACACCGCGGAGTGCGTGATCTTCCATGCAGGGACACGGCTGGAAGGCGACACGCTGCAGACATCCGGCGGACGAGTGCTTTGCGTTACAGCACTGGGCGACTCGCTGAAGCGGGCGCAGGCCGCAGCCTACGACGCCATCACTCGCACGCATTTCGACGGCCAGCAATACCGCCACGACATCGGTTGGCGCGCCTTGCAGCCGTCCCCGGGGAAGGTGTCCAACGAACCTACGAAGGCATGAGCATCCAGGAAGACGACGTCCGAGGCTGGCTGACCGGCCTACAGAACACCATCGTCGAGGCGCTGGAGCGCGTCGGTGATGCTCCATTCGCCAGCGACGCCTGGACGCGGGCTGAAGGTGGTGGCGGCGTGAGTCGCTACCTGGAGGGCGGGCCCGTATTCGAACGGGCGGCCGTGCTTTTCAGCCATGTCCGTGGCAAGCAGTTGCCGCCTACCGCCAGCGCCCGCCGCCCGCATCTCGCCGGACGGCCCTGGCAGGCGATGGGCGTTTCGCTGGTACTGCACCCGCGCAACCCGTATGTACCCACTGTGCACATGAACGTACGCTGCTTCGTCGCCAATGCGGCGTCAGCGAACGACGAGGACGTATTCTGGTTCGGCGGCGGCCTGGATCTCACCCCCTACTACCCCTTCGAGGAAGACGTCAGGCATTTCCACAAGGAATGCCGCGACGCGCTGCTACCCTTCGGCCCGGAGAAGTACGCGGCCTACAAGAAGGCCTGCGACGAATACTTCTACCTGAAACACCGTGGCGAAACGCGAGGCGTGGGCGGGCTCTTCTTCGATGATCTGAACGAAGGTGGATTCGAGCCATCCTTCGCCCTGACGCGCGCGGTGGGAGAGTGCTTCCTACCGGCCTACTTGCCGATCGTGGAACGCCGTAAAGACACGGCCTATACCGAAGCTCAACGCGAATTCCAGGCCTATCGGCGCGGGCGGTACGTGGAATTCAACCTGGTACACGATCGCGGGACCCTGTTCGGCCTGCAGTCGGGCGGGCGCACCGAATCCATACTGCTGTCCATGCCGCCCACCGCTGCATGGAAGTACGACTGGCACCCGGAGCCCGGCACACCAGAAGCGCAGCTTTACGACTACCTGCGGCCGCGGGAGTGGTTTTGAGTCGCAGTGCAACTCAGCGCCACGGGCTGCTGGGCGGCAGCTTCGATCCGGTCCACCTGGCGCACGTGTCGTTGGCGCGCCACGCACTGCAGCACCTGAAACTGGATACGGTGACGCTGATTCCCGCGGCGCAGCCTTGGCAGCGCGAAGCGTTGGGCGCCGATCCAGCGCAACGCCTGGACATGCTCAAAATCGCCACGGCCGATGAGCCGGGCCTGAAGATTAGCCCCGTGGAAGTCGAACGCGGCGGCCCCACCTATACCATCGACACAGTGCGTGAGCTGCCCGCCGACCATCAGTTTTATTGGATTCTTGGTGCAGACCAGCTCGAGAATTTCTGCACTTGGAAAGATTGGCAGGACATCGTCGCGCGCGTTCACTTAGCCGTGGCAGCGCGGCCGGGTGCAGCTCTGCATCCACCCGCGGCCCTGCAGGATGAACTCGCTCGCCTGGGCCGCAAGCTCGACGTAATACCCATGGCTCCCATCGATTTGTCTGCCACGGAAATCCGCGAACGCCTGGCTTCCGGCCAGAACGTCGACGGCATGCTGCACCCCGGCGTGGCACAATATATTCAACGACACGGACTCTACCGACCCTCAGCGGCTTGACGCCGCGACATCGGCCCCTTATGGACATACAGAAACTGCAACGCCTGGTCATCGACGCCCTTGAAGACGTCAAGGCGCAGGACATCAAGATCTTCAATACTTCACACATCACCGGGCTGTTCGACCGGGTCGTCATCGCAAGCGGCACCTCCAACCGTCAGACCCGATCGCTGGCCGCCAGCGTTGTGGACGCAGCCAAGGAGCGGAACATTCCCATCCTGGCCTACGAGGGCGAGGAAACGGGCGAGTGGGTGCTGGTTGATCTGGGCGACATCGTCGTGCATTGCATGCAGCCGGCCATTCGCCAGTACTACAACCTGGAAGAGATCTGGGGCGACAAGCCCGTACGCGTCAAGTTGTTGCCGCAGTCCACGCTGCCGGCGCTGCCTGAACGTTTCGAGTTCGAAGACGACGACCCGGCATGAAGCTGATCGTCGTGGCGGTGGGTGCGCGCATGCCGGCCTGGGTCGACGAGGCCTGGAAGGACTACGCCAAGCGCCTTCCACCCGACTGCGCGCTGGAACTTCGCGAGGTCAAGCCTGAGCCCCGCACGTCCGGCAAGACGCCCGCGCAGATGATGGCGGCCGAGGCACGCCGCATTGAAGCCGTGCTTCCACCAGCTTGTCATCGCGTTGCGCTGGACGAACGCGGCAAGGACATGACCACGGTTCAGCTGTCGTCACGGCTGGAAAATTGGCGCGCACTGGGCAGCGACGTCGCATTCCTGATCGGCGGTCCGGACGGGCTCGATCCCGATCTGAAACGCCAGTGCCCCGAGCTACTAAGGCTTTCGTCTCTTACCTTGCCGCACCCGATGGTACGTGTGCTGCTTGGTGAACAACTGTATCGAGCGTGGGCTATCATGACGGGGCACCCCTATCACAGGGCCTGACCGCCCCCAACTAACAAGAAGGACGGCTCGATCCATGAGAAGACGCACCAAGATCGTCGCCACGCTCGGTCCCGCCAGCTCCAGCCCAGAAAGCATCGAACAACTGCTGCTTGCCGGCCTGGACGTTGCTCGGCTGAATTTTTCCCATGGCACCGCGGACGAGCACCGGCAGCGCGTACAGATGCTGCGCGAGATCTCCGCTCGCCTCGGACGCCACATTGCGATCATGGGCGATTTGCAGGGCCCAAAGATACGCATTGCCCGCTTCAGCGACGTGCAGGTCATTCTGCAGCGAGGGCAACCCTTTACCCTGTCGAACACGCACCCGGCCGACGAAGGCAACGAGCACATCGTGGGCATCGACTACCCGAGCCTGGTGCAGGACTGCAACCCGGGCGACGAGCTACTGCTGGACGACGGCAGGGTCGTGCTCCAGGTCGACAGCGTGGAGGAACATGCGGTTCACACCACCGTCGTGGTGGGCGGGCCCTTGTCCAACAACAAAGGCATCAATCGGCGCGGCGGCGGCATTTCGGCACCCAGCCTCACGGAAAAGGATCACGAAGACATACGCCTGGCCGCCGAACTTGAGCTGGACTACGTGGCCGTCTCCTTCCCCCGCTATGGGCGTGACATCGACACTGCTCGCAAGCTGGTCCGCGACGCCGGCAGTGACGCATGGATCATCGCCAAGATTGAACGTGCCGAGGCGGTGGTAGACGACGCTGCACTGGACGACCTGATTCAAGCCAGCGACGGCGTCATGGTTGCGCGAGGCGACCTGGGCGTGGAAGTCGGTGACGCCCGGCTGGTGGGCATACAGAAGCGGATCATTCAGCACGCCCGCCACCAGAACAAGCTGGTCATCACGGCAACGCAGATGATGGAATCCATGATCGCCAGCCCGCTTCCGACTCGCGCAGAGGTGTCCGATGTTGCCAATGCGGTGCTCGACTATACCGATGCGGTCATGCTGTCGGGCGAAACGGCCTCCGGCAAATATCCTGTGGAAGCTGTAGCCGCCATGGCGCGCATCGCGCAAGGGGCCGAGCAGGAACCCATGACCACCCGATCGCATCACCGCGTGGGCATGTCCTTCGCCCGCTGCGATGAAACCATCGCGCTGGCCACCATGTACGCCGCCAATCATTTCAAC